>CAVVTN010000014.1:0-66738 GCA_963751115.1 uncultured Candidatus Altimarinota bacterium
CAGAAAAAGTTCGTAGACCTATTGCAGACGAGAAATCTCTCCAAACGCTTATTCAGAAGCTCGAAAAAGCAAAATCTCCTATCATACTCGTTGGAGCAGGAGCGAATAGGAAACGAATCACCAAATACCTTACGAAAGTTATAGAAAAATATAACATTCCATTTTTCACTTCTCAGATGGGAAAATGAGTCGTCGATGAACGCTCTCCACAATTCCTCGGAACGGCAGCACTCACCGAGCATGATTATGTCCATAAAGCCATTGCACAATCTGATTTGATTCTCTCTGTCGGATACGACGTAGTAGAAAAGCCAACGAGTATTCTCGGACCAAATGGTGTTTCTACGATTCATATCAATTTCTTTCCGTCCATTATGGACGATGTGTATGCTCCAAATCTCGAAGTAGTCGGAGATATCTGACACACACTCTGGCAACTTTTTGAAGCAAATATAGATACTTCTAATTGGGATCATTCCGCTATTTATAAAACAAATGAGACAAATAAAATAGTCATGATTGAGAATAATTCTCTCGAAAAGGATACGAAAATTATGATGCCCCGAACTTTTGTAAATGCCCTCAGGGAAAATCTCGGGGAAGAAGATATTATCGCATTGGATAATGGTCTTTATAAACTCTGGATTGCCCGAAATTATCCTTCATATCACCCAAATACCGTACTTTTGGATAATGCTCTTGCAACAATGTGAGCAGGGTTTTCGAGTGCGATGGCTGCAAAAATGTTACACCCAAAAGAAAAAGTTATTTGTATAACGGGAGATGGCGGACTGGTTATGAACCTCGGAGATATAGAAACGGGTGTTCGACTCGGTTTAGATATAACTATTATTATTCTCAATAATAGCAGTTACGGTATGATTAAATGGAAACAAAAGAATAATAATATGGGAGATTTCGGACTCGATTTCTGAAACCCTGATTTTGTTACGATGGCAGAAAGTTTCGGAGCACATGGTTACAAAGTCAGCAATCCTCTCGATTTCGAGAATATTTTCCGAACCGCTCGCGACACTCCAGGAATCAATATCATCGATTTCGATTTCACATATCCAGAAAAAATTGTGTAATCCAGTATTTTAAATAAATTCAAAGACAAAATTTTATAATATTTTCTCACTTCTTTTTATTATGAAAAAACTTTATCTTGCAGGAGAATGGGTTGACACAGGAAAATATATGGACGTCGTATTCGAGTATACGGGAGAAGTCGTGGAAACCGTTTCCATGGCTTCGGCAGAACATATGGAAATAGCTATAGTGAAAGCGAAAGAATCCCTCAAACAGACTCGAAAACTTGAACCATTTGAGCGAGCAAATATTCTTAAATTTATCGTCCAAGAATTGAAAGATAAAAAGGAGCTTTTTGCACAAACTCTCGTACTCGAGAATGGGAAAACTATCCGGGAAGCTCGCGGAGAGATGGATTGATGTATCTCCACTTTCGAGATTGCCGTCGGCGAATCAGAACGAATCTATGGAGAATATGTAAATCTTGCTATCAATTCGATGGCAACACACCGACATGGGATTATTAAACACTTCCCTATCGGAGTAGTTTCTGCTATTACACCATTTAATTTTCCAATGAATCTTCTGGCACATAAACTTGCACCAGCTATCGCAACCGGGTGTCCGATTGTTATAAAACCAGCTTCTGCCACTCCCCTTACAACGCTTATGATTGCAGAAATTATAGAAAAATCTGGGTGGCCAAAAGAAGCTCTTTCTGTACTTCCAAGCGATAGAATTGTCGGGCAACAACTCGTGGAAGACGAGAGAATTTCTCTTCTTTCTTTTACGGGTTCTCCTGCAGTTGGATGGCAAATGAAAGAAAAATCTGGAAAGAAAAAAGTAGTTCTTGAACTTGGAGGAAATGCCGGAGTTATTGTTGATCGTGAAATAGAAGACTGGGATTGGCTTATCAACCGAGTGGCGATGGGTGCATATTATCAAGCGGGGCAGAGCTGTATAAGTGTGCAAAGAATCTATGTTCACGCAGATATTTATGAGGAATTTAAGATGAAACTTGTGAAAAAGCTGGAAACCATGAAGATTTGAGATCCGCGAAGTGAATCAACAGACATCGGTGGACTTATCGATCCTAAAAACAGAAAACGTCTTGGTGACTGGATTGCGGAATCTCTCGATATGGGAGCTACTTGTTTGACAGGGAATAAATGAGAAGGAATTCTCCTGAATCCCACGCTTCTAGAAAATGTTCCTGATACTGCAAATCTTGTTCGAGAAGAAGCCTTCTGACCAGTAGCCGTTCTAGAAAAATATACGGATTTTTCGGTAGTTATCGAACGACTCAATGCTTCAAAATTTGGGCTTCAAGTGGGGATATTCTCAAAAGATATCAATAAAATCTGGCAACTGTATGAGAATGCTGAAGTCGGTGGAGTTATTCAAAATGATGTCCCCTCCTTTCGAGTTGATGCTATGCCATACGGATGACTTAAGGATAGTGGACTCGGACGAGAAGGGATTAAATATGCCATGAAAGATATGCTCGAAGAGAAAGTTTTAGTTTTGAAGATATAATAACATTTTGGCTCTTCCGTATATCGCTTTGGTAGATATCTCAAAAAGAATATACTACACAACATTACTCCTCTCATAAAATATACCCTATGGAAAAAGATATATTTCTCAAAGCATTATGACTCCAGAGTCCTTGGTATATCAAAGAGTTTGCTTTGAGTGTAGAGAATCAAAGGCTCGATATACACCTTGATTTCGAGAAATGAGCAAAGTTTGAAAATAATGATGGAGATATGGTTACTACTGAACAAACTGTCAAGTCTCGTTTTTTTAGGACACACAAACTATGAAGCTCATGTGGTTACAGGAATACTTGTGAGTTCGCCAGTTTCCTGAGCGAAAACGAACAAGGATTCCTGTGGAGTAGAACTAGAATGGGTCATACAAACTTCTGGAATACTTTGTTTTTTAAGAATTTCTTCTTTTTCCCGTATGATGAATGTAAATTTCTTTGGTGGCATTTTTAGGGCAGTATGAATTCGTTCGTGATTGTAATAATAGATTCGATAATGAATTGCTGCAATGAGGTCTTCAATACAAGCATAGGCATTTGGAGAATCCAGCTCCAGTTTAAATTTTCCATAATAAGACTCTTGACCTCCATTCTCCCAAGGAGATCATTTTTTACTCATGGATATTTGTATGCCTTGTTCTCTGAGATAATTCATAATCAAGAAACTTCTGTATTCACTTCATTGGTCTGAGTGAAAGATCTGTGGGATAGCCTGTGTATATTGAAATGCCATTTTAATTGCTTCAAGTGCAAATTCTTTGGTATGCACAAAAGATATGGAGTATCCAATGATTTCTCTTGTATACGCATCAAGAACAGTTGCAAGATACAGATGAATTCAGTGATAAATAATATGAGTAAAATCCGTTCTCCATATAACATTGGCTCGTATAGGGCAGATATTTTTTGTGAGGTTTGGTATCTTGATATCTGGAAGTCCTACATCTGCACTCTTTGTAAACTTTCTTCATATCCGCACTTTTGCAAAAATGGAGAATTTTTTCATGAGTCTTCGGGCTTTTTCAAAACATATTCCCATACTCCAAGCAATACGCCTATGACCATACCAAGGATGAGCCTCGTGGAGAGATTTCAACTCTGATTGGAGTAGAGCATCTTTTACTTCTACTTTTGATTGGTAGTACACGAGGGATCGTGCTACCTGAAGTGTTGTACAAAGAAGAAGTTTATTACAACCAGGATTATGCGAGAGGACCTCTCGAACGAGCATTATCCTGCTCATCTTTTTTTTTGAATCGCTCAACAACAACGCTGAGCGATCAGATGATTTGAATGAGATCAGTTTTTTCCTTCTCAAGCCTTTGAATCTTGGCAAGATAGGCCGATGAAGTAATTCCACTCTCATCTACTTCTTTTTTAAGCCAAGATCGAATAGTTTCAACCGTGACTCCAAATTCAGATGCTGCATCTGACATTTTTCTTCATTCAAGCTTTACTTGACGAAGTATAGTGGCTCTTACCTCAGGAGGTATTTTATGAAATGTTCCTGGCATAGAATATAAAAATAAAGAAATATAAATATATTGAACTCTCATTTTCTTGGCATCTTATTCAAATTTCATTTTATTTCTATTCAAATGAATGAAAAATAGGACACCGAGCTTTCGAGTTCGTGTGTCCTATTTTATCCGGACTGGTCACTCCTTCTTTTACGGCTGGAGTTATGGAGTCATTTCCGAAGGCATCCATTATCTATGATAGATTCCACTTCATGCAATTTTTATGAAAAGCGATGAATGAAACAAGAATATTGGAGTTGAAAAACAATGCCTTTCTTAAAGGAAGCAAATACCTCTGGCTTCAAAATCCAGAAACTCTAAGCGATGAGAAAAAAGCAAAACTGGAAGAACTCAAAACAAACAACAGAGGTCTTGCAGAAGCCTATCAGATGAAGGAAAATATTAAGGAATTCTTTGAGAAGCCCACGAAAGAACAAGCAGAGTTATTTCTCCAATATTGGTGCGAATGGGTAATGAATTCAGATATTGAGCCTATGAAGAAGGTGGTGAAAACCATAAAAACTCACTGGCAATGAATTATGAATTACATCGAAAAGAAGGTCAATAATGGTATCGTCGAATGAATCAACTCTATTATTCAGACCATCAAAAGAAGAGCTAGAGGATACAAGAATGTGAAGAATTTTATGGCTATGATCTACCTCAAACTTTGAGATTTCCCTATTTGTCAAGAAGCATAGTTACCAAAGCGATATACGGAAGAGCCTGATTTTGTATCATCAGAATCATTAACGAGTATTAGCAAGCTCATGAGCACTTTTGACTCTGCCTGATATACAAAGAATACCGATGCATTTACGATCGACGGAAGGAGATTCATGTTCGATCTTCTTAAAAAGAAATACCCTGCTATTCCCATACAGATGTGCATTTTTCATATGAAAGCGATTATCAGGAGATATACCACTCTCAGACCGAAAACAAGGCTCGGGAAAGCCCTTAAAATCCTCAAAACGATACTGTGACGCATTCCAGAAAAAATGTTTCTTCGGATATTATCCCAAGTAGAGCATATCTACATTGACTTTCTCAAAGAACGGAACACAAACGGACAGTACGAGCACAAGCGATTACGGAGTGCCGTGGCAAGCATTCGGTATTATCTTCCATACCTGCATACGTACGAGAGATATCCGCACCTTTCGATACCGAGAACTACGGGCATTTGTGACGGTTATTTTTCACATGTAAAAGAGAAGCTAAAACCTCATCGAGGAATCTCTCGGATTCAGCGAGATTCTCTTCTTATCTTTCTCCTCGAAGAACAGAACAGGAAGGCAAAAGTTTAGGAATAAAACCAACACATTTTAGGCTTAATCGAAAAACCAACACATTTTAGGCTTATCTCGATATATTCATCACACTGTATCTATAACTCTAAATCCGTCAAGGCCAGTGCTAAAGCTTCCGAACTAAAGTTCGGGGTTTAGGACCAAAATCTGGGACCAATAAAACATTCCGAGATTTCGGAATGTTTTATTTTTAAATGATTTACTATGGCATACTAAATCCAGGAGGTGGAGCAGTCTGAAGACGAGTATCATATTTTATAACAAATGGATATGTTTCAGAACCTACGGGAACTGTTGGATTAGATGATGCTCCAGGACTGGAAGCTCCCGTTCCAGAATAGAATCGGAAGTAATTGAGATCATAACGTCTTGCTTCCTGACTCGTACATGTATTTGCTCCATATGGACACTTGAGCGGAGTCATAGAGGCTCAACCAATTGTATTGTCCGAAATAATAGATCCTTCTAGGAAGAGTTGTCCTGTAGCTGTCTGTGTACTTGGTGAAGCATCAGAATAATATTTCAAAGGAGCTGCTAGTGCATTAGGGTCGCCTGAAATAATACTCTTATCAGAAAAGAGAACCGCGGCGATATTAGAAACATTCTTTTTAATATAGATATTTCCACCATTTCCTGCAGTATCTTGCAGAACGATAATTCCATGTATATTGGCGGTAGTATTGGTAATATTACCATCAATTATGAGATCTCTTCATTGTATAATAAGAGTATCCTTATTTGTTGGCCAGTTCGAGTCGGAAATAGTATTATTATTATATATTACATATCTGGCACTTGATGGAACTCCTCATTGGGTCATAGTAACCACATTTTTATGTATAGCATTTTTGATATCGACACGAGTCAGAGAACCAACTGCATTTGTATTATTTCCTGACAGAACATCGATAGTATTGCGGGAATTACTCATACCGAGAATTTTCACAGCCTGATTAATAACCCCAGATCCTGTATCTGTTGCGCTAAGAGTCATAACTGCCCCAAGTGCTGTTGATGCTGAATTATTTGTTCGATTATAGGATGGATAGACAATATTCGCAGAACCATTTGTATAAGAAATCTCAGATGTATATTTTATAATACTGTTAGCTGGTGCCGCATAGATAATAGTTGGTTTCCAAGAAAATGTCATATTACTAGCGAAAGGTGTAGAAGTCATGAGAAGATTTGAAGAATCAGGACGATTACATGAATTTACAGAACCACCAGTCATATATACTCAATTAAATGTACTTATGGTTTTCTTATATCCATTACATACTCCTGTACCACCACTTATGATAATTGGATTCTGATATGTCATGAGGGCATTCACATCTATATCGAGAGTGTGTCGTACTTGTGGACTTGTGAGAGCAACCGTTGTTCCAGTTAAAAGTGACGCAGTAAAATTACTATCATACCCTTGAATAATATTCCAATTATCTGCATTACTTACACTTCCCACATAAAATGCTGGAGAAAATTTGAGATTATTTGTTCCTATTTTGTTTTTGATATCCGTTTCTGTAACTTCGCCTACTCCTATATTTCCAACATTTGCGATGACTTCATAACTGAGTTTCTGTAGGGAGATATCATCTTGATTTGTGAAGCTGTATCATGCTTTTGTCGGTGCGTAAGAGGAAATATTAAGAGAATAATTTCCTGAAGTGTTGTTATAAAGACCGACTGACCCACTAAGATAACTAAGTCCACCAAATGTATTACTAGGAAATTGAATCGCGTCACCAATTATTCCCGTAGAAAATAATTGATTTTTATCAACATTGTTATTGAAGGCAACACGCACTTTTACAGTCTTGACTCCTGGCTCATCAATAACTGGATTTCCGTACTGGTCACGGAGATTTATGTTCATAGTATGGACAGCGGTTGCATCAGCTACGACAGAATTTGCAAAAGTACTTGTATAAGTATTTGGTACAGCATTTGGTATCTGGTATATAGTATTAAGTGTATCAGATGGTACATCAGCTACCACCTGAATCGTTCCGGTTGCACTATTTCCAAATGGATCAGTTATAGTGAGTGCATAGGATTTTGCCTGACGGAAATCGTGCGTGAAGCTTCAGGTCTGACTATAAATGGTAGTCGAGATATCGTTCCAGTTTTCAATCTTGAAGTCATAAGTTGCTCCAAGTGGAAGGCTAGTTGTAATAAACTTTGAACCACTTGCAGAGAATAGTTTTAGATTGTCAGGAATAACTGGAGGAGTTATCGTGAGGGATAATCATTCGAAAGCAATATATCCAAGATTTTCACTCCAGGCAAATCCATGAAATTTCCCTTGCGTTTTATTATATATAACACTTTCTGTTCCATCGTATTTTGGAACGGTTGACCCAGAGAGAATCCAATTTGGTGTAATCCAGCCTGCTCATTGCGACCAAATAAGACCTGTCATATAGAAGATATTTCCATCTCCACTGTCAACAAGATGGACTATGACCCCAGTAGAAATTGTTGCACCTCCAGAAAGAGTACAAGTAGTTGGATTTGGAGTGGTTCCATCTTGCTGTTCATTACAGATATTGAAGGTGGTCCATTGCGTATTTGTGCCATCATTTGCCGCATTACTGAGTTCTCGAAGGAGGAAATTTCCATGAAAAAACTTTCCTGGATCGATATATACCTCTCCAGTTCCGCTGACTGGTGGAATCAAAGGAGTATCCCAATTAAAAATCCCAGTCCCAGCATTGCCAACGCCTGTTGTATCTGCTGGGATAACACCAATTATAGGAATGGCTGATGGCTGTGCAAAAGAAATTGATACACCTGTACCAAGTACGATACAAAGTAAGGTTATATAAAAAGAAAGACGTTTCATAATAGAAAAGGTAAGGAAATATTTATTTTTGTTTATTTATTTGTTCTAATATAAGTTTCACAGCATCAATACATTGTTTTTTTGTTCCAGCATCACTGATTTTTGAACAGAAAGTAGTGTCTCTTTTTTCTAATCATTGTCTTAGGAGAATGGTATCACTACATTTTGTTTTAAAATCGGAACTTGTGATAGTCGCACAGAGTGAAATATTGTTTTCTGCAATTGCTTTACTGAGAATAGTAGCATCATTTACTCGTGAAAATTGGGTTGTACAAGTCGTCTTACGATTCACATCAACGATTTTTGTACAAAGTGATCCGTTCTTCTGTTCGAGAGCAAGTGTCATATATACAGTATCACTACAAGTATTCTTCATTCCAATATCTACAATTTGTTTGCAGACATTGATATCTTTAGTATTGGTTCCTTTCTGAAGAAGATCAATATCACCGTCCTTCTTGATGCGATTCACACAATAATCTTTATCTGCTCCAGCCAGGGAATTACAAGTATTGATAGTTCCAGAAAACGATGATGATTCAATTTGTGCAAAAACAATATTTTTCGTACAAGCATTCTTTAAGGCATCATCACCGGTGATCTTATTACAATCAGTGATATTTCCAGAACTCGTAATAGTTTCGTAGAGAAAACTATTCGTACAATGAGTTTTGGTTTTTGTATCTTGAATCTTTTCGCAAAGTTTTACGTCTTTACTCTTTGCAGCCTGAGCTGAATATACATTATCTGCACATTCTTTTTTGAGTGTGTCATTATTAATGATTTTCTCACAAATTGTAACATCAAGAGTATCGACAGCAGCATTGTAATTGGTATTTGCATCCATCTTTTCTTGAAGCTGTTTCTGTTCTGCTTCATAAAGAGAATCTGTTTCAGATGTTCCTGTATTGGTAATAGTTCCTGTTTGAACTAAATTTTTGTCTACCGTGTTTGTTTTCTTTTGCGATGTGAAGAATCCAAAAGTCATAACTCCCACAAGGAGTACGATAAGAATCGTATGTAAAATAGAAAATTTCTTCATAGAGAATGAGATTATAAATAAAATATATGCATTCAAACAATATCATTGTATCATATTGAAAAAGAAAATGCAAAAGAAAATATTGATTTCTCGCTTTTTTCTGTACTATAGATTTCTACTCTCTATCATATCAATTATGACGATACTTCTTTTTTCCCTCCTTACCTTTTTGGATCTCATCACCTGGATTATTTTTCTGGATGTTATATTGTCTTGGGGAATGCTTATAGGAATACGCTTTCGTCCGAAATTCATACAAGCGATTACTCTACCATTGTATGAAACAGTTCGTCGTTTTATTCCATCTTCTTTTAGTGGTATTGATTTTGCCCCCATTATTGTCTATATAGTTATTATTTTTATACAAAGTCTTCTTATTTCTATTGACCCAAGCATTATGTGAGTTTTGCCGAAATAGAAATGAGATTATTTTTCAAGAGTTTCTTTGTATAATTTATTCACTTTCTGAGAATATGCCTTCCAAAAACATTGATTATTCCATATTTTTTATTGTATTATCGCTTGTCGTATTCGGGATGATTATGATTAGTTCTGTGAGTGTGTATCCTTCTTTTAAAGTGACCTCTTTAATGGTTACTAAAGGATTACTTGCTGAGCCAAATAATTATTTTTATCTATTAAAGAATATCGCTCATGTATCTATTAGCTTTCTTCTTTTTGCCTTTGTTGTAAAAACTCCTTATACTTTTTTTGAACGATATGCGAAATATATCTTTATCGGAGGAATTATCTCTTTGATTTTGGTATTTTTTATAGGAACTACGTATAATGGCGCAAGAGGATGGATTAATGTTCCATTTCTTCCATTTTCTCTCCAACCAGTAGAGTTTATGAAGTTTGGTCTCATTATTTATCTTGCTTATTTTCTCAAAAAGCGGCATTCACAAATTGCTGACTTTTTTAATGGATTTCTTCCTTATATGTTTATATTTGGAATGGTTATGTTTCTTTTGATTTTACAACCAGATTTCGGTTCTATATTGATCTGTACCCCTTTTGTGATAGCTATGTTTTTTGTTGGATGAGGGAACACAAAACATCTTCTTGCATCTATTGGGATATTTATGGTATTTGCTCTTTCTATTTATGGACTCGGGAAACATAGCGATCCCGCTAACAGAAATTCTTTTTCCTATATAACGGAACGAGTGGATAACTTTCTCGCAGATAATCAAAATGCTATACAAAATAAAACTATCAATTTTCAAACAGAACAAGGGCTCATAGCAATCGGAAGTGGGGGATTTTTTGGTCTCGGATTCGGAAAATCCATACAAAAATTCGGATACTTACCAGAAGTAGAAGGGGATTTTATATTTTCTGTTATTGCCGAAGAACTTGGATTTCTCGGGATATTATTCCTTGTAAGTCTTTATCTCTATATCGGATGGCGAGGATTTTTGATTGCTGAAGCTACTACTGACCTTTTTGGGAAGTATGTGGCGACAGGGATTACCACCCTTATTCTTTCGCAGGCTTTTATCAATATAGGAGTTAATCTTAACATACTTCCACTCACAGGAATTACCCTTCCATTTATCAGTTATTGAGGATCCTCGCTTCTTTCACTTATGCTTGCTATAGGAGTATTGCTCAATATCTCACGAACCGCAGATTATTCAAAAGTGCAGAATAAAGTTGGATTATTTCGGAAGAATAAAGTGAGATAAGAGTTTTTCTATTCAACTGATTCAGAATAGAGGGTATCAGGACAAAAATCTTGACCACCGTTCCATGTAACTGTTCCATTTTCTACTCGTGCTGAATCAAACATTTTCTTATCTTGCAACTTCTTAAAAATACCTCGGTTAAGATACGGTTTTACATCAAATGTTTTTTTCTTGCCATTCGAAAATTGTGGGATAAGCCTAAAATGTGTTGGTACAAATCCTTTGCTTTTAGCTACTGTATCTGCTAAACTTGGCAGTACTTAGTTTCTAATCTATCTTTGTATGATTTACACAAAAAAACACTTGTAACAAATGCGGTAAAAATAGGGTGCAGAAATACGGGGTTAGCAGAGGAAAACAGCGATACAAATGTCTTGTGTGTCTCGCTGTATTCATACCGAAAGACACCTCTTGGATACGCACTGCTTATGTAGATTACTCTCTTCATAAACAAACCCATAGAGAACTTGGAAAAACACTTGGAAAGAATCGAAATACCGTTCAAAAATATCTAACGGGAAACATCCACTATACCGGAGAACTACCAATCCTTCGTGAGACCGAACGTATGTGCGTTGTGATCGACGCAACCTATTTTAGTTCCCGTACGGATGGCATGGCTTTAATCCGAAGTAATGCAGGACTCAATCTGGTATATGATTTTGTATCATCAGAATCATTAACGAGTATTAGCAAGCTCATGAGCACTTTTGACTCTGCCTGATATACAAAGAATACCGATGCATTTACGATCGACGGAAGGAGATTCATGTTCGATCTTCTTAAAAAGAAATACCCTGCTATTCCCATACAGATGTGCATTTTTCATATGAAAGCGATTATCAGGAGATATACCACTCTCAGACCGAAAACAAGGCTCGGGAAAGCCCTTAAAATCCTCAAAACGATACTGTGACGCATTCCAGAAAAAATGTTTCTTCGGATATTATCCCAAGTAGAGCATATCTACATTGACTTTCTCAAAGAACGGAACACAAACGGACAGTACGAGCACAAGCGATTACGGAGTGCCGTGGCAAGCATTCGGTATTATCTTCCATACCTGCATACGTACGAGAGATATCCGCACCTTTCGATACCGAGAACTACGGGCATTTGTGACGGTTATTTTTCACATGTAAAAGAGAAGCTAAAACCTCATCGAGGAATCTCTCGGATTCAGCGAGATTCTCTTCTTATCTTTCTCCTCGAAGAACAGAACAGGAAGGCAAAAGTTTAGGAATAAAACCAACACATTTTAGGCTTAATCGAAAAACCAACACATTTTAGGCTTATCTCAAAATTGTAGATGGAGAGTATATCCATCGCTGATTTGGACAGTATTGACATATATTTGCATAATGACTATTTTAAAGGATCGATTTTAAATACTTCTTCTCATTGTACAGCGAGACTCCAATCGGCAATGAGTTCATCTTTATGAATTTCTATCCACGCGAGTACGAGGGAAATGCAAAAAGCAAAAATAATTGCAAATATTCTACACTTTTCAGTGAACCGCTGATTTTACAAAAGTGGAGAATAAAATAGGATTGTTTCGGAGGAATCGAGTGAGGTAAAAAATCTCAGTGGATTTAATAAAATCCCTATGATTCACAAAGAATTAGGGGGATTTTACCTGATTTTATCAGATTATGTTCTGATAAATATATCTTCTACAGTGATTATTCGATCTTCTTGCCATTTCCTACAATGACAAGTTATATTGTAACTTCTGACAAAAACAACCAGTTTTGTTTCCTCAAAATCTTTAGTATACCTTTGTATTTCTCCAAATATTCACTTTTTTAAAGTGTTTTCTATTCATATTTGAATCTCTCTTACTAAGAGTTTCATATCTTGTACGAAATTTTCCACGATAATATCTTCATTATATAATCCAGAATCTCTATATATACAGGTATCTCACATGAAATTCAGAAATATTTCTAGTCTGATATCAACTTTATGTGAGAATTTAATAGTAAAATCAGTATTACGCATGAGTTAAAATTTTACTATTTTGAACCGTAACAATAACTGTTCTGTTCTCTCGCAGTTGTTTTTTTAATAATACTGCGCGCTTTATTATATTCTTGTCTGCACGTTCTACAAGTTCAGCTCCTGTTGAATACGATGAGAAGTCGTTCTTTAAAATATCTTTTTTCATAAGTAAGAAATATTACTATTGTAAACTATACTGTCCCGAGTATATAGGTTTTATAAAAAATACAAAATAATAATCTCTTTTTAAAGAATCGCAATATGAAAATTTATATCTCAATATCTCACGAACCGCAGATTATTCAAAAGTGGAGAATAAGATAGGATTGTTTCAAAGAAATAGGGTGAGGTAAAAAAGTAATCAAAAACTATAATTTTAAACAAACTCAGTTTAATGTTACACCTCATGCTGAGTTTATAACACTAGTTCCTCAAGACCATCAAGTAGCACAAGTTGGCATAAATGTACAAGATCCACGACCAAGACAAACATTTTGACATCTAGTTGCTGGATATGTTGCAGTTCATACACAACTTGAATTTCAGCATGGAGCAGTACTAATTACACAACGTCAGGCTACACTTCAAGTTGGTAAAGTATCAATTCATGATATAACACCAGCAGGTCCAGTAGCTCACTGAGGTCCTGCAGGGCCTGCCACGGTGGATGCTGCACCAGCAGGTCCAGTAGCTCACTGAGGTCCAGTAGCTCCATTTGCACCAGTAGCACCTGTTGGTCCTGTAGGAGCCAAGAGACAAGTTCTATGAAAATTCACATCATACCCATTGAGATAATACCCATTTGGACATGATACTTTGATACTATTAAAATACTGCATAAACTTCCCACCAGCTACTTCTCCTACTGGTGGAGTACTTGGATATGTCAGAGCATAGACAATTCCTGCTATAAAGAGTATTGAAAATAATGAAAACACTATTGCTCCTGCTATATGTTTCCCCATCCACTTAAAGAACTGTTTCATACGAAAAAATAGAAAAGAAAGTAAAATTACAGAGAAAGTATATCGTTTTTTTTTTTGTAAATCAAAAGTTTTTTTATTTTCTTTTTTTATTTTCTTCTTGCTTTTTAAACTGGCACGTATATAATTCAAGTGCTAGTTTATTTTATAATATTCACGCATATGAACCTCGAACGCTATACTATATCGGCTTCCAAGAGATTGGAAGAAGCACAAAATCTGGCTATAAGTACCTGAAATCCATCATTGGAAAGTATTCATCTTCTCTCATCTATTCTCCTTTCTACGGAGAGTATCAATCGAGAACTTCTCGGAAGAATCGGAGTGGATTTAGAACTCTTCACAAAACGAATTACGGAACAATTGGAAAAACTTCCGAAAGTCAGTGGACAGTCGGGAATCACTCTCTCGAGTGAGATAAATACGGTGATAACTTATGCCGATACTCTTGCAAAAACGATGCAGGATAATTATATCACCGAGGAGCATCTTTTCTTGGCTTTGATTGAAAAAGCTTCAAGTTTGAAAGATCTTTTTAGTACTTTTAGTATTACCTTTTCTGTATACAAAAAAGAAGTAGAAAATCTTCGTGGAGGTGAAAAAGTAACTTCCAACGATGCGGAAAACCTCTATGAAGCACTCAAGAAATATACGATTGATCTTGTGGAACTCGCCAAGAAAGGAAAGATTGATCCGGTTATTGGGCGAGAAGAGGAGATTCATCGAACTATTCAAATATTGTCTCGCCGAACGAAGAATAATCCCATCCTCATCGGAGATCCTGGAGTAGGGAAAACTGCCATCGTCGAAGGAATTGCTCGAAAAATCGTCGAAGGAGATGTACCTGATGTTCTAAAAAACAAACGAATTCTCACTCTCGATCTCGGGGCTCTTATCGCTGGAGCCAAGTACCGCGGAGAGTTTGAAGAACGACTCAAAGGAGTTTTGAAAGAAGTCGAGAAATCAGACGGAAATATCATTCTCTTTATCGATGAAGTGCATACGATTGTCGGAGCAGGAAATCAAGAATGATGAGCTGATGCGGGAAATCTTCTCAAACCAGCTCTTGCTCGTGGAACTATCAAAGTTATCGGAGCGACGACGATTGCTGAATATCGAAAATATATCGAAAAAGATCAGGCATTGGAACGAAGGTTTCAGCAAGTTCTAGTGGATGAGCCAACGATAGAAGATGCGATTTCTATCCTTCGAGGCATCAAAGATAAATACGAAACATTCCATGGAATCAAGATTATGGATCGGGCTATCACGAGTGCGGTGGAACTTTCTGTGAAATATATCCCAGATCGCAAGCTCCCCGATAAGGCAATTGATTTGATCGATGAAGCGGCATCGAGTGTGAAAATGAGTTCTACGAGTAAACCGATAGTGCTCGATAAACTGGAAAAAGAGATTCGTTCTCTTGAAATCGAACGCGAGGCTCTCAAAGCAGAAGCGACCCAAGATTCAAAAATTATGAATGAGCTCGAGAAAACTCTTGCAGATAAACAAGAAGAATTCTGAACTAAACTTTCGAAGTGGCAACGAGAGAAAGATCTGATTATCTCAGTAAAAACTCATAAAGAAAAAATCGAATCTCTTAAGAATAATGCACTGGAATTGGAGCGAGATGCAGATTATGCAGGAGTTGCAAAGATTCGTTATGGAGAAATCCCCGTACTCGAAAAGACCATTGATTCTATAGAACAAGAACTTTCAGATATTCAGAAAACAGGAGAATCTTTTCTCCGAGAAAAAGTGGATATAGAAGATATCGCGGAGATTATCGCAAAATGGACACGAATCCCTGTTGGGAAACTCGTGGAAGGAGAAGGAGAAAAATACCTCCATCTTTTTGAGAGACTCTCATCTCATGTGGTTGGTCAGGATAAGGCCCTGAAGCTCGTTTCTGAAGCGATTCAGAGAAATAAAGCAGGACTAAGTGATCCCGAGAAACCAATCGGAAGTTTCCTCTTTCTTGGACCAACCGGAGTGGGGAAAACTGAAACAGCAAAAGCACTTGCAGAAGAACTTTTCAATGATTCGCATGCGATGATTCGTATCGATATGAGTGAATATGGAGAAGCTCACACGGTTGCTCGTTTGATTGGTTCTCCTCCTGGGTATATCGGACACGAGGAAGGAGGACAACTCACCGAAGCGGTTCGCAGGAAACCATATTCTGTCATACTTTTCGACGAGATAGAAAAAGCTCATACCGATGTGTTTAATATATTTCTCCAGATACTCGATGACGGACGATTGACTGATGGAAAAGGACGAACGGTGAGTTTCAAAAATACCATCATCATCATGACGAGTAATGTCGGAAGTCAGAAAATACAAGATATGCTCTGAGAAGAAAAGAATCAAACCAATTTACTCAAAAACGAAGAGATTCATGCGAAAACTGAGCACCGGAATGAGGCGTACGAAAATAGTACGACGAATGAGGAAGCGGAAGTATGAGTATGAAGGTCGAGTTTTTCAGTGAATTGGAAGAATATTATGGGGGAATTGAAGAAATACTTCCGTCCAGAGTTTCTGAATAGAATTGATGACATTGTCGTATATAATCCACTCTCAGAATCAGTACTTTCAGGAATTGTAGATATCCTTTTGCAGGATGTGACCAATCTACTCGCAGAGAAACACATCACTATTTCATATGATGTGAGTCTGAAAACGGAGCTTATAACAACTGGATACGACCGAGAATTTGGAGCAAGACCCCTCAAACGAGCGATTACTCGAATGGTCATAAATCCACTCTCGACGAGGATTCTTTCTGGAGAATTAACGGACGGAATGATGGTAAAATTGAGTATGAAAGATGGAGAATTAAAAATCTCGTAAGAAAAATATGATTTAATAAAATAAAGCGGTTAAACCGCT
Organism: uncultured Candidatus Altimarinota bacterium; assembly: GCA_963751115.1. Classification (GTDB taxonomy): domain Bacteria; phylum Patescibacteriota; class Gracilibacteria; order BD1-5; family UBA2023; genus UBA1545. The sequence continues at coordinate 16,881 of CAVVTN010000014.1, forward strand.
TTATTTTTGTCATAGAATATGATGAAAACTTATATAACTTCTTACGCTTGGGTATTGATACTCTTTTTCTGAATCTTTTGCTCTAGTTTTCGCTTCGTATTGTTTACTTTGTGCATAACTTTCCGCTCCGCTTTTTCAGCAAGTTTTTTCTCAGTTTTTCGACGAAAAGCTGCTTTTCTCTCGGATTTTGCAAGAGATTTTTGTTTTCGTATCTCGTCTTGTTTTTCTCGTCTTGTTTTCTTGACTTCTGGATTCACTTCCTCGGAGATATTTTCTGTTTTTGAAATAAGAACTTCCATATGTAGAAAAGATATAAAAAAGTATGTAATCTATATTTCCTGATGTATTTTCCCCATGCTTTTTCCTACCTCGGTTGCTATGCTTTTCCCGTCTTCTTTGAGTGCCAATTGTCCACAAGCGGCATCGATATCGTCTCCCATAGTGTGACGAATCGTGGAAGGAACTCCCACAGACTCGAGAGCATCTTGGAATTTTTTAATCATAATTTTGGATGTAGGTTGCATCGGACTATCGGAACTTCCTTCTCCTGGATTATAGGGAATGAAATTCACATGTGCCAAACGTCCCTTGAGGAGATTTGCAAGTTTTGATGCATATTCTGGACGATCCGTGATACCATTAATCATGATATATTCATAAAAAATTCGTTTGTTGGTTTTTTCGACATAAGCATTGAGAGCTCCCATGAGTTTATCAATAGGATAGGTTTGTTCTACTGGCATAATACCTTTACGAGCTTCGTCAGTTGGAGCATGGAGAGAAATAGCGAGTGAAACTTGAGGAAAATCCTCAGCAATTTTTGCAATCCCGGGGATTATTCCACAAGTAGAAACGGTGATACGACGACTCGATAGATCGAGTTTTTTCTGACCACAAGCGATTTCTATCGATTGTTTGACATTCTCATAATTGAGAAATGGTTCACCCATCCCCATATAGACCATATTTCGAAGTTTCTTATCTTCCCGAGCGAGATGATGGACGGCGATCATAATCTGCTCGACGATTTCGGTGAAATCGAGATTTCGAATAAGTCCAAGTTTTCCCGTCGCGCAAAAGCTACATGCCATTGGGCACCCCACTTGCGAAGATACACAGAGGGTATTTCGTCATGAGAGATGTCGCATAATAACCGCCTCGAGGAATTTTCCATCGTGAGTCTCAAGGAGAAACTTCGTTGTTTGTCCATCATCCGAAGTCACTTCTGATTTTATCTTGAGCGAAGTAAAATAACAACTCGTCTTAAGAAGTTCACGAAGTTCTTTGGTAATCGTCGTCATAGCGTCAAAATCCGTCACAAGATCTTTATAAATCGCATGTTCTATTTGTGCATAACGGAAGTTCTTGTGTCCGTGTTCCAGTAGGAATGCTTTGAGTTTGACTTCGTCGTAGATGGAGAACATATATTCTAGGGTTTAATTTTTAGAGAAGAAAAGCCGGAAATATCCGACTTTTCTGGTATGAGAGTTTTTTTATATATTCATAAGTATCATCGCCACAATAATTCCAATAACACTTCCTGCAAGAGCTTCTCCCGGGAGGTGTCCGATGGATTCATTGAAATTATAATTGGTGGGTTTTTCTTTGCTACAATTGAGCTGATTCAGAGCTTTTGCATGCAATCCTGCTTCGAATCGGACATTGATGGCGTCGTAAATGATGATCATAGAAAATACCATAGCAATACTGAAAATATCGGAAAATATTCCATACTTGATTCCGAGTGCGGTAGTGATACTTGTTACAAGTGCTGAATGGACACTTGGCATCCCTCCAGATCAGAGAGTCTGCGAGAGTGAAAAACTCTTCATATGAAGACCATAAAATCCCTTGAAAATCACTGCGATAAACCATGAAATTACAGGGATGAGTATAATATATTGAGCAAAGAAATGTATCGTTGAAGTGGATTGCATAATGACAGTGGGATTATTTAATCTCTACAATTTTATATTCAAATGCCCCAGAACCTGCTTGTCCTTTCGCGACATCACCAATATTTTTTCCGATAAGAGCTCGCCCGATAGGAGATTCATTGGAAAGTTTATCTTCAAAAATATCTGATTCAGTAGAACCAACGATACGAAAAGTTTCCTTCTTCCCATCGCTTATAGAAGTAATGGTAACGAGACTTCCTACGTTTATACCTCCAAGTTTTTTACTTGCTTTTTTTGTATCAACGATTTCATGATTCTTCATGATTTCCTCGAGTTCAGTGATGCGACTCTCGAGTTGTGCTTGTTCACTACGAGCATCTTCATACTCAGAATTCTCAGAAAGATCCCCATAAGAAATAGCCTCCTTGAGTTTGGCTGCAATTTCTATACGACGAACTTCTTTCAGTTGTTTCAGCTCTTCTTTGAGTTCGATAAGTCCTTCGGCAGTAAGAAGTGTTACTTTTGACATAATGATAAAAATTTAGAAAATAGAATAGTTTATTTATTTTTTGAGGAGCATTTTCTTGAGTGTTGGATAATAATTACTAGGTACTTCTACTCCAATAGCGCGACCCTCAAGTGCGGTGACAAATCGTATCGTTGTGTCTTTCTGGTCTTTTTTGAGAGGATTCAGAAAGAATGTATATCAGAAAAATTGATCGGTTTCATTGAGTGTATAGACGCTTCTCGTGAGTTTCATATTAAGGAGAAATGCATCATACGTTTCTCCGAATGCATAGATCTTTATATTTCTCCTTTCATCCCAATATGTATTATATTGTATATCCCCCATAACTTTTATACCAAAGAATCCATCATTTTCGACTTTTTTCAGCGTAACTTCTGGCATAATCTTTGCGAGAAATATACCAGAAAGGGGAATATCTATTTCTTTCGGTGTCGTATCTATTTCTGGAGCAAGAGTGCCAGTTGCATCAATTATCGCTCCACTGAGTGTGATAATTTTCGGAGTGGTTTGTTTTGCTTCTGTGAGGGATTCGATATGTTTATCGATACGATCAAGAGATTCTACGAGGTGAGTGTTATCTATATTTCCCATATCTACCTTACTTACTTGAGGAGTTACCTCGAGTGGAGAATAAATATTTTTGCGTATATTTATGAGAGCATTTCTATAAGTGGGAAGCGAAAAAGAAAGGGCAATATTGATGATAAATATCGTAACGAGTGCAGTAAGAGTATATGAGAAAACACGCATAGAATACAAAACAAATTATCGGGAGGAGGTATAAAAAATGCTTACCAAAAACACGAATATTTTATTTTTTTGGTTTCACATTGGTGAAATCAAGCTCTACAGGAGTATCTCGTCCGAGGATATTAATCTCTACTTTTACGAGACCTTTCTCTTCGTTGATTTCTGTAATCTTTCCCTCACTTCCTTCAAAAGCACCACTCTTAATAATCACAAATTCTCCAATTTGGAATTTGATACTAAAAGCCGTATTTTTTGCAGCAAGCGATCCTTTTAGTTGATCCAATTCTGCACCACTTACGGGAACAGGAATAGTACCAGCACCGAGAAATCCTGTAACATTTGGAGTATTTCGCACGATATACCAACTTTCATTAGTAACAACCATTTTTACGAGGATATATCCTGGGAAAATATTCTTTGGTTTCTTAACTTTTTCTCCATTGGCACGAACAGTGATGGTATCGTGAGTAGGAATAAAAACCTCTAAAATATGATTCTCGAGATTAAAGGCTTCTCGGCGTTGCATAAGTGAAGATCGAACATTTTCTTCTGTTCCAGAAATCACACGTATCACATACCATTCACCTTTTTGGGCAATATTCAGACTATCAAACATATGCGTAATAATTATGACAGAAGATAAAATTATTTCACTGGAGTAGCAGAGGTTTTAGCGGGCGTAGCGGGAGTAGCAGTGGTTTTAATATCACCAAGTTTCAAATCTCCAATCGGAGCATTTGAAGAGGCAGGAGATATAGATTGAACAGGAACAAATTGTTTTTTTGCTGCAAAAAGCCCTACAGAGAAAGCAGTTCCGATAGCAAAAAGAAGCACCGTAAGTACCGTGATCATAGTAACCACAGTAACAAAATATTTTTTAGTTTCTGCAGGAGTTGGCCAAACGATATGGTCAAATTCCTTCATAGACTCTTTTATAAAAGACATAAAAGACACGTTACAATATAGGATACGCCTCGCGTATGCGGGGGATTATATGAAAAAGGTGGGAATAGTCAAAAGAAAAAGGGTTATGCAGATGTTCTCTTGTGATAACGACTACTTATTGATTGTATAAAATTCTATTTGCTCAGAAAAATAAGATAAAGCCTCAGAACATTCCGAGGCTTTATATGTAAAAAATGTTGGCTCTTCCGTATATCGCTTTGGTAACTATGCTTCTTGACAAATAGGGAAATCTCAAAGTTTGAGGTAGATCATAGCCATAAAATTCTTCACATTCTTGTATCCTCTAGCTCTTCTTTTGATGGTCTGAATAATAGAGTTGATTCATTCGACGATACCATTATTGACCTTCTTTTCGATGTAATTCATAATTCATTGCCAGTGAGTTTTTATGGTTTTCACCACCTTCTTCATAGGCTCAATATCTGAATTCATTACCCATTCGCACCAATATTGGAGAAATAACTCTGCTTGTTCTTTCGTGGGCTTCTCAAAGAATTCCTTAATATTTTCCTTCATCTGATAGGCTTCTGCAAGACCTCTGTTGTTTGTTTTGAGTTCTTCCAGTTTTGCTTTTTTCTCATCGCTTAGAGTTTCTGGATTTTGAAGCCAGAGGTATTTGCTTCCTTTAAGAAAGGCATTGTTTTTCAACTCCAATATTCTTGTTTCATTCATCGCTTTTCATAAAAATTGCATGAAGTGGAATCTATCATAGATAATGGATGCCTTCGGAAATGACTCCATAACTCCAGCCGTAAAAGAAGGAGAAAAATCCATGCTTACTTCCAAGATATTGTTTCTATTTCCTTTGTGAGCCTCGATATCCTTGGCTATCGCTTCAACACTTTCTTTTCACTTTCATTCAACAATACAGGACACTTTCTTTGTTTCGAAGTTGATAAAAGTGGTTATGTAGTTATGCCCTTTTTTTCTGGATGTTTCATCAATTCATCATTTGGTTATTTCGCTGTAATCGGCTTTCTCCTTGCTTTTTTCGGTATAGTAAGTAATTATCCGCATAAGTCTTTCGTCATTTTCCTCCATATGTTCTGCTAATTTCGATAGTGGCATATGTTTTGCGAGTTCCAGTATGATTGATTCGAATAAAAGAGTGAACCCACTTCCTTCCCGTGCCCAAGGAAGAGATATCATCTGAACCTTTCATGAGGTATCTTTAAGCTTCGGGACCCGTACATGAAGATAGGTTGGATACTGCCCAAGGAAGAGATGTTTCCAAATCTTTTGTTCTGTTTGTTCAGCAGTAACCATATCTCCATCATTATTTTCAAACTTTGCTCATTTCTCGAAATCAAGGTGTATATCGAGCCTTTGATTCTCTACACTCAAAGCAAACTCTTTGATATACCAAGGACTCTGGAGTCATAATGCTTTGAGAAATATATCTTTTTCCATAGGGTATATTTTATGAGAGGAGTAATGTTGTGTAGTATATTCTTTTTGAGATATCTACCAAAGCGATATACGGAAGAGCCCAAAATCATATACCAGATTGAGTCCTGCATTACTTCGGATTAAAGCCATGCCATCCGTACGGGAACTAAAATAGGTTGCGTCGATCACAACGCACATACGTTCGGTCTCACGAAGGATTGGTAGTTCTCCGGTATAGTGGATGTTTCCCGTTAGATATTTTTGAACGGTATTTCGATTCTTTCCAAGTGTTTTTCCAAGTTCTCTATGGGTTTGTTTATGAAGAGAGTAATCTACATAAGCAGTGCGTATCCAAGAGGTGTCTTTCGGTATGAATACAGCGAGACACACAAGACATTTGTATCGCTGTTTTCCTCTGCTAACCCCGTATTTCTGCACCCTATTTTTACCGCATTTGTTACAAGTGTTTTTTTGTGTAAATCATACAAAGATAGATTAGAAACTAAGTACTGCCAAGTTTAGCAGATACAGTAGCTAAAAGCAAAGGATTTGTACCAACACATTTTAGGCTTATCCCTAAAAACTCTCACAAATTGTGAGAGTTTTTATATTTAATAGCCCGATGTAATAATCTGAGAACTAAACCACTACCCACTGAAAGTGGGTAGGTTGAGTATGGACTGGAAGTCCCCTATTACTCAAGTATAATTGTGTTTGTATCTGTATTTGATGGAGTACGATGATGTTCGAGATATTTTTGTACCATTTCATCGGTAATATTTCCCGTACTCCAAGCTCCATATCCTATTGCCCAAAAATGCTTTCACCAGTAACGTTTTGAGAGATCTGGAAATTCTTCTTGTAGTTTACGAGAAGTTGGTCATTTAAGTTTCTGAGCAAGATCTGAGACTGAAAGAGTTGGTGGATATTCTACATGCATGTGAACATGATCCTTACTTACAACTCAAGAGAGAATTCGCACATCTTCTGAATCGCATATTTGTATGATAAGTTCTCTACAACGAGATTGAATCTCTCACTTTAATACACTGAAACGATACTTCGTTACCCATACAATATGCACAGTTAGTTTTGTCACAGTATGAGAACCATGTCTGTCGAGATCATGAAAAGCAAGATCCATAGAAAGTGACGTTACGATATATTCATCACACTGTATCTATAACTCTAAATCCGTCAAGGCCAGTGCTAAAGCTTCCGAACTAAAGTTCGGGGTTTAGGACCAAAATCTGGGACCAATCAAGACAGCAAATTTTATATATATTCGGTTAAGAATTTCTTTTTTAAGGAAACTAAGCATTCAAGAATAATACTGAATGTTATAAACTTACAAAAGCATTCATAATAAATATTTGCTTCCTTCGATATTTTTTATATAGTACGTACTACTTCTAAAAATATACGTCTCATGGATCTCTTTTTTCCGCTTATCATTCTCTTCTGTATCTCATCTGTTGGGATTATTTTGTACTTTTTCAAGAAAACAAATGGAATCATTCTCAATCTCCTTATAGCACTCGGAGCTGGTTCTATGCTTGCCGTTTCGCTCGTTCATATCCTCACAGAATCCCTACAATCGAGCCAATTTTCGATATATGCCTTCATGGCGGGTTTCCTGGTGATATATCTGGTAGAGGAACTTCTGACGACTCACAAACACGATCATAAACATGGGGATCATACCCACGAAGATCCGCACGAACATTATAACCACGTCGCACTCGTAACGGGAATTGCGATTTTTATTCATACTCTCTTCGATGGACTCGGAATACGAGCAGGATTTGGAATATCTAATATTCTTGGGTATAGTATATTATTCTGAGTTGCTATTCACCAGATTCCAGTCTCCCTCTCACTTGCTGCTATATTTCAGGAATCAAAATTTCAGAAAAAAACACAGATTCTTGCCCTCATATTATTTGCAATGGCAGCTCCTATCGGATTCTATATTTCCAATATCTTTCTCTCTCATACGAATCAAATTTTCACAGCACTCATAACTGCATTTGCTGGTGGTTCACTTCTTTATGTCTCTGCTTCAGATCTCCTCCCCGTCGTTCATAGTCAGTCTCGATATAAATACTTAACTATCACCTGTTTCGTCATCGGAGTTATCGGAATGAGTGCTTTGAAATTCTTTGAGTAATATATATGTTTTCTCAAATACTCATTCTCTTTCGTATAATCTAAATCGAAGTGCAAAATTCAAAAGGAACAGTATGATAGAAGTGCTTACCCACTATCAACCGTTCCTATGAAACAGTATACACACTTTTCCCTAGAAGAAAGAGAAATTATTGGAGATCGTATTTCTGAATGAGTAAATCCTTTTAGGATAGCCAAGGAACTTGGTAGATCACCGTCTTCTATTACTCGGGAGATTGCCCGAAATAGTACGGTATATCCCAAAGCGAAGAATGGTCTCAAAGAAAAACAAAAAGAAGATTATGTCTATCGTCCTGGACGAGCGGATATGAAGTATCTCTCTCGTAAAAGCCAAGCAGGATGGAGAGCTCCACTCAAGAACCCAAGAGTATTTGAGTATGTTATCGAGAAACTACTCTCACCGGAGCGATGGAGTCCTGATATTATTGCCTGAATGTTAAAATTGGAATATCCGAATGACCCAAGTATGCGAATATGTCAGGAAACAATCTACTCATTCGTATACACAAAAAAGTGAGAAGAGTTGAAACTTAAAGAATATCTTCTTCGGTCTCATCGAAAACGACGGAAACATTCTGGAAGAAAAACCAGACGTACACTCATTCCAAACAGAATAGATATCTCCTTGAGATCAAAAGAAGTGGAAGATCGAGAAACGATCGGACACTGGGAATGAGACAGTATTGTTTGAGTAGGAATATGATCAGCTCTCCATACAGAACTAGAAAGAAAGAGTCGATTCCTCATGGTAAAAAAGATTCCAAGAAAAACAGCAGAATACACGAAACAAGCAATGATAACACTCTTTAGTCCTTTACCAGCAATACTCAGAAAAACTTCAACGCTTGATAATGGATGCGAGTTTACTAAACATGGGGAATTTACCGAAACAATGAAGATGTTCATCTATTTCGCTCAACCTTATCATTCTTGGGAACGAGGAGGTAACGAAAATGCGAACGGAATGATTCGAAGATACTTCCCTAAGGGAACGAATTTCGACAATATCACAGAGGCACAAATTCAACAAGTGGTAGATATTATCAACAACAGACCCCGAAGGATACTCGGATACAAAACAGCTTTACAGGTCTTCAATGAACACTTTCCCTTATCTGCCAATTAAATAATTCCTTTTATATATTTTCTTCTATTGAACTTTTCTTACATTTTGCACTTGCATTTAGAATCGAGGTTTCAAAAAGAATGGGTATTTTTTTTGACAAAAAAGAGGAAATATGGTTAAATGAGCTTACAACTTCGCTATAACTAACAAAAGATTATGAAAGAAGAACTTATAAAAAAAGCTTTTGATATCATTCGATGAATTGAGCAAGTAACAAACTATCATCCCGGCAATGATTATTATAACTCACTATATCAACAGTTAAATGCATTGGACGAAGAAAAACTTCAGCGAGCTTTTGTACAGATTGCAACAATAGCAACCGATAGTATTAATCATACTATAGATGAAGTCAAGAAAATAGAACGTGACATTGTTATACAAAAAGAGAAAAAAGAACATCTAGAAGAAGTACAGAATGTAGTAAATCTCTTAAGTTTTTAATTTTTAATTTTCAATACTATGTCAGAAACAGGAAATGAACATTTCACACATGCGATAAATAAAGTCAAAGAAACATGTGGACCAGAAATAAAAATTAATGAAAACTTTTTAGATGTCGATGGAGTATCAAAGACTGCTAAGCAAGCTCTTGATAATGCTAGTTCATTCTTCAATAACCGTACCGATGCGGCCGCTTCGGTCTTAGAGGCTAGAATCAAATTAGGAGAGTCTGCTTGTGGTGGAATTGCGGAAGCACTTTACAATACTCGGGCATCTGGAGAATTTAAGATTCCAGAATCTAGTACTCCTCCAAAACGGATAGTTGCGAAGAATATAGATACGCACGCCCCTAATATACAAAGAAATCCAGGTATTTGATGATACGCAAGTAACCAAAAATTAGAAAGAGATATGAGAGCAAACGGCCTATAAAATAAATAATTATTCCACTCTATGGATGACTTAACTTTCCTGAACGAACTTGCCGCCGAACTTATAGAAACTTCCCAGTATCAAGAATATTCTGAAGGAACAATTGGAGCAATTCAGTATCTTTCAGAGCAGAATCTTTTAAAATTACGGACCTATACAATGAAAAATTCTCTCAAAGAGGAAATTAGAAAAGCAAAAGAAGATGAAAAGACGATTATTGTGGGATTTTCCAATTTCTTGAAAGAATGAGGAGTAGATGCTACTCTTTCCAGAGAAGAAAAAACAAAAAATATAGACTTTCTCATCGAGCCTATAAGTAATTTTTTTAGACTAAGGAATCAACATAATCCTGAGGAATTAAAAAAACTCGATATTCTTCGTAGCAAGAAAGATACTTCCGATTATATTCTTTCCATTAAGTTTAAGCAAAACGCTAAAACATGAGAATATTTTATTAGAAATATTCAAATTTTCAAGGAAAAAACTTCCAAGAAAAAACAGGATGATGATTATGTAAATCCATACCTAGATAATCACGTAGCATAAATATTCAAAAATATCTATTCACCCGCCCTCAATGACTTACGGACCACAGAATACATATCTCTTCTCCAGGAAAGTGGATTCTGAGAACATGCTCTATGAACTCACTATGCAACTGGCAGAATCGGAAGCTGATGGTTCTATATCAGAGGCTATTATCGAGTGAAAGAAACTTCAGATGAAGAAATTGATAGAGAAGAATATTATCAATGAAAAATTTGCAAAAGAAGAACTAGCTCTCATAGAAACGATCGTCGGCGATGCGGAACAATCTCTCATACAAACCTTTTTGTGAGATACTATTTGGGAACAATATCCCAATATATCTATCCCTTTGACAACGGAAAATAAAGCAATACTGCAACCTATTTGTAAACAGATTTCTATACTCTATCTCTATAGAAATGATATAAATCTCGAGCAAGCAAGGATAATGCTCGCAAATCTGACTAGTCAAGAAGATGCCTCTCATGTCATACTTCATATAGAGATGCATCAAAATCCAGATAAAATTGGAAGAATGTATTTCATAGAAAATGGATAACAAAAAGCACCACAAATTGTGGTGCTTTTATTTTAAAATTTGAGTCCAAGTTGCTCTTTTGGAAGCAACTGAAGTTTGTATATCTCTCGTCCAACCGTTTGCCCTGGTCGACGATAGAGGAGACTTCCGTGTTCCGTTGTACGGAATGGGATATTCTCTCCGAGAAGTTCTTTTCGTTCAAATCCATATCGGTCAATAATGGCAATAATATCTTCAAAAAATACATCTTTTCCTCGATTATCCCAGAATGGAAAACAAAGAATGATCGTTCCCCGAAAACCAATGGTTCGGAGATCTCGAAACATACCGTCATAGATTCGTGCGAGTTTTCGACATTGTTCTGTAATCTTATCAGGAGTCACAGTTTTAGCACCGAGAACATCTCCGAGATATCATTCCGATACAATGGAAGTTGTTTTTATATTCATATGTTCAGGGATAGTTCCTGCAATTTTTGAAGCATCCGCCTCGAAAATGAGGCCATCAAGATCGATATCATTTTTGATGGCAAATTCTCCCATACTTTTATTTGCTGCCGTCACCATTGCAGATGAGAGATCACTTCCATACACGGTATCATATCCCATATGAGCGGCTTCGATGAGTACAGTACCGAGTCCACAAAAAGGATCATAGATTGCAGAATGATCCTGAGATTGGATTCCTACAAGATTAATGAGAGTTTGGGCCAATTTCGGTGGCAACATTCCTACTCACATATCTCGGGTTTTGTCCATATCTCGTGCTGCATATGCATCGACATCTTGGTAAGCAATCGTCGTTCCCATATAGGAAATCTTTCCTACCTTTACGTAGTTCAATTCTGTATGAGACTCAGCAAGATGCTCTTTTTTATAAACTGCTGAATTGATATTTTTTGGCTCTTTATTTACGAGACGAAAAGATTTGTCTTCGCAAGATTTCAGGAATTTCTTTATGCGAAGTCCTGTCGCGAAGTTATCAAACTTTTCTCCATATCCAGCGACAGCAAATGGAACTTTATTCGTACGATCTACTTGAGAAAGATAGTCTTTGGCAGCAGTCATAAAATCAGGAACATCTTTTACTTCATCGAGAATTTTTATGACTTTGATAATCCCTCCCATATGGGCAAATCTCGCACAAACCTCCATCTCGGAAACGTCTGAGATAAGAGCTATCTGTTCATTTGCAAATTCAAAAACTGCAGTCGGGAAAAGACTATAGATTTCTGCGAGAGAGAGTCGAAATTCTCGACCGAGGATAAATACAAACATTTTGAAAAAAATTATTGACTAAAAAAAGTTTCTGATTATAAATAGTCACAGTTTCACTGAAAGGAGGTTGATCCAGCCTTGTTACAACTTCTATTCATCCGTGGGGGAATTCTATCCTGCTTCCACAATCATTGGTTCTCTGTTCCATCAGAACTCGGTGAGATGAATGTGACACAAAAAAGAGGGTATGAAGGAATAGATGGGGTTTTGCCAGTCGCGAGATTTCGCAAATATTTTATCTTTCCAAAAGGACGGTCATTGGCCGTCCTTTTTATTTTGCCTTATTCTACAATAATTCTCTCTAATCCAATTCGTCCTTTTTCTTTGTCCACAGTCAGAACTTTTACTGTTACTATATCTCCCATTTTCACAAAATGTTCGATATTCTCTACTCGTTCTTTAGCGATTTTTGAAATATGAACCATCCCAGATTTCCCTGATCCAAGGTCGACAATTACTCCGACTCCTTCGAGAATTTTCAAAGCTTTTCCTGTATACATTTCTCCAGGTTCTATGTCTTTCAGAAGGGCTGTAATAAACGCAATCGCAGCCTTTCCTGTCTCTTGATTCTTAGCCGTCACTGAAACCATTCCTGCATCGGTAATGTCTATTTCTACAGAGAAATCTTTGGTAATTTTTTGAATCATCTCGCCACCCTTTCCGATAACTTCACGAATTCGATCGGTTGGTATAGTAATAGAGAGAATAAATGGTGCATATGGAGAGAGATTTGGACGAGGTGCTACGAGTTCTTTGGACATCTCAGTACGAATATGTTCGAGAGAAATCTTTGCCTGAGCAAATACTTTCCCGACTACTTCCATAGAAAGTCCTGCGATTTTACAATCCATCTGAAGTGCTGTAATTCCTTTGTCGGTTCGTGTTACTTTAAAATCGAGATCTCCGAGGAAATCCTCTTGTGCTTGGATGTCAGAAAGTACGATATATTTTCCTGTTACATCGTCATAAATCATCCCCATCGCCACTCCTGAAACAAGTGCTGTAATAGGAACTCATGCATCCATCATCGCCATAGTAGATCCACAAACTGACGCCATAGAAGACGATCCATTACAAGTCGTGATTTCTGAAACCATTCGGATAAAGTATGGGAATTTTTCAAGTGATGGAAGTACTGGTTCGAGTGCTTTTTCAGCGAGTCGCCCATGTCCTACTTCTCGTCGTCAGACCCCACGAAGTGGTCGAACTTCTCCAACAGAAAACGGAGGAAAGTTATAATGATGAATATATCGTTTCGTATTTTCCTCGAACATATCATCGATAATCTGAATATCTCCAGGACCACCAAGAGTCGCAATAGTGAGTGCTTGAGTGATACCTCGTTGAAAAAGTGCCGATCCATGTACTCGTGGAAGAATCCCAAAAGTTCCACGAATAGGACGAACTTCGTCAGCCTTTCGACCATCGAGACGCAATCCCTTCTCCAAAATATTTTTTCTCATATGTTTTTTTACAACTGCATATACCGCCTCTTCTATGTCTTTATCTGTATATGCCTCACTTTCATCCGCTGGTGCAAGAGCGAGTTGTATTTCTTCTTCGAGAGTTACAAGTGCATGGTGAAAATCTGTTTTCCCAAGATGATACAGTTTTGTAATTCGTTCGTCCGTGATAAGTGCATCGATTTTGTCTTTGAGTTCTGACTTATCTTCCACTGCAAAAAGTTTCTTTTCAGAAATAGGATATGTTGCTTGATAAAATGCAATGAAATCACGTTGAGCTGCAACCAGATCGCGAACAAGTCCGTGAGCAAATTCAAAAGCACGAATCATCACAGATTCATCGACTTCTTTTCCTTGTGATTCTACCATAGTAATGGCATCGTCCGTTCCGGCAACGGTGAGGTCAAGAAGTGCTTCTCCAAGTTCTGTAATAGTTGGATCAAATTTGAATGTCGTACCATCTGCGAGAAGAGCGATACGAATCCCCGCAACAGGACCTTCAAATTCGGTAATTCCTGCGAGTTGAAGAGCAAGTGATGCTCCAGTTATCCCGTAAAATCCGTAATCTGAATCTCCAGAAGAAGACATAATAGTGGAGATAATCTGAATATCGTTAATAGTTCCCTTTGGAAACATTGGACGAATCGGACGATCAATCATTCGACTGTTCAAAATAGCTGCTTCAGAAGGACGTCCTTCACGTTTCATAAAACGATTTCCACCAATCTTTCCAGTTGCATAATACTTTTCTTGAAATTCTACAGAAAGCGGAAAAAAATTCGCACTCAGATTTACTTCTTCCTTGATTCCAACCGTTGTCAGAAGATAATTTCCTGCTTCATCACGAATAACCACCGCACCATCGGCAAGAAGAGCAAGTCGTCCGCTTTCAAAAGTAATCTTCTTTCCACCAATTTCATAAGTTTTTGTTACCATTGCCTTAGTGAGGGCATTTTGATCAGAAAGTCCTGATATCATAATAGAGAAAATAAAAAATAAAGTATTTCCTCGTCTATCGTATGGAAAGAGCGTAGAGATACGAACGAGAAATATTTCTCGACCAAATCTCACATCCCTTATCCCAAAGATAGCGAGAAATCTGGAGGATTATATGAAAAAAGAGAGAAAAGGGAAATAAAAAAAACCCTGTCTTTTCTGACAGGGTTTCACTCAAAAGTATTGAGTGAGAAGAATAGGGTTATTCCCTATTTAAAAATTGAGAATGTAAACTTCCAGGGTGTTATTTTATGCTCATCCGAAACTCATATATATGAAGATTAAAAAATATTTGTTTTTGTTTTTTGGCTTAAAGCCTTAAAACTGAAATTATTATAGATTATATATCTTATATGTCAATTATTTGTTAATTATTTACGATAAATAATAAAAGATATATAAATTATGTAAACAAATTGCTTTTTTTATCGTTATCAATACACTCTCGCCTATGTTATATAATGATAACAATTCATAATGCCAGAACGTTTAAAAGATCATATTCCATTAACTACTCCTTGTGTTCCACATTCAAGAGGGGTCACTCTTCATACCCAATCTACTATAGCAGAAATCATTAACAATGATGGAACGGTTAATTTTGATTTTCTCCTTAATTTATTACAACACGAGACCTATCAATCGGTACGTGAGTTTTTCGAAAGAAAAGAACATATTGAACTCATCCTTTTCCCCTTTTTTGATTATCTCAGTTCTACATATTTTTTGCAAGGTAATAATATTCCCTCTTCCATAACAGCACATTTACGGTCACATCCATCGATACAAAATAGCATCCCGATATATGTAGAAAAACGAAATCGTCAAATACAATTATTCCAACATACCGAGTCTTACAGTACTATTGCTTTTCATCTATTTCTCCTATGACTCGATGAAAAAGTAGATTTGATTATAGATGCTCAAATGCATAATTTTCGAGAAGTATGAAATTTCTTTCGCCAGAAAATTCAGGAGGTCTCTCTACATTTAAACAATGTATCTTCCCAAGAATCATTAATAAGTAAACTATATTATTGTTTACAAATCGGAGAAACACTCAATAGACTGGCGCTCATGCACTCAGTTAATATAGATTACCACTGAATGTCTTGGGCATTAAGTATACTTATTCAAGAAAATATCGATATTCTGATATTACGGCTTGGTGAAAATAGTTACAATGCAAGTATCTGAAAAAAACTGCGCAATCTTTCCGGGAAAATGTGTTGCAATTTTTCTTATGGAGAACCAGTAAATTGAGGAACAATTGATGAGATTTATGAACAAAATGCCAATATAAGAAATGAAATGATAAGGAATTTCAATACGATGAAATCTGTTGATTTTTGACTCAGCAATAATAATTGGGATCCATCTGAACACAAGGGGAAAACTTTCAAAGAAATTCTTACAGAAACAGAAAAACTTTTTACAGCGGTTGTTCATGGTAATACGGTCAATCGCTGATTGCAAACACTTCGATATATTACATCCCACTATGGGAAAGATGCTTTGTCAACCGAACAACAACAAGAATGAAAAGATCTTATGGATTCTATGATAGGTATTTACAATAATAGTACAGAACAGAATTTTACTTCCGCCGAAGAAGTAATAGATGATTTTAGAAAAGATAGAGCACAAAACGATTTTCAGATCGAAGCGTTATATGGCATAGTACATTATAGCAATGAACTTTCAGATAAGCTCATGAGAGACTTGATAGAGCATTTCTTACAAGAAAAACAGTCGGATAATCCTTTTTATGAAGAATATAGTATTAAGATTCTCACTTCACTCATTCGAAGAATTACAGAAATAGATGCATCTAAACTATATGCTCTTGCTATGGAAAATATATTTTCTTTCATAGCACAGAGAAATATTTCACACTCCACACTCAGTTATGCAAAAGTATATCTCGCATTAGGATTATATTACATACAGTATGAAGATAGAGCAGATATTAAAAATGCTCAAGTATGTTTTTTGCATTATAAAGATTTAAATAATGGAAATAGATACAATACTCAAGATGAAGAATATTTTTATAAAAAACTTGGAAGAAAAGGAGTAAATCCTGAGGTTTTAGGAAAAGATCTCTTTGAGATATTTCAGGAAAATTATCCAATTCATGTCATTCAATCTATTAGTCTTGGCGTCCAGGAAGAGATTGTACGCATGTCCGGTAATCGAGATAGTTATGATCAAACTGGTGATGTAAATTATATGATAGGAAAAGAGATTTCGAGAAAGCTTTTTTATAATCTCTGTACCATAGAAATCACTAGAGATTGTTGAATAACAACACAGAAACGTGGATTCAAAGTAAAACAAATACCTTTAGAAGAAAATAAATGCATCTCGTTTACCTATCCTTCTATTTCAGCAACTATTTTTCTAAGTATATTTCGGAAATATGAGGCATATATAAAGATATATTTTAAAAGTCTCATCAATATAAATGATTCCAACTTTCAGATTCAACATAATCCCGACACATGAGTATTTAATCATGGGAAATTAGATAGCGATATATTAGATGGTAAGTCAAATACTATTGTACTTATGTCGATAAGTGGGTATGAGAGTATGGCTACAACACTTCACGAAACAACTGAATGGGGAACTATGATGAAAGCAATTGCTATATATTTACAACAAGAATCCCAAGCAACTGTCTATCAGTATAATGACGATACTTTTTGTCTCGTCTACAAACCAAAAGATAATCGTCAGATATCAGAACAAGAACTTATGGAACTTATTCAAAAACTCATCAATCATTTTCATGATATCTACGATGGGCAGAACAAATTCCATGCAGGAATAACTCTATGACAAACGACAAATCATCTTATATATACATATATAGCCCTTAGAAAGGCAATAACTAGTCAGAAATGATCAGATAAAGGTTTTCCTATTTACGTTTTTAAAACAGGGGATGAAGAGGAGGGGGTAGAAATAGCGACTAATAGAAAGCTCTTAAATATTGCTTTAGAATGAAAAGATCCTAATATACAACTCGTTCCTTATTATCAGCGTATATATAATCCAAAAGATCCAAATAAGAAGAAATATGAAGCACTCGTCAGAATCGAACACAGACATGATGGCATTATGGAGATAATAACTCCAGATAAATTTATGCCCATAGCCGAGCATGATAAAACAGTATCCAAAATTACTGTACGTATGATGAATCAAATAATAGTTGATGTGAAACAGAACGAAGATATGAATGTTTCTATTAATTTCTGACAACAAGATTGGTATGATAATACCAATATCAATCTATTAAAAACACTCTGTACAGAAAATGGTATTGATACGCAGAGGATTTGTATAGAAGTATTAGAAACATCTCAGTTTTCTGGAAAAGCAGGGCAGGAAAGAATTCAGCAAGTAAAAACATATTGATTCAAAATCTCCCTTGATGATTATGGAACAGAACATGGAAATCTAGAAAAACTTGCATTATTAAGGCCAGATTTCATCAAACTAGATAGGTGTCTCATCGAAAAACTCAACATCTCCGATGTAGTGAGAAAATTAAAATCAGAATTATTACAACCAAATATTTCAAAAATAGACCGAGAAACTATACAAGATCAAATAGACGATCATTATAGCAAGAAAAAACTTGCTTCTCATATAATTGAAAGTACAACACGCCTTGCGAAAAATATTAATGCTGTTGTGATAGCCGAATATGTGGAAAACGAAGAAATATTTCATGATCTTCAGAAATTATGAGTTGAAAACTTCCAAGGATACTATTTTGCTAAACCTCTCCCACTTAATAAACTGAATCAACCACCAAAAAATATACCAAATTCATCGAATTTCTGATCCTTATATCGGAAAGGGAGAGGCTTTTTAAATTCTCTTCTTGCTAGGAAATAAAATATGTAAAAATGATAATATAAGATCATCAAAGTATAAACCGTACGTGATTTCATCTCACATATTGATTTTTCAACATTTCTCTATACAATATCTCTATTATTTTGTATCTATTTCCCTATGAACTTTTTCAAGAGAATGTTCTTATTTCTCGCAACTAATATTGCCATCATCTTGGTGATTACTGCGATCATATTTGTATTGGAACACTATTTCGGAATTCGTGTCACTTCCAATACATCAAATGGGTATGGAAGTCTCTTTATTTTTGCACTTCTTTTTGGATTCGCTGGATCTTTCTTGAGTCTTGCCATTTCCCGATGGATGGCAAAAAGAATGTACGATATCAAACTCATTTCGGAGTCTCGACTCATGGACTATGATTCCAAAATACAGACTGTATATGCGACAATTGCCCAGATTGCGAAACAAAATGATATCACTATGCCCGAAGTAGGAATATATGAAAGTGAGGATCCAAATGCTTTTGCAACTGGACCGTCGAAAAACAAATCCCTCGTTGCTGTTTCTACTGGACTTCTTAGTAGTATGACAACCGCTGAAGCTGAGGGTGTCATCGCTCATGAAATGAGTCATATTTTGAATGGAGATATGGTTACTATGACGCTTTTACAATGAGTTCTTAATACTTTTGTCATATTTTTTGCGCGAATCATCGGGGAATTTATCGACAAAGCTATTTTCAAAAATGAAGAATGACAGGGTTGGGGATATTTCATCACCGTCATGGTTTTGGAAATAATTCTAGGTCTTCTTGCTTCTCTCGTACTTATGGCGTTTTCACGACACCGAGAATATCGTGCGGATGAAGGCAGTGCTCGCTTGGTTGGAAAAGACAAAATGATTCTTGCTCTCAAGCGTCTCAAATATGTCGTTACCAACAAAACCATCGAAGATGATGGAAAACTCACAGCTTTCAAAATCCATTCTGAAAAAGGATTTATGTCACTTTTTATGTCCCATCCCGATCTTGATGATCGTATCAAAAATCTGGAAAATAATTATCAATTGTAAAAATCTCAGGTTTTTAGAAAAATGCAGGGCAGATAATTTTCCTGCATTTTTTATATATTTCAAAATAAGTGTAAAAAGTACACAAATAGATTTGACTTTAAAATGAATCCGAATATAAGTGTATCATTAACACTTTAAAAAGTACATTTGACTAATAAGTAAAAATCTCTATAAATAGATTATTTAATTTCCTTAACTATAGCTCTTATGACAACAAATTTTCCGGTATCATCTATCGAGGCTATTACGGTTCCTGATTGGAGAATAATTCATGAGAGTCTCGTGAAAGGTTTTGATGTAATTTTTCCTGATATAGGAGAAGAGATATCTTCGCTTAATAAATACTGACTTGATCAGAGTATGCTTGGAAGTAAATGGGAGACACTTGCATGTGTAAATAGAGAGCATATTCGTGACTGGTTTCTTTACTTTATCGAACCCCTCCTTTTTAATTTATACCATAGTGGAATAAATCGAGACAGAAAGGTCTATCCGATGAATGGAGATATGGGGGAAATTGCTCTCTATTTAACAAATGGCGTCAGAAAAAGCTGTTCCAATGTCGATCTATGTCATCCTCTTTGGACTCTGTGGAACGAGTATGTTCCTGAGGAGCAGAAGGCAAAATTTCAAAAAAATATATTGATGGAAATTAGTGAATCGTGAGCAGTAGCATGACAAGGAAATTTCTCTCTAGAAATAAAATTCTCAGAAAAGATACCACAGATGGGGCAATTAGTAGATATAGAGCAATCTACTCGACAGGATGTTGCATTTCTTCTTCAACATCCAGCAAATGAATTCAATGCATATTTAGAGTCACTTATGATGCCATGAGAAACAAAAGATGTGATGAATGAAGAATATACAATTGATTATCTCAAGCATATTCGTATCATGATGGTGAATCGCATCTGGCAGAACATCCATTGTGCAATACAAGAGTCAGACAAAGATTGGCATTTTGAATACCGAGAATCAGACCTCGCATGGATCATTGGCGAGAGGAATTATGAAAGAATGAAAGAAATCGACATTCTTTTAAAAAGGACATTCCCTTCTTGTGATGTATATTTTCGGGTTGATCATGCAATAGGATGACATGCTATGGAATATAATCCTGCAATCGTAATTGATGTGCGGAGCAAAAATCGACAAAAAGCAAAAGCCGATGAAATTGGTACTAATGTTTGTTTTATTACTTATTCTTCTGACGGAAATTATAATCATGGTGTGGCAATTGGCGGATATAATGGAATACGCGAAGACAATGTCGAGTACAATATGATTCCTCTCGGTTGCAAGAGAACTGAACCAAAAGATACCACAACAATATAATCCTAAACTCTAAAAAGCATGAAACCACTCTGACTCTATGTGGGATCTTTCGATCCTCACACTCATGGACATACATCCATCGCTCAGGCAATGATAGAAACGCACAATGCCCGAATCGGTGTAGCAATGAATGCGGGTAAATCACCTCTTTTTAGTCTACCAGAACGATTGGCTATTACACGAGCAGAAGTAAATACTCTCGGGATCGATCCTCTTGCAGTAAATTTGATCCCTGGTTCTGTTGCAAGATATGCGAAACGTCACGGTATCGACCAAGTTTTTCGTGGACAACGAAATATCGTAGACGAGGTAAGTGAAGGTACTTTGACTCATTTTTATACACAAGAAAATCCTTCCCTCCAAGTCCATACCCTTGCATCAGAAGTATGACTCCAATACGCATCCTCGTCCGCAGCAAAGGAATTAACTTCTGTAGGACATGATGTTCGCTCAGTTGTCTCACTTGCAGTCAAAGAAGCTCTGGAGTCTCGACTCATAAACCAGTATCCCTTAGTAATTACAGGATCTATGGGTGCTGGAAAAAGTACCTATGCGCAAGAGATTGTTATCTATGCTCGTAATCATGGGATCACTATTACCCATATAGATTTTGATGCAGTAGCACAAGAAATATATAGTTCTCTCTCGGAGCCACTCTATGCGAATGTGCGTAATGCTATTCGAAAAGAATTTAATTTGTCAGAATCTCCTGGGGGCTGGATCGACCGAAAGTCACTTCGGACAGCTCTGCTCATAGATCCATCCGATAATACATCGTTCATAGATAAGGAGAAATTGGCACGACTCAATGAACTCCTCGCCGATGCTATGCTTTTTCGTTACCGTGATAAAATTGCCTGATTACAAGGAATTATCCTCATCGATGGTGCCACAGTGATTGATAATGGACTCTCATATCTTGCAAATAATCATACACTTTTTGTCGATGCTCCAGAAGAAATCCGTCTCGATCGTGTGATGCAACGATATACAGATAGATGAGATACAGTAAATTCCTCGCTTATTCAATCTCTTTTTGCACGACAAACGAGTATCTGAGAAAAAACTCTGATTCTCCAGCAAGAAATAGATACAACGGGGAATGGAAGTATAACATCTCTCGAGAATAGTTCCACTTCTCGAGATATACGAAAGACATTCTTTCAAATACTCAATCAGATTGATCGATTTGGAGATCTTCGTGCCTCACTTATATACACTTTCCTCGGTATAGAAAATAATCATGATATCATCACGAATGAGCTCCGAAAACTCTATGATGCACCAGGGAGATATTATCATACTTGGGAACATATCATCGCTTGTCTCACGAGACTTTTTGAGATTGCCATCGCAGAAAATCTATCCGATGAAGAAATATCTATCATCTGAGGAGCTTTACTCTTTCATGATGTTATCTACGAAGTGACCAATGGTGAATACTATCGGGCGAATGAATCAAGAAGTGCTTATTTCTCTCATAATTATCTAATCTCTCGCGGAGTAAATCCACTCAAAGCAATCGAGATAAGTCGTCTCATTCAAGAAACGGCGCACGGACGAGTTCCTCTCGGAGATGACAAGCTGACTCGTATCGTACATGACATTGATATGAGTATATTAGCCGCTCCACCACCCGAATACCGTGTATATCGACATAGTGTAAGTAATGAACTTTCCCCGCTTGTGAGTGGTTTGGACTTTGATAATATTCGTCGTGATAAATTCATCGTCCCAACTCTGAAAAAAGAAAAAATCTATGCAACACCCTATGGACAAGAATATTTCGAAGAGCTAGCTCGGACAAATCTCCAAGCAGAACTCGAAGGGAAAATATCTTTTGCACCAGAGGATATATAACTATAAAAAGAAGAACTTTGAGACTGTCCCAAAAATCCCATCGCTCGATGGGATTTTTCTTGTCTTTATATCGAACTTTCGGCTTGTATTATGGAAGAAACGAGTATAATGATCTTGTAATATTCTTCATCTCAAACCATGTTTAAGCCATACGATCAAAAACAGAACTTCCTTCTTCCACCGAGCTTCCAGAACTTTCTCGGAGAATGACACAAAGCCGTTGTTCTTAGTGAGATAATTGATGGACTTGAATTTCGGGAGCTTTTTTCAAGCTATGCGAATACCGAACGCTGAACATCTGCATATCACCCTGTCATGCTCGTGAAGATTCTCTTCTACGGATATATGAACTCTACTTTTTCCAGTAGAAAACTTGCCGACAAGACCCAATCGGATCTCGCATTCATGTTTCTCTCATGAGGCAACAAACCTGACTTCCGAACCATTGCCCGATTTCGCAGAGAGAAATGAGGTTTCCTTACCTCTATATTCGTTCAGATAGTCAGAAAAGCACAAGAACTCGGTATCATCTCATTCAGTGTCGTCAGTATCGATGGAACCAAGGTTTATGCCGATGCCTCCAAAAATAAAAATTCTGACCTGGAAGCGCTTGAGAAACAGATGAAGAAGTTCCTCAAAGAAGCGGATGAAATCGATGCGATGGAGGACGATGAACTCGGAGCAGATGATGACGGAAGTTGAATCCCCGAGGAACTCAAAACAAAGGAGGGGCGAGAGAAAAAACGCAAAGAGATTGAAGAAAAAAAGAAGAAAGTCGAGTCTAAGAAAGAAGCAGTAAAGAAAGAGATTGAGCACAAGGCAAAAGAAGGAATCAAGATGACTCGTATCAACTCCACTGATCCAGACAGCCGACTTGTGCAGATGAAACGAAAGGATTTTGCGAACGGCTACAATCCGCAGATTGCGACCGAGAATCAATTCATTATAGCAACGACGATGAACAATGCCACGAGTGATATACGAGAGCTCATTCCAGTACTCAAAGCCATAGAAGAGAAGTACCAAACAAAACCAAAACAGGTACTCGCTGACAAAGGGTATGCGAGCGAAGAGAACTATGATTACATGGAGAAACAGGACCTCGATGGATACATTCCGCATCCAAAACTTCAGCAGAATCTCAAAGGATGGAAGTATAGCGAGAAAAAAGACGAATACACTGATATCGATGGAAATATTTACACCTTCAAGCAGTATTCCGGAAGCAAAACCAAGAGAGGAAGAGGAAGACCGACTCTTACAGAGCCAACAAAGGAAAGTGATTTCAAATCGAAGGTCTATCAGACGAAAACGAAAGAAGGGAAAAACAAGTTCCTGCAGATGAGTAAAAACTGGATAGACCACTGTAAGTCTCAGGATGAAAAACTTTCCTCCGAGCACGGAAAAGAACTCTACAAGAAACGGTGCTACTCAGTCGAGCCCGTCTTCTGAAACATCAAGCGGAACCTTAAATTCGAGAGGTTCTCTTTACGATGACTCCAATGAGTCACCATTGAATGGAATTTGATAGCAATGGTTCACAATCTGAAGAAAATTATGAGTTTCAGACCAGTATAGATACCCATTGAAGGAAATTGGGAGAAAATCCAATATTTTCGAAAATATTTCTCATATTTCCGTCAAAGAAAAATCCCGAACAGGTTTGTTCGGGATTTTTGGGACAGTCTCCTTTCGTTCTTCTTTTATTTTTACAATACCCAATCTTTCCTCATAACCCCGAGAAATCCTTCACGCACTTCTGTTGCGTGTTTTTTGTTTCTTCGAAGTGTAAGTCGACATCTTTCTCGCATTTCAAAAATCTTCCCAAAGAGCTCTGGATTAAATGTTTGCATATTATTGGTCGTTTCAAAAACAAGTTCGAAAGTAATCCGAAATACTTTTTGGATATATAACTTCAAAAACATAGTCTCCTATTACTGTAACACAGTATCCTTCTCTTGGAAATGAAACATCATCACTTGCGAATGTAGGAATATTAATGCTTTCATATAAAGACAATCCATGTTTATCGAGAAATTTAGTATTTCCCGTAAGAAAATACACAGGAGATATAGAGAGTTCTTGGCGAAAGAAACTCATTTCTGTTTCTCTCATTCCAATGGCATAATAGGGATGAGCCTGATAGACATAGGTAATTTCATTCAGTCCATAAATTCGATTAACTGAAAGCATGATATCTCACCAGAGACCGTCTAGCTCTTTGAGGTTAGATGCCGAATACGAACAAGATTCTCATTCTTTCAATTCAGAAATATCAGAATCTATTTTCAAATGAGACTCTCTTAATTTTTCCGCAAGCTCAGAAATTCCGAGAATCCATCTTCTATGAATAGATATCTGTCCATTCTCTTTGATAAGTATCTGATCGGATACGAGTCGTGAGACAATCTTGTAAAAGTTCGGAAGAGAGATCGGAGGACTTTTCTGGACTATCTTCTTGTAAAGGTTCTGGGTAGGCAGATTTTTCTCACTTGTAAGTATCTCAATAATAGTGTCATAAATAGGATCAAAGAGGAGCATATTTTCAGTGGTTATATATAGCACTGATATTATCAATATATGATAATAAGTCAATGAATTTATCAAATTAGTTGAATAATTACTGGGCATCCATATAGTGACACTTGTCTATATTACAAATTATATTGTTATATAGTTGTTCATTAGCACAGGGAGAGTCTTGTTTAAAAAAAAAGCGGATTCTTTTTATTTATCAAAATACAAACCGAAACAAATTTTAAGGAGAAGGATTATGAAAGTTGAAAAACAAAGTCCCATTAATACTAACCTCGACACTGTTCTCAATAACGAGATAAGCCTAAAATGTGTTGGTTTTTCGATTAAGCCTAAAATGTGTTGGTTTTATTCCTAAACTTTTGCCTTCCTGTTCTGTTCTTCGAGGAGAAAGATAAGAAGAGAATCTCGCTGAATCCGAGAGATTCCTCGATGAGGTTTTAGCTTCTCTTTTACATGTGAAAAATAACCGTCACAAATGCCCGTAGTTCTCGGTATCGAAAGGTGCGGATATCTCTCGTACGTATGCAGGTATGGAAGATAATACCGAATGCTTGCCACGGCACTCCGTAATCGCTTGTGCTCGTACTGTCCGTTTGTGTTCCGTTCTTTGAGAAAGTCAATGTAGATATGCTCTACTTGGGATAATATCCGAAGAAACATTTTTTCTGGAATGCGTCACAGTATCGTTTTGAGGATTTTAAGGGCTTTCCCGAGCCTTGTTTTCGGTCTGAGAGTGGTATATCTCCTGATAATCGCTTTCATATGAAAAATGCACATCTGTATGGGAATAGCAGGGTATTTCTTTTTAAGAAGATCGAACATGAATCTCCTTCCGTCGATCGTAAATGCATCGGTATTCTTTGTATATCAGGCAGAGTCAAAAGTGCTCATGAGCTTGCTAATACTCGTTAATGATTCTGATGATACAAAATCATATACCAGATTGAGTCCTGCATTACTTCGGATTAAAGCCATGCCATCCGTACGGGAACTAAAATAGGTTGCGTCGATCACAACGCACATACGTTCGGTCTCACGAAGGATTGGTAGTTCTCCGGTATAGTGGATGTTTCCCGTTAGATATTTTTGAACGGTATTTCGATTCTTTCCAAGTGTTTTTCCAAGTTCTCTATGGGTTTGTTTATGAAGAGAGTAATCTACATAAGCAGTGCGTATCCAAGAGGTGTCTTTCGGTATGAATACAGCGAGACACACAAGACATTTGTATCGCTGTTTTCCTCTGCTAATCCCGTATTTCTGCACCCTATTTTTACCGCATTTGTTACAAGTGTTTTTTTGTGTAAATCATACAAAGATAGATTAGAAACTAAGTACTGCCAAGTTTAGCAGATACAGTAGCTAAAAGCAAAGGATTTGTACCAACACATTTTAGGCTTATCCCGAAAAATATCCCATAGATATTCACCATCCATTGTTTCTCCAATTTGAGAAAGTTATGCGTATGTATCTTACTGAGATATATTCTATTATGGGAGATATCAAAAGTGCAGAAAATATTATGAAGAAAATCTATCGGTAGATAAAAATAGGAATATCCCTATTTTTTTAGAAACTTCAGTCGAATTCTCAATAACAATACAAGAATACAAGCCAATAATTGAAGATTTATTACCACGATAAAAACGATGTCTTTTATGATAAATATCGCATAAAGAGCGGTGAAAAAGGTAGTAATAGTCCAGACAATATATGTCCAAATATTAGCACTTGGCTTTCCTTGCCACAAATCTTTCATCGTTGGGATAAATCATAAGAATGTTATTATTCCTCCAACACTATACAGAAATGTAAGTATTATAACAAAATATTTTTCCATGTATGTTGACTGTTTGTTATAGGGTAAATATTTCTCATATTAAATATTCTATTTCATCAAAAACCTCACCAACTGCAAACTCACGAGTGTCTTCTTTAGATTCTTCTTCGGATTTGAAAGTGCTCGATAGAGCCATTCTATCTTGCATTTCCGCATCCATTCTGGAGCTCGTTTTTCCGCTCCAGACCAGAAGTCGAGGAGTCCACCGACCGTGAAGACGAGGCATTCCATTTCTTCAAGTTTCTTTCTATTATTTTCCACCCAAATTTCCTGCAAAGGACTTCCTCGTCCGGCCAATAATATTCGAATAACTCCCTTTTCTCTTGGGGGTATTTCGCTCCAATTGAATTCTTGAAACCCCTGTTGTGCTGAGATAATAGGAAAGCTGAAAGTTTTTTTGACATATTCGACTGTTTTCCCAACAACTTCGGGAGATGCTCCGTAGAGGAGAATCTCCCCTTTCTGGTTTTTCGGAAGATGAGAGAGAAAGTAAGGGAGGAAATCCGTTCCATTCAGGTTCGGAAGTTCTTTTCTGAAGTGTTTTTTGTAGAGAAGTCTCAAGGCTATTCCATCAGGGAGGAGAAAATCTCCATTCAAAAGTGCTTGAACAAAAGCCTTTTTTTGAGAAGGTTGAATATTTTCTTCATCAAGTGTGTTCAAGATGATATTCGCAAAATAGAGAAAATGCACTATACAGATATCTTTTTCTTCATAGATTCGAAGAATATCCTGCATCGTATTTTCCGCATCAGAAAGAGATAATTTTTCGAGAATCTGTGTGAGATTTTTGTTCATTTTTAGGATAATTCCAAGTAATACTTCTTAAGTATAGGATAATTCAAAAAAAATCAACCGCTTCTTTTTGAATTTTTTCACTTTTCTGATACAATAAAGGAAATTATTATCATCCACTATGACTGTCACTCAAATTTTCATTATTCTTGCGATTATTATCACTATCCTTTTTGGAGTATTTCTCTATACAAAAAGACAGATAGATTTTCGGCGTTCTATCGATATGGTATTTCTTCGAATTTTAATCCCAAAGAAAGAAAGTGAACAAGATGATCGCAAAGAAACATCGCGTGATTTCAAGGAAGCCATTAGTCTTATGGAACAACTTCTCGCCTCGCTCAAGTCACTTCATTCTGGCGGGCTGAAGTCAAAACTCTTCGGACAAGATTATATATCTCTTGAATATGTTGCTCACGAACAAGAAATATATTTCTATGTCGTAGTGCCCAAAAAAGCAAAAAATCTGATCGAAAAACAAATCAGTGCATTTTATAGTGATGCAGTTATCGATGAAACAGAAGAAATCGATATTTTTAAAAATAAAAAAGTAGTAAAATGAGTCGAACTTATTCTCTCAAAATCTTTTCATTATCCCATTAAGAGTTATCAAAAACTCGAAAGTGACCCGATGAATACGATACTTTCCACTCTCGGGAAACTCGGAGAATCCGAAGCGGCTTCTATCCAAATTCTTCTCTCGCCAGTATCTGACTCTTGGCAGAAATCCGTCAAGAAAACAGAGAAGCACAAAGAGAAGAAGTTCTCACTCAATCCACTTTCTTGGATTATGGGATTTTTCAACCTCCTCCTTTCGAGTCCTGAGGAAGGAAAAAAAGATGATTCTCATGAGAATGAAGATGAGGACGGTGTCATAAAAGACAAGCGTAAAAAGACAGGATACGAAGTAGTTATTCGAATTGTTACTACAGGAAATGATGCATATATGGTGGAAAGTGAAATCAAAAATATCACATCCTCTTTTTCTCAATACAGTATCGCTCAAGGAAATAGCTTCAAAACGGAAAAGAAAACCAATCTCGATGGCTTTATGCGAGAATATATATTCCGTCATTTTCCTTTTTCTTTCCACAAAAAATCAGTCCTCAATATCGAAGAAATCGCTTCCCTATTTCATTTCCCCCACTCTAAGTACAATAAAACTCCCGAGATTCGTTGGCAAAATTTTAAGATAGTAAAAGCACCAGTAAATCTTCCGAACGAAGGAATACTCCTCGGATATAACACCTATAAGGGGGTAACAAAAGAGGTTCGTATTAAGAATATAGATCGGTTCCGTCACTTTTATATCATCGGACAAACAGGTACTGGTAAATCCACAGAATTACAAGTAATGGCTCGACAAGATTTCAAACTCGGAAATGGTGCATGTATTATGGATCCCCACGGAGAACTTGCTCTCAATCTCCTTCCTTTTGTCCCACGCGAACGAGCCGATGATGTTATCTATTTCGATCCGGCTGATATGTCCCGTCCAATGGGGATTAATGTACTCGAGGCAACAACCGATGACGAAAAACAAATGGTCACACAAGATGCTATGAATATCATGATCAAGCTCTTTGGTGCAGAAATATTTGGACCTCGTATTCAGGATTATTTTCGAAATGGAGTTTTGACACTTATGGATTATCCAGGAGGATGTGCGTTGACAGATATTATGCGACTTTTTACTGATGAGGATTTTCAGAAAGAACGTCGTCGCACTCTCAAAAATCCTATTGTTAAAGCTTGGTGGGATTTTACCTATGCCAAGATGGGAGATCGTGAAAAAGGGGAAATTATCCCGTATTTTGCTGCGAAATTTGGACAATTTATTACCAATACGATGATGCGAAATATCATCGGACAAACAAAGAGTTCCTTCGATGTATTCGATGTTATGCAACAGAAAAAACTTCTTTTTATCAATCTCTCTAAAGGAACACTCGGGGATATTAACTCCACACTTCTCGGTCTTATAATGGTTTCTAAGATTCAAATGGCTGCGATGCGACGACAAAAAATAGAAGAGGAGGAGCGAAGTGATTTCTTTCTCTATATCGATGAGTTTCAGAATTATGTTACAGATTCTATTGAATCCATCCTTTCTGAAGCTCGTAAATATCGTCTTGGTCTCGTTATCGCCCACCAGTACCTCGGACAGCTTCAGAAATCAGACGCTCTTACAAAATCAAACCTCAATCTCAAAGATGCGATTTTTGGTAATGTGGCAAACAAAATTTGTTATCGTATCGGACCAGAGGATGCAGAATTTATCTCCAAGGACTTCGCTCCAATTTTTAGTAATCAAGACTTGGTAAATATCGATAATCGTAAAGCAGTTATGCGTCTCTGTATCGACGGACAGGCGAGTTCTGCATTTAGCTTGATTCCAGTGAATCCCTATCTGGAAAAAGGTGATCCGATGCTTGCTAAAGCCTACAAAGAACTTTCTCGCCTCAAATACGGACGAGATCGTGAATTTATCGAGAAAGAAATTATTTTCAGAATCGGTGCATAATATTTTTCTTTACTTTCCCTATGAAAATCATTCTTCCATTCCTGCTTTTCTTTCTTTCTTTTGGAAGAGTTTTTGCTGCGGACGACACAGTTCCTGGGCTCATGACGTACGATGGCTATAAAAGCAATGTAACAAGTTTTTGTGCAAGCCCCTCGCAACCTTGGGCAAAATGGAAGGATAATAGTTTCATAGTATCATGACAAGTACTTTATGCGGATATTAATAATAAAGATCGTGGAGATATAGAGTACAAAAGATATTTGTGATCACTAAATCTGGATTCTTCTCGGATCGGTATTATAAATATCGCATCGGGTCCTACTTTTCTCGAAAAAGCTTCCTATGTTTACAAAGAAACCATGGGAGCAATTTATGCTTGTGCCGTTATAAATGCAAAGGTGCGTATCATCGATACGCTGCTTACAAAGATTCCATCCACCCAATCCAATCTTAAAGAAAAACTTCAGCAGCAATCAACACTCCTCAAGAAAAATATCGATAATAAGCATTGTCGCATATTAACAGACACTTCTGAACTTTCCATGAAAAAAGCCCTTCTCGACAATACCACTTATCAATATTGTAATTACCGACAATATCTCTTTTATCTCAATAGTGCTTCGAAGCAATCACTCGATGTATATTATAGTGGATCCACTTCCAATGATCGCTCCAGTCCTCTCGATAATACCGAAGTTGTTGCACAGAAAATCGCTCAGTCGGCCAATAAAATTACAAGTGAAATCAGTCATACGAAAGAGATATTTCCACAAGCTATGGTAGCATTTAACGAATTTGAAAAAACCTATGCCTCTCATATTATATTGGAATTTATTCTTCAGGATTATCTTGATTTGAGAGAGTCTCTCAAGAGAGTTATGAATCCTATTGGGCAAGTTATCTACAAGGCTTCCAATGCCCAAAGTCCAAAATAACAGAATATTTACTGAAAAGGAGTTGATTCTTTTGACAAACCAGCTCTTTTTCATACAATGACGACACTTTATTATTTATACAGGAGATCTATCATGATTGTATACACTATTAAGAACGAAACTGAGTCAAATGAAAAACTTATTCTTCGATATAAGAAGATGTTTTTTCAGACTCGTGTAGCTAATAAGCTCAGAAACTGACGCTATGCGACACGAGCTCTCTCTTCACGAAAGATTCGTGAAAAGGCAATTATTCGTCAAGTGTACCGCGATATCAACACAAAAGCACGAGCGTAATTTCTCTCTTACTTTTAAAATACCACTCATTTCTCAAAATGAGTGGTATTTTTTTTGTAAAAAAAGGAAGTATATGCTACTATAAGAAAGATTCACGAGTAAATATTGTTCTTCATCTTTTCCATTATGATATCTCAAAAAGTACGTAATAATGCTTCTATCTCCTATTTCTTTCTCGGATGGCTTTTTTTGCTCGCAAAAAATAATCCCAATTTTTCTGATTCATTCATAAGACAACACGCAAAAATAGCAACAAAATGACACGTTCTCTTTTTTGTAATGTATATATTCTATTCTCATTTTCTGAGTAATCATTTTTCTTACTCAATTCCCGTCATACAAATCACCATCGCTCACTGCATGGATATTGCTTTTTTTACATTCCTTACTATTTTCATTATTCAAGGAGTATATAGAGGTCAGAAAAATGATTCCGCATCGAAAAATACTCTTGAACATCAAGATATGTTTTCTCTCCAAGGAAATATATTTCAATTTAACGAAGCGAGCGAATGAGAAAGAATCATTCTTCTCCTTTCACACATTCCTTTTCTTGGTATGATTGTTTCAAAAAAATTTCCAAATACCATTACTACAACAGGTGTAAGAGTGGCGTCAATTTTTGGACTTCTCTATCTTATCGCATTTACAAGCAGAGGTTTTGATTCACTTTCTATGATTTTACTTTTTATCGGCATCGTTCTCGTAATATTTCTCGCAACACGATTTTTTATATACGATAATTATCTCGTGTATAGTTACGTAGAAAAAATCCCTGGAATAGAATTAATTTATCGAGTAATTCGAACTATTCCTGCATACGTATGAGATCTAGGAAATATGATTTTTGGGAAGAAAATAAATGTTTCTTTTATGGAACGTCTCACAGAGACACAAGAAAAAGATAAAAAATTCAAAACACCGCTTCAAACATATTTTATCGATGAGAGTCTCCCTTTTCAATCTTTCTGGATTTTTATACCATTTGTGAATCTTGCATTTCTACCAAAACTCTTTATGAGTAGAACGACTCGGTACGTACTTGTCATAGGACAAGGACTTGTTATTACACTTCTTGCCATTCTTCTCGGACTTATTTTTTCTTTTACTTCTCCTATTGAATTATTTCTGCTCTTCCCAATATTCTATGGAATTTCTGCTCTTGAAACAGATGTATTTACTCGAATACCCATTATCTATGAGATATATGCACTTCTTAATACGCTCACTTTTGGACTTCTCAAAAATACAAAACGAGTTCAATCCATACAAAAACAAGACACTCAGGTAAGTTTCAAGATGGAATAATATAAAGTTATTGTCAATTCGCTTTTTTGACTCACACAAGAAGATATAATAGACTAGATATACCACACAAAAATACACTATCTTTCAAACAAAAATACATATCATGAAATCACAAACAATATATACTCCAGACACCACCGATATTCTCGCTCTTATTGAGAAAGAAGAAGAGATGACCCTATCTGCGGAAATATCACCGGTTATGATCGATCCTTTGAGTCAAATAGAGGATATTTTTACAGAAGATATCCTTGAAACTCCAGATATTCAAAATACTCAGGAATCTCTTCTTGCTCGTTTTCGTCGTGTCAGTGCTCCAAAAGTTCAATTTGTCTTTTATTATTTGAGTATTTCCACCATTGTATTTTTCATCCTTCTTGGTGCTACCAATTGGAATTCTTATTATACTATTCTTTCTGCATACATCCAACCACAAACTCTTACAAATTCCAAAACCGATATTATGGCGGCACTCGATAAATCTCGAGTCATTGTGTATGCAGATACTAATACAGATACTCCTGTAAAAGAAGAAGAAAAATCGGATCTCAAGAAAAAACTTGCAGAAACCAATACAAGCATCAAAGAAGATCGATTCTCCGTAAAACAACTCGTACAAGAAGAATCGAAAGTAAATGTTGATCTCGATATTACTCCATACGACAATCGTATTATTATCCCAAAAATTGGGAAGAATATACCTCTGGTAGATGTACGACTCGGTTCGGGCTTTGATTTTGATCATATGGAAAATATTTTCATGCAGGAACTAGAGAAATGAGTCGTACGCTATCCAGGAACAGCAAAACCATGAGAAGTAGGAGATGCATTCATATTTGGTCATAGTTCTAATTATCCATGGATCAAAGGAGAATACAATAGTGTTTTTGCTCTGCTTGATAACCTTTCATACGGAGATGAAATTATCGTCTATTATAACCAAAAGAAATTTACTTATATTATCCGAGAGAAAAAAGTAGTAAAGCCAGGAAATGTAAAAATAATGAATCGTGATGATGGGAAAAAAGAACTTTCACTTATGACTTGTTGGCCAATCGGAACTACACTCAATCGCCTCATCGTATTCGCAGAACTTCAAGAAGAAAAATAAAATAATCCTTCATTTTCATTTTTATGTTCCCTACAAATTATACATTCCAATATAATCCAGAAAATATTCATACCTTTTCATATGTATTTAATACAAATGAATTTATAGTACCCGTTATTATGCTTGGAATTATAACTCTATATGCATCTATTTATTTTTTCGCACCATATATTCATAGTTTCTTTCTCGAACGGGAAAAAGTACAAGAGAAAGAAGCAAAACGTGCAATCATAAGCAATCTCATTCTCATGAAGGAAATACAAGGAGAACTTGAGAAAGAAATCGAGCAATCTCTTCTCAATATTACCTTACAAGGAAAAGGTACATAAGAAAAATCTCTTTCAGAATCACTTTGTTTTGGAAGAGATTTTTTATAATTTCAAAATCCATTCCTCCATCTTTCCTATCCTACATCCGAGTTCCAAAAATTTCCAGAAAGTACTTGTGCAAGAGTTGTCAAGATTCAACTTCTCAGTATAGAGAATTTCTTTCAGAAAGTTCTTGTTCTGCCAAGAAATTATTGATACTCAAAGTAGAAATTACTCATGAATTTATACCGGAAAAAAGAGTTTTAACATGCCCCGATTCACGAGGTGGTGGTATAAAACAAATATTTTCTCGCTGAGACTTATAATCTTTCGTCGAATAGACAATATTCCGAATATTCACTCCGATAGTTACTGGTGCTGTAGCAAATGGAACTATAAATCGATTCTCCTCTTGATTAAAATAACCAAGCTTTTCATAAAATTCTCGCACTATCTCAACTTCTTCGCGAAGAGTACAATTAATAATATGAATTTTCTGTCTATTTTCGAGCGCTTTTTCGATGATTTCTTGAAAAATCTCCAGTTCTTTATCAGGAGAATATACCTGATTCCAGAGTTTATAGTCTTTTTTATATTCCACACGGTCATTCCGAAACTCTTTCAAAAGTTCTGCAAGATCAATAATAATAGACGATGAGATATCGGTTGCAATCTGAAAGAGATACTGATTATCCAAAGGATTAGTATCGGAAATGAGAGTGATGGAATGGGAGAGGACTTGTTTCATAAGAGAAATTTTTAAAAACTACCCATGATGATACCCTGTATTCTTTCGAATCTGCTCAACTCGATAGAGTTGTTCCAGAAGGATGAGAAATGCAAGGGAATGAGGAAAGGTCATCGGAGAAAAAGAGATTCTCTTATGAATAAATGGCGTAGAGAATCGTTTCATCTATTCAGTATGCTCCTCAGATAAGAAACACGATATTTGGATAGGTTATCTTGGATTTCTCGACCATATGAGCAAGAGATTCAGTAGAAAGAATCTCCGATCCTATATCACAGTATATAATGAGTCATTTATGTTTACCGAGCAGTTCCAAAATTCGTTGACTCTCTTTTTGTCGAATAAATACAGGATTCTCAGATTTCTCTGGTTTTATATTTTGCACTTCGACAATCTCCTTTCAAACGACGGATATACTCTTCAACTGGCTCTCGAAAATGCGCAGAGGAATCAGAAACGATAATAATAGAAATCATAGAGAAAAGATAGAGATTTTATTATGAAAAATCCTCCGTTTTTCGGAGGATTTTTGCTATTTAACGCTTACGAAGATATCTCGATAATACTCGTCCATCAAAACCTGTTTTACGTTTCTCTTGAAAAGAAACGAGTCCAGCTTTTGTAGCGAAAAGTGTAAAATCATGACCTTGTTTTACATTTTCTCCTGGCCAAAATTTATTTCCTTTTTGACGGATGATGATCCCTCCAGAAAGTACTGGTTGTTCACCAAATACTTTCACACCAAGTCGTTTTGCGACTGAATCTCGACCATTGGCGGTCGAACCCATTGCCTTTTTATGAGCCATAATATATAAAAGTTATAAATTGAAAGTTGTGTAAAATTCTATCGGTTATTTGCGAATCGAGCAAACGCCTTATTTGCATCAGCCATCTTGTATGTTTCGATTTTTTTCTTCACAGCATTTCCTGTTTCTTGAGATGCTTCGATAAGTTCTTGAGCAAGAAATTGAGAGAATTCACCACCACTCTTCGCACGAGCAGAAGCAAGAATCCAACGAACAGCAAGAGCAAATTGACGTTTTGGCTTTACTTCCTGAGGAACTTGATAGATAGATCCTCCCACACGCTTAGGTCTAACCTCAACACGTGGCATAACATTTTCGAATGCTTTTTCAAAAACTTCTTCTGGATTTTCAAAACCTTTTTTCTTCATAGCTTCAAAAGTATTGGAGAGAATTTTCATAGCAAGAGTTTTCTTTCCTGCTTTCATTATATAATTTGCAAATTTTGCAATTCTCTCATTTTTGACTGCTATAATAGTTCCTTTCGTACTCATATTTTAATGGTTAGTGATTAGTGAAGTTTCTTATATTACTTTTTAACCTTTGGTTTTTTAGTTCCGTACTGACTTCGGCTTTGTGCTCGTTTGTCAACTCCTTGACTATCAAGAACTCCACGAACGATATGATATCGAACTCCTGGTAAATCCTTTGCACGACCTCCACGAATCATAACTACAGAATGTTCTTGAAGATTATGACCTTCTCCTCCAATATATGAAATTACTTCATATCCATTGGTCAAACGAATTTTTGCAACTTTTCGAAGCGCTGAATTCGGTTTTTTTGGAGTCATGGTATATACTTTCGTACATACTCCTCGTTTCTGAGGACAAGCAAGATCGAGAGTTTTTCTCTTGATACTATTCTTAATAACCTGAAGTGCAGGAGATTTACTCTTACGAGATTTATCTCGACGAGGACTTTTAACTAGTTGATTAATAGTTGGCATACGAATATGGGGAAAAAAATGATAGAGAAAAGATATTAACGTTTAGACCATTGAGAAGCCTTACGTGCCTTATGAAGACCTGGTTTTTTACGCTCAACGATACGAGAATCGCGTTTCAAGAAACCTTCGTCTTTCAAAGCCTTTCTTGCAGTAGCAGTCTCGAGAACGAGAGCACGAGCAATACCGAGACGAATAGCTTCAGCCTGAGAATGTTCTCCAGAACCAGAAACTATAACTTGAAAATGGTATTTATCTTGTACCCCAAGAGTTTTTAAAGGAGCGAGAAGAACCGCAAAAAGATCACTTCGATGGATATACTCATTCATCGGTTTTCCATTGATTTCTGATGTTCCAACACCTGCAAAAAGGCGAACTTGTGCAGTAGCTGTTTTTCTACGTCCGATAGCGTAAATGTACTTCTTTGAGGTCATAATAAGTGCTCGTTAGAAAGATATATAATTAGAGAGTAACAGTAATTGGATTCTGAGATTCATATGTATGAGTTGCTCCATCAACCAATTTCAATCGAAGCATCATCCTCTGACGAAGACGATTCTTTGGAAGCATTCCAGAAACAGCGTGTTCCAAAATTTTATTTGGTTTTTCATCTCGAAGTCTTGAGAGTTTTACTTCTTTTAAATGTCCCATGTGTCCGGAATGGGTTCTATAGAGTTTTGCTTCTTCTTTATTTCCGGTTACAACAATCTCTTTAGTATTGATAACTATAACATAGTCACCATTATCCATATGAGGAGAGAAATCAACACGATTTTTTCCAGAAATCATAGTTGCAATCTTTGTTGAAAGACGTCCAAGAGTTTGTCCTTGAGCATCGACTACGAACCATTTTCTGTCCGTAAGAGGAATCTGTGTAGGTGTAAGAGTTTTCATAAAAAAATGGGAAACGAATAGGTAAAATTAGAAGAGTTCAAGTTTAACAAGCTTTGCATTATCTCCCGTTCGATACTTGATCGGAGTAATACGAGTAAAACCAGAAGTTTTTCCTTTATATTTTGGAGCAACTTGTTCAAAGAGCGAAATAGAAGATTCCTTGGTGAAAAGATATTCTCCAACTCGTCGAATAGCATTCATCTTATCTTGTTCACTTGTCACCGAGTTTACCACGTTGATAAGTGTGTCAACAAAAGGAGTTACTGCTTCTGCTCGTTTCTCAGTCGTCATAAGAGATTTATGAGTAAAAAGACTCGTCATAAGACTTCGAAGCATCGAATTTCGATGATCAACATCCTTTTTCTTGAAGTGAAGATTTTTTCTAACGCGGTGTCGCATAGTAGTGAATAGTTATTGATTATTAGCTTTTTGTAACATATGAAATTAATCGTCTCCAAGAAGTTTAAAACCTCGTTCTCGAAGAGAATCTCGAACTTCTGTCATAGCTTTCTTTCCGAATCCTTTTATAGAAGAAAGTTTTGCTTCTGTACATCGAGTTAATTGTTCGATAGAGAGAATGTCTCCGTTAACCAATGCATTGAGTGTACGAGGAGAAAGTCCCATGATTTCAATTGGAGTATAGGTTTCTTTTTCGAGTTCTGATTTTACTTCTTGTTTCTCTTTTTCAATAATCTGCTTGATGTCTCCGATGAATTCTCCTTCAATCTGAAGACCTTCTTCATTGAAGAGTCCAAAGTAAGAAGTAAGCATATCTCCAGAGAATCGAAGAACATCTTCTGGACTCATAACTCCGTTTGTTTTAACGGTGATATCCAAAGAATCAAGATTCGTCATTTCTCCAAAACGGATACTAGAAACTTCGTATTTTACACTCTGAACTGGAGAGAAGTTTGCATCTAGATGAAGTACATGAACATCTTCTTCATCTTTCTTCAGTTCTTCGATACCCTTGTAACCAACTCCTTTCTCGATACGGATACTCAAGTTGAGTTCAAATCCATCTCGATCAATTTCCGTAATAATAAGCTCTGGATTGAGAATTGTAATTCCTCCATTTGTCTTGATATCTCCAGCGGTAACAACTCCAGCCTTTGATTTTACCAGATGTATCCATTCAATTTCAGAATCTGTTTTCGATACAACGAGATTTTTCAAATTAAGCATAATATCAAGGATGCTATCCTTAATACCAGGAAGTGTTGCATATTCGTGAGTAATACCTTTAATCTTAATACCAGTAACTCGCGCTCCTGGGATAGATGAAAGCATAACACGACGAAGAGAATTTCCGATAGTTACACCGTACCCACTCGGAAGGGGTCCTACGGTAAAATGTGCTTCATTTATATCGATTACTTTCTTGATAATTTTGGGAACCCCGATAGTGTTGTGAATAATGTGCATATAACGTTGGTTATATTAAGTAGCAAAAATAGAAACGGGATAGTCAGATATAGGTGATTATTTTGAGTAAAACTCTATAATCTTTTGAATGTCAATAACTTGATCAAAATCTTCTTTTTGTGGAAGAGCTTTTACAGTGATGGTAAGTTTGTTTGAATCTACTTCAAGCCATTTAGCAGTAGTAATAGTTCCAGTAGAGTTTTTCTTCACAAATTCTCCAAATTCTTCTACAAGAGTCTTGTAGAGAGGAGATTCTTTCATCTTTTCTCGAAGAGAAATAACATCTCCTATTTTCACGCTATAAGAAGGAATATTTACCTTCTTACCATTTACATGAAAATGAGCGTGTCCGACAAATTGACGTGCTTGCATAATAGTACGTGCAAAGTTTGATTTGAATACAACATTATCAAGACGAAGTTCAAGAGATTGAAGCATAGCCTCACCAGTAACTCCCTTAACTTTCAAAGCTCGAGCATAGTATGCAGCAAATTGTTTTTCACTTAC
Source organism: uncultured Candidatus Altimarinota bacterium (assembly GCA_963751115.1). Taxonomy (GTDB): domain Bacteria; phylum Patescibacteriota; class Gracilibacteria; order BD1-5; family UBA2023; genus UBA1545. The sequence goes on from CAVVTN010000014.1 coordinate 56,525, forward strand.
TCCATACATTCGTTTTGCAGCTTGTTTCTTTCGAAGTTGTACTCCAAATTCAGAAGTCTTTCCAAACTTTCCACCAAGAAGTTTTCGGTGATTTTGAGAAAGATCATATTTTTCAGAACCAAAGAGGTTAATACCTTCTCTTCGGCAAAGTTTCATCTTAGGACCAGTAAAACGCATAGTGTAAAAATAATTAAGAGATGAGAATTAGAGTTTTCGAACTTTTTTCTTACGACATCCATTGTGTGGAACTGGAGTAATATCGTAAATCGCAGTAAGGTCTACTCCTGAGTTAATAATTCCTCGGATAGCTTGTTCACGACCAGCACCGATTCCTTTTATATACACTACCGCTTTTTCAAGACCATGGAGTGTTTTTGCTTTAGAAACAGCACTTTCGGAAGTTATTTGAGCTGCATAAGGTGTAGCTTCACGAGCCCCCTTAAATCCTGCACTACCACCAGTTGCCCAAGAAAGAACTTGTCCATCTTTATCAGAAACAACAACGTGTGTATTGTTCAGACTTGCATTAATAGAAACTACCCCTTCGGAGATATTTCTACGGGTTTTCTTCGAACGTTTCAAAACCTTTGCCATAAATAGAGTTATTAGTTATTAGTTTATTTGAGTGTTTTCTATCAAAAAAGAATTATTTCTTCTTTCCTGCAATAGCAACTGCCTTACCCTTACGAGTACGAGCATTTGTCTTGGTTCTCTGTCCACGAACAGGAAGTCGTTTCTTGTGACGTTGACCACGATAACAATTGATTTCTTGAAATCGTTTGATATTCGTTGATACTTCTCGACGAAGATCCCCCTCAATGATATATTTTTTGAGCTCATCACGAATTCTATCAAGATCTGTTTCAGGAAGAAGATCTATCTTCGTAGTTTTCTCAATACCTAGAGCATCGAGAATAGTAATCGCGAGAGGTCGTCCTACTCCATAAAGGTACATAAGAGCGATGTCAGCATGCTTTCCGTTCGGGAGATTAACTCCGGCTATTCGAACCATAATAAAAAAGAAATATTGGAACTAAAAATAGGTATAAGGATTAATTTCCTTGTCGTTGTTTATGTTTTGGATTCTCGCAGATAACACGAACTACGCCTTTTCGGCGTATAACGCTACAGTTATCACACATTTTTTTAACTGATGGACGAACTTTCATAAAGAAAAAAGATAGTAAATATTTGTAATAATGATTGGAATAGAGGGGTTATTATTTTTTACGGAAGACAATCCGACCTCGAGAGAGATCATACGGAGTGAGTTCCACTAAAACAGTGTCACCTTCTATAAGATTAATGAAATTTTTTCGCATCTTACCAGAGATATATGCTCGAATTATCATTCCTCCACCCCCAAAATCGTCTGGGAGCTTAACTTCAAAAATAGCGCCGGGGAGGGTTTTTACAATAGTCCCTTCAACTTCGATTTTATCTTCTTTCTGTTTTCTGGAGTCTTGGTCTTTCTTTCCCATAGGGATAAGTCAAAAATGAAGAGAATTAAAAAATTAGCCCGCGTATTCTATGAAAAAAAGTAATTATTGCAAATCTTTTTATTATTTTCTTTTTGAATGTTTTTCGCAAGGTATTTTAGAGAGAAATATTTCTTCGTTTCTTGATAATCTGAGTGATTTTTTCAAATACCTCTGGATGTTTTTCGGAGAGCTGTAATATAGCTTCTTTGAGAATAACCAAAAGAAGTGCGTCAGTTTCGGCACTTACTGATGCGATACGTTTATAAGGAAACTCCGGATCAAATATTGCCATCTCCCCTGCTAATTCATTTGATTGAATCTCTCCAAGAAATTGCTCTCCATCTGATCGTTCTTTATAAGCTTTGAGAGTTCCTGATTTTACAATATAGAGTGCCACCGCATCATCTCCTTCACGAAAAAGAACTTCCCCATGAGGGAGAAATCTTTCCTGACAAAAAAACGAAAGCGTTTCTTTTTCGCTATCGGTTAATGAACTGAACAGTTCTACGGAGTCGAGGATAGACATAGGAAGAAAGTTAAGAATTAAGAGAATGATATAGATTTTAAAAGAAATGCAAGTTTTTACTTTCTTATTCCTCGGTCGAGGTCTAATATCCTAGATCAATTACAGCATTCATCCATAAAACTTCGGAATCCATTTGTTTATCCAAAGCCAAGCTCACGATGGTTCAACCATTTCTCTGAATCATTCATCTGAATTCCTGTTCAGTATAAAACTTCCGAAATCGTTTCACTTTTTTGGTACACCATTCTTTCTCGTGCCATCAGATATGTACTTGACTACTGAGTGTTGTGGAAATAAATATCAGTCACTTTGGAGCAAGCATGTTTCTTATTTTATCAAAAATCTTTTTTACATCGTCCTCTTCAAATAGATGGATATATGCATCCATAATAATCCCATCAAACTGTTCAGAAAACTGCTTACCGAAAAAATCAATATTCTCAATGGAAGCACTAGGAACATTTTGTTGAGCAAATCGGCACATTTCTGCGGAAATATCTATACCATACAAAAGAGACTCTTTATTCATCACAAATAAATCTAATCCAACTCAACATCCAATATCTAAGATTTTTGGGTGCAATCAGAAACGAGCATGGAGTTCGTGTGTATAATGAGAGAGAATATTTGATTGATACGCCACCAATGATTGCCATTTATTTTGATAATCTTGTGCCACTTGGTCATATATCAAACCGTTCTGTGAGTAAGTCATGACAAGATTATTTAATAAGTACCGCCTTTATTCTCCGTACTCCCGCACTCGATGCTTCTTCTTTCTGAATTTTGAATATTCCCATCCCAGTGGTCGTTTCGATATGCGGACCTCCGCAGAGTTCTCGGGTAAATACCGTTCCATCTGATCCAGAAAGAGTATATACTTTTACGATATCTGGGTATTTCTCCCAGAAACTTCCGACTACCCCGCTCGCTCGTGCTTCCTCTTTTGGAACTTCTTTCATAACCATGGTCGCTCCTGTTTGAATAGCACTATTTACATACTCCTCAACCTCCTTCAATTGTTCAGGAGTTACTTTTTCTCCGTGAGTGAAATCGAATCGGAGTCGTTCAGTAGTTATATTGGAGCCTGCTTGATGCACATGATCTCCGAGAACTTTCCTGAGTCCTGCGAGGAGAAGGTGTGTTGCTGTATGAAGCTCGGTCGTTTCTACTCCCGAATCTGCGAGTCCTCCTTTAAACTTTCCTTCGGAGGAGGAACGAGAGAGTTCTTGATGTTTTTCAAAAGCTTCGTTGAAACCCTTTTTATCAATTTCAAGACCTGTTTCACGAGCCAATTCTTCGGTCATTTCTATAGGAAATCCATACGTATCATAGAGACGGAAGGCTTTTTCTCCGGAAATGGTTGTCACTTTCTGTCCGCTTCGCTCGAAAGCGATAGTGAATCCGCGAACCAATTTCTCGAATTCCTTAATTCCGTCCTTAAGAGTTTTTCCGAATCGTGTCTCTTCCATTGTCAGTTCCTCAAGAATCTTCTCTTTATTTACCCGAACACTGTCATATATCCCCTCAAACTGTGCGATATACATTTTCGCAATATCGGCAATAATTGGTTGTTCATAACCCATTTTATAGAACTCACGAATCGCACGGCGAATAAGTCGTCGGAGAATATATCCTTGGTCAACATTTTTTGGAAACACTCCATCGGCAATCATCTGAGTTGCTGCGCGAATATGATCCGCGATAATTCGAGCAGATTTCTCGACATAGTTCTCCGTTCCGACGATTTCCTTGATTCGAAGCAATACTGGTATGAAAACATCGGTCTCAAATACCGTTTTTACTCCGTTCAATGTGGCAGTTATACGCTCAAGTCCCATTCCTGTATCGACGCAAGGCGCTGGAAGTGGCACGAGAGTATTCTCATCCACACGATTATATTGCATAAAAACATTGTTCCAAATTTCCATCCAATCATCTGGATTTATGGCACAATTTCCGTGCGGAGTACCTTCTCCTACATAATAAAATATTTCCGTATCTGGACCACAAGGACCGGTTGGTCCTGCTGCCCACCAATTATCCTCGGCTGGGAGCTTTGCAATTCGTTCGTCTCCAAAGTCGAGTCCATTTTTCTTCCAAACATCTTTCCAGATAGCAATACTTTCTGCATCAAGCGGAGCATTTTCATCTCCTTCGAATACGGTTACCGATATCATAGATGGATCCAGTCCGAGCCAATCTTTTGAAGTGAGAAATTCCCATGACCAAGCAATGGAATCAGATTTGAAATAATCCCCAAGCGACCAATTCCCGAGCATTTCAAAGAATGTCAGATGACGATTATCCCCGACGTCGTCAATATCCCCCGTTCGCACACATTTTTGTACATCAGCTATTCGTTTCCCGAGTGGATGCCGTTCTCCGAGGAGGTACGGAACGAGTGGTTGCATACCAGCAGTATTAAAGAGAACCGATGGATCATTCTCCGGTACGAGTGATGATGATGGAATAATCGCATGATTCTTCGATTTGAAGAATTCAAGGTATTTAGAACGGATTTCGGTAGAAGTGATGTGCATAAGAAGAATAGGAAAAAATAATAATGCGGATTATAGAGAAAAGTTGTTTTTTTGCAAGCTGGCAAGATACGCAATAGCAATTGCATCAGCGGCATCATCAGGTTTTGGTATTGTATCGAGTTTGAAAATAATTTTCAGAGCATTCTGTACTTGCTCTTTTTTGGCGGTTCCATTTCCCGAAATTCCTCGCTTCACTTGGAGTGGGGTAAATTCATGAATCTCTATACCTTTTTTCTGAAGAATGAGAAGAATAGCTCAACGGGCTTGAGCCACATCAATTCCTGTTTTTTGATTATTGAAAAAGAAAAGTTTCTCGATACCACAAATGGCTGGACGATAGGTGTCTATGAGATCTTCAAGGTCTTTTGCTATGTCCAATATCTTCAGGGCGATTCCAATTTTTGGTGGTGTCGTAATGACTCCGTAATTTAAAATAGACACCGCTCGTCCTATTTTTTCAATCACCGCAAAGCCCACTGTCGTAGTCCCGGGATCGATACCTAAAATTATTGACATATTTTATTTTTTATGTTTTAATAGATTTCATAGATGAGAAATGAATACTTACAAATCCCTAACTTTTTGCACCATGTCATATATCATTGAAACGGATATCGTCTCCAAAATTCGAACATCCGAAGCTATTGGACCAGAAGAAAAAAATACTTTTCTTCATCTTCTTTCCTACTTCACGCCGGGCGAACTAGATGAATTACGACTTTTATTATAAATAATTGTCATTTCGACCGTGGTAGAAGCTATAACTCCCCCTTATAGGGTCAATCTCTTTAAGCCGGTAATATTGACACAATAGATTGTAGAAGCATTAAAATGGATATACGAAATGATTTAATATATAATCTCCCTCGCCTTTATTTAAAGAGATTCCTCAACTACGTTGCACTTCACTCGGAATGACACGGGGATATCACTCATTACTATTTTATATAAACAATAAATTATTAATACAGTACTGCCTGAGATTCTAACACCTGATACATAATCGCATTTTTATCTACAAAATCACCCGTAATCCATTTGCGGGTGTTTTTTGTATCTGCAAGGGAAATACTCCCCTGGTGGCGTTTTCCACCAAATACATCACTTTCTATGACTTTTTCAAACAAGAAAAAGAACTTATCGGAAAGAAGCATATCCCGAAGATCTGGATATTTATCAAGATACTGTGCAAAAGTTTGCCCGAAATCATAGAGCCTTTCTCCATTTCGAATCATTCGCAAGAGTCCGAAAAGACGACCAAGAGAGAGTATAAACTTCTTCGTAACTACCGAATGGAGTGATTTTTCCAATGGATCATTGACACGAAGTGTTGTAGCTCACTTCTTCTGTGCATATTTCCGAAATTGATTGACGATCATTTGCTCCACCCAAACATCGAGGATTTTATGATAGGAACTGATGACTGATAAACCATCGAGTGATGGATTTTTCCCCAGATTATAGAAGCTAATCTCAGAACTTACGAGATATTCGATTGTTTCTTTTGGAGCATTAAGAAGGAGAAGATCTCCAAAATAATCAGCAATACGCTTCCCTATGATAGCTTCTTGATTTTCTCTCAAGAAATCATCTCGTCCTGTTTCCGTCATCTGTGTTACTTTTCGTTTCGAAATTTTATGTACCGAAGATTCTACCTCACGACGCATAAATCGCACACAAACCTCAAGTTGATGTTTAAGTTTCTCATTTTCCTGTTCCAATTCTTGAAGAGTTTTCTCTGACATAAAAATATGGAATTATAAAATATACAAGCAAGATAGGAAAATACAGAAGGAAGTCAAGAGAAAATACACTACCATTCTATTCCATTTGTTCCCCATTTCTGTAAGTACTCATTTGTTTTCGAAAACGGTCGACTCCCAAAAAATCCTTTATAGGCAGAAAATGGAGAAGGATGCGGAGAAGTGATGATGGAATGTTTCTTGCTGTCAATAAGTGATTTTTTTGAAATTGCATAATTCCCCCAGAGAATAAATACAATATGTTCTCGTTTATCTGAAAGAGTTTTAATTACTTCATCCGTAAATATTTCCCATCATCTTTCTTGGTGTGATGCTGGTTTTCCACTTTCGACAGTAAGTACGCTATTAATTAACAGAACTCCTTGTTTCGCCCAATCAGTCAAATCCGTTTGTGTTCTGGAAATATCTACATCCGTTGCAAGTTCCTTGAAGATATTTTGCAAACTCGGTTGTTTCTTATTGCCTTCTGGAACGGAGAAACACATTCCCATAGCAGCACCCGGTGTATGATACGGATCCTGTCCGAGAATTACCACTTTCACCTTATCAAACGGAGTCAAATCAAAAGCACGGAAGATATTTTCTCACTTCGGAAAACAAGTTTTTTCTGAATATTCTTTTTTTACAAATGCAGTAAGTTTTTGCCAATACGGTTTCTCAGATTCATTTGCGAGAACTTTTTGCCAAGATGGATGGATTTCTGGGAACATACAAGAAAGAATTATAAATTAAGACAGATATCCTGAATAATTTTTTCCACAATCTCTTCGGGAGAATATTGCGAAGAATCAAATATACATCTGGGAGAAGGATACTTATTTATAAAATATGAGTCAATATTATTTATAATACGTTCGATAGAAACAGGCGTATTTGCTCATTCAGGTTTTGGACGGAGCGATAGTCGTTCGATAAGAATATCTCTTGGGGCTTCAATCTGATATATATAGCATGTAATCTCAAGACTTTTTGCAAGATGCAAATAAGGACTCATAAGTTCTTGGGTCTTGAATCCATTTTCCAGTATGACCGACGTATTGTTTTGAAGGTATGTATCACACATCGCCAAAACAATCTTACCTGCAACTCTATTTTCATCAGGGGTTCTAGAAAAATCAGATACGAACCATTTAACAATATCTAGTCCAACTTTTGCGAATCCTTTTAGTTCGTGATGAAGGATTTTTCCGACCGTTGTTTTACCAGCCCCCATAGGACCATCGATAATAATAAATATTGGTTTCATATACAAAGAGAATGAATAATCTAGAATTAGAACATACTATTTTTCCATCTGAATGAGTATATTCTCCTCTTTTTTTGCTCGATCAGTAAATAATATTCCATCGAGATGATCCACCTCATGTTGTACAATCCTCGCTGCGAGTCCAGAAAGGAGTATGGATTGTGGACGAAGTGAAGTATCAATATAGGAAACTTTGATTCGTTTCCAGCGATCCACATCTCCGTGTTCGCCGGGGATACTCAGACATCCTTCATTATCGCATTCCATCTCGTTGGTATGTTCGGTGATTTCTGGATTAATCATCGCAATCGTCCGATAATTTTCATCATCCGCGTCACGTAATAAGCTCACAGAAATAATCCGTTTATTCACCCCGATCTGCGGAGCAGCCAAACCAACGCCACCATTATCTGGATCCTTAATATATTTCACCATATCATCGGCGAGTCTCGTATATTTCCGAAGTTCAGCAGGAGTTACTACCTCACTTTTTGTTCTGAGGATTTCATTGGTCTTACCGGTTTGTATTGTAAATTTCATAGAAAAAATTGAAATATAAAGAAATTATTTTCCCCAATTATAAGAGAAATGAAGGAAAAGCAAGAACAAGAAGGATTTCTTCCAAAAAACTTCTCCTACATATTCACATACAAAAAACTACCAAAAATTATAATACCAATCAATACAAATGGCATCATATAGGGAAATATCTTCCAGAATTGTTGTTTGGGTATCTTATCTACAAGCCATTGTTTTTCACGGAAAGCGAATACTATTTCGGTTCATTCTCTCCATTCCAGTGACCAGAACATCCCCCCACAGAGATAAAGAATCGGGGAAATCATCAAATTGCCAAACCAAGAAACAGGATATACTCATTGCCACATCCATACATATAAATCGTACGACCAACTGGCACTAAACAACCATAGAACAATCGCGATATATATCACTATCCCCTTTCGTTCGTATCAAAATACCGCGCGATAAATAATCCCTACTGCCCATGGTGCTGTCAAAAAAGTAAGCGTTACCATTATGATACTTTCTGGAATATCCCAAGTAGGATCATTGGCAATGATGGAAATAGCAGATAATAATATCATAGCCATCAGGAAAGAAATAATCTTCCATAATTGCCCCAGATGTCGCCAATACTTTCGAGAAAAATATGTGAGTGTCAGACGATGCAAAAAAACCAGAACTCCCATGAGGAGTGTTGTCATCATCCATGTAATAATGTAGACGGTAAGAAAACTCATAATTAAAATAGATGATATTGCCTCATTTTATCGAGAGGTATTTATATTTTTTATTGTACAATTAAACTCCCTTTCTCTTACTGAGAATACGTTTTGTGCATGGTATCGAGAATAATTAAATTCTTGCCAAGAATATTCTTTTTTCAACTTCCCAATCATAGTACAAAACTGCGGTTCCATTTCTTTTTTCTCTTATGGGCAGATAATAAAATTCTCTTCTACTGACTTGTGGCAATGTGGACAGTTTCTCATAGCAAAAATTTATGATGAATAAATACGATTTTATACAGTATTTCCCATAAATCAATTCAGACTCTTATCTCATACAAGAAGACCCCAAAATAGGGTTCGTATTCTCACACAAGAAGACCTTGAAATTTGTAAAATCCGTATGTCATAGGTATCATTAACCTATGAATGCTATGTATACTGATAATAATCTCCGTACGGTTACTGACTTGGTCAGTTTCCTAAATAATCCAGTAGTGACGGATGTCATACTTACGGGAACGCTCGAAGAACGATCGGACTGGATACTCGAGCGTCTTTTACGCTTTAAATACCTTACTCTTAAAAAGAAAGATAAGGGGATAATAATCCAATATATTGGGCGTATGACGGGACTTGCAGAAAAACAAGTTGATCGATATATCCGTGCTTTCAAGGTGTGACAGAGACTTGGTCATACATATTCTCGTAGGGTATTTCCTATTACTTACACAAGAGAAGATTCCTGACTTCTTGCTGAAGTCGATAATGCGACTGGAAGACTATCCTGAGGACTTACTATTGCACTCATGAAAGATGAGTATCTTATCGGAGATATACGATTTGTTCGTCTCAAAGATATTTCTGTTGCTCAGTTGTATCGTCTACGTTCCACTTCCCATTACAAAGAGGAATCATTAGTTGTTGGAAAAACCAAGAGTGTGAATATTCCTATCGGAATCCGTATGAAACCAAATCCAGAAGGACTCCCATGATTCATACGGGTCGATACAGTACATGAGATAAGCCTAAAATGTGTTGGTTTTTCGATTAAGCCTAAAATGTGTTGGTTTTTCGATTAAGCCTAAAATGTGTTGGTTTTATTCCTAAACTTTTGCCTTCCTGTTCTGTTCTTCGAGGAGAAAGATAAGAAGAGAATCTCGCTGAATCCGAGAGATTCCTCGATGAGGTTTTAGCTTCTCTTTTACATGTGAAAAATAACCGTCACAAATGCCCGTAGTTCTCGGTATCGAAAGGTGCGGATATCTCTCGTACGTATGCAGGTATGGAAGATAATACCGAATGCTTGCCACGGCACTCCGTAATCGCTTGTGCTCGTACTGTCCGTTTGTGTTCCGTTCTTTGAGAAAGTCAATGTAGATATGCTCTACTTGGGATAATATCC
>CAVVTN010000015.1:0-20042 GCA_963751115.1 uncultured Candidatus Altimarinota bacterium
ATTATTTCTCTTTCCAATTCTCTTATGACCGATTCCAATATCGCCATCGCCGCCCTTCTTTTCCCGAATCCTGCCCATACTTTGGAAGAGCTAGAAAATATCTATCCTGCGAGAACTGTGTCAACCGTAACTCGTATAAGCCCCAGTCCGACGGGGTTTTTACACATAGGAACCGTCTATACCGCCCTTCTTTCAGAACGTCTCGCCCATCTCAATGGTGGAGTATTTTATCTCCGAAATGAAGATACGGATGATAAACGCGAGATTGAAAATGCTGCCAGTACGATCGTAAATGGGATTCAGAAATTTGGAATAACCATCGATGAGGGGGCTATCGGTCCAGATGGTTCTGATATAGGAAAATTTGGACCGTATACACAATCCAAACGCGGACCTATTTACCAGTCTTATGTACGAGATATGATTGCTCGTGGAGTTGCATATCCTTGTTTCTTAGATGAAGCAGAGACTACAACACTTCGTGCCGAACAAACCATTTCGGGACAGCCGACAGGGATCTATGGATCGTACAGTCCTTGGCGAGTGGCAACATTGGAAGAGGTACAAGCTGCGATTGCAGCAGGAAAGAAATATGTCATCCGTCTCCGTAGTCATGGAAATCCAAGCAAACGAGTAAAACTTGTGGACGAGATACGCGCAGAAATCGAGATGCAAGATAATTTCATGGACACAGTTCTCCTGAAACAAACCGGTATTCCAACCTATCATCTCGCACATGTCGTAGACGATCACCTCATGCGAACAACTCACGTCACTCGTGGGGATGAATGGCTTCCATCATATCCGCTTCATGCACAACTCACGGAAGCTCTTAGATTCACTCTTCCTAAATACATACATATTTCTCCACTTATGAAAACAGATGGTGGTGGAAAGCGAAAACTCTCTAAACGGAAAGATCCTGAGGCAAATGTAGAATACTTCTTCGAGCAAGGATATACTATCGAAGCACTTATCGACTATATGCTCGGAATTATGGATTCCAGATACGAGGCTTGGAGAATCGAAAATCCCACAGCGGATTACAAAACCTATCCGCTCACCACCGAAAAACTTCCACTTTCTGGAGCTCTTTTTGATATAATAAAACTGGATTCCATCGCAAATAGTTTCCTCACACAACTCTCCACGAAAGAACTCCAGAAACAAGGTCTCGAATGGGCAAAACAATATGATGAAGAACTTGCGAAACTTATGGAAACATATCCCGAACTTACTTATAGAGCACTCGATATCGAACGTCATACCGAAAAAGATCCACGACGATTTACGAAATTTTCTGACCTTCGAGGACAACTCCAGTTCTTTTATATAGAAACTTTTGAGGTTATGAAAAACACCGCACCAACTCTGCCAGAATGTATAACTCCCGAGGTTCGTCAGGCTTTTATCGAAGATTATTTAAAATCCTACGATTCAACTATGGAACGGGAAGAATGGTTCGAACAACTCAAGGATATCGCACACACTCACAAATTCGCTCGAACCGGAGAAGAGTGGAAAACTGGGGAATATCTCGGGAAAGTCGGAGATATCGCCATGATGCTCCGCCTCCTCCTCTGTGCTTCTGCCAAAACCCCTGACCTCTGCTACACTATGAAAGTCCTCGGAAAGGAAGTTATGGAAAAGAGATTGAGAGGGTAATTGTTGTATAATTCAAAAAAATGTTCGTATATATGGTTACGAACATTTTTTTATTTTTGAGAAAGTCTAAACTATCTCTACTTCTACACCGTCAAAATCGACTTTGTCTCCTTTGCGGAGCTTCTTGCGGAGTTGGAGTTCTGTTACGCCATTCACCATTACGAGTCCTTGAGAAATGGCAATCTTTGCTTGTCCTCCTGTTTCGGTGAGTTGCAAGAGTTTCATAAGTTTATTCATCTCGATATATTCGGATGTGAGGGCGAAAGTTTTCATAGGAAATTATTTAGTAAGTAGAGTAATTTGGGAAATTATTTCCCCGCATTTGGATTTGTCGTAATCACCTGCTCTTCGAAGTAACTCGCGAGAACTTGGATTCCGACGTGTTCGGTTCCGGCAAAGAAAAGCCCTTGTCCGACTGAGGAATTAAGGAGAATATATTTCTCTTGCTCAGTGAGTTTGAAGACATTTTGGAGGACATCGATAGATGCGGGCGATTGTTTGAGAAGAAGTTGAATGGAGGAGTTTGTCACAATCGCTTTTCCCTGTGGACTTCCCATGAAATCTTCGACATCTTGTGTGATAGTTGTAATTCCGAGGCCGTATTTTCGAGCTCGTTTTACGAGGCCGAAGAGAAATTTTGCACTATCTTCGTGTTGCATAATATTCCAAGCTTCATCTACGACGAGCACACGTTTCCGGAGAGAGCTTCGTGTGATATTCCATACATATCCGAGCAACATATACATAGCAATCGGGCGGAGAATATCATCGAGATCACGGACAGAGAATACCACGAGTCCTTCGGTCAAGTTAATATTGGTAGGTTCAGAGAATACTCCAGAGAATATTCCTGTAACATATTTTTCGAGTCGTTCACAGATTCCTTTTGCACCATCCATTGTTTCCAGTACCGAATAAAGTTCTTTCATGATCGGAACTTCTTTACCGGTGATGTCATCATCTGACATAGTAATTCCCTTGAGAGAATAGGTGGTAATAATTGCTTTTTCAAGAATGGATGATTCGGATGGGGTACATTTTCCGAGCATCAGATTCATAAGTCCGAGGAGATTTATGACCGCACCACGGAGAAGATCTCCCGGTTTTGTTTCCGTATCTTTGAGTGCTCTCGGTAAATCAAATGGATTAATTCGTTCATTGGAATTCAGATTGATATTGACATATGTTCCACCGACGGTATCGACGAGCGTTTTATATTCATTTTCTGGATCGAGAACTATGACATCGGTTCCGAGCATAAGTGAGCGAAGAATCTCTAGTTTGACCGCAAAAGACTTTCCTCATCCTGATTTCGCAAATACCACCATATTAGCATTTTCTGTACGAAATCGATCGAAGATAATGAGAGAATTATTATGAGTGTTGATTCCATAGAGGATTCCATCATCTTGAGAAAGGGAATTAGAAGTGAACGGAAACGTTGTAGAAAGCCCTTTTGTCGAAATATTTCGATACACCCCTACCTCGTCACGAGCAAAAGGACCAGTGGCAATAAATCCCTGTTCTGAGCGGAGAAATGCTTGTTTTGTCAGAATATTTCGTCCGGAAAGAAGCGTATCAAGAGTATTAGAAAGTTTCTTCACTTGTTCTTCTGAATCAGCGTAGATACTGATATAAATAGAGAAATGGAAATATCGTTCCTGTCCTCGCGTCAGACTCGAACGGAGCTCCTCTACATCCTGTACCTGAGCGTCAAGAGCGGGATCATTAATGAGCCCCTTGTCCATATTAATAGAACGTTCCGAATGGAGCTCTGTCAGACGTTTTCGAAGATATTTCATAATATATGCCGATTCGATGGGGTATATGAACATAGACATATCAAACTTCACATCCCAGTTGATAAGTGGTCCGAGCCAGTTTCCTTCGAGAAAATCGGGGTACGCATACGTGAAAAATGTTCGAACATAGGTATCTCCAATCTGGAGCTTTGTTGCATCGATTTTCATCATAGAAGGAGCAATGGCATCTTTGACGAAAGCCAATGCTTCACGGTATTCTTTTTCTCCTTGACGAATCTCGTCGGCTTCTTGTTTGGTAAGTTTCTTGGAAGTGTTTTCTGTAACAACTGGCGCTTCCACCGAAGTAGATGGAGTAATTTCTGCTGGCACTGAATCTGGTATATTTTCGAGAAATGAAGTGGGCGTAGGAATAACCTCTTGTTGTTTCAAAAGATCTTGTTCGTATCCAAGTGCATCACCAGTATAATTCTTTGCGATGAGATCGAGAAGTGCTTGATTTGCCATAAAAAATATTTTCGAGAAGTAGAAATATTGTGTCTTGCTACAGTCATTGCAGTATACGAAGAGTTCGGTAAAATTCAATTTTTAATAAAAATATATTATCCTCGCCAATTCCACTCGGTCATGAACTGAGGCGGAATATCTGGGGAAACATTATTTTCGATAATAGAATCTCCTTTGTTATGCATAACAATCAGGGTAATATCATCAAATTGTCGATGTCCATATCCCATAAATTTGGAAAGTTCTATGGTGATATTGTTAAAAATTCCTTGAGCTGTTTTAATCGGTGTATGTTCAATTATTTCCATAAACCGATCCATTCCGAGCATCATATCACTTTCATTTTTCCCATTTCGTGCCTCCGTAATACCATCCGTATAGAGAATAATAATATCATCTTTCGCTATGGAAATTTCTATTTCTTTGAGAATTTTTGATATATTTTTCGTCATACCAAGAGCAACTCCTCCAGATTTGATCTTAAAAGCTCGTTTCTCAGCAGCCTTGTAGATTACTAGATATTCATGTCCCGCTCCCGTCATATACATTTTTTGTTCTGCCTCATTCCAACGAATCATGAGAAGCGTCATAAGAATATTAGACTTTACACGAGGTTTGACGATTTCGTTGGTCCTTGCAAGGATATCAGCAGAGTTCTCGACAATCTTTGAGAATCCTGATATGAGTGCATTTACAATCATCATAACAAACCCTGCAGCCACTCCATGTCCGGTTACATCTCCGATATAGATATAATAATTATGGCCTTGCTCGATGATATCAAAACTATCTCCCCCAACTTCTGTTGCGGATTTCGTATTGGCAACGATATCCATAGATGGGATAATGACTGTATTTTTCTTCAAAACATGCCTCTGAATCTCTGAGGCGAATTCTACTTCCGATTTCAAAATACGTCCCGCTTTAAATTCCTCTTTAAAATTCTTTAAAATCTCCAAACTTTTGTTAAAAAAATTGATAACATATCGTGCGTCCGGATTCATATTTCCGACTGTCAAGGAAGTACCTTCTTTCGATCCAGTGATAAAAAAAGCAATCTCTTGTTTCAAACTACGAATCGGCATGATAGAAGTAATATAAGCAAGCCCCGAAAGGATGATGATTTCCAATATCGCAACTGCTGGAAAGTATGTCATATATGCCTGTAGAGATGTGTATATTTCTGTTCCAATAAGGATGTCACCAAAAAGAAAAAAAGCATCCGTCACCAAAAAGAGGAGGACAAAAATAAAGAAAATATTACGCAGAAGAAAATTCATAAACAATGATAGGATTAAATACTTCTGTAGAATACCATATATCCCTTATAGAAGCAAAATTTGGCACATAAAAACAGGTTGACAACAACCTGTTTTTATTAAAACTCAATAAGAGATTATTTTGTGATAGATTCTGATTTTTTCTGACGAGCATAAAACTTGTCAACAGAACTTGTTTTCAAAATACGTTTTTCTCCCGTATAGAATGGGTGACATTTATTACATGATTCGACTTTAATCTCCGTAGTAATAGTACTTCCGGTTACAAAGGTATTTCCACACGAACAAAGAACGGTTGTCTGAGCAGAAAATTTTGGGTGAATATCTTTCATAGAAACAAAAAAAATGAGTAAAATGTGTACTGGGGCAGGATTATATGGAGAAGCTTGTTTTTTGCAACTTTTTCATCATATTTTTGTGTTTTTCTTATCACAACCCTTGATAATTCATCAATATTTTACAATCTCTAAAAAATTTTTCGTTTTTATCCTTTTTTGTGTATACTCGCCCCTCGGAGCTTTTAATTATTCACTTGTTATTTTTCTTTTATGTCCCACTCTATAGAAGTTATCGGAGCTAAAACCCATAATTTGAAAAATATCTCAGTAAAAATCCCCAAAAATAAACTTGTGGTCGTAACCGGAGTTTCTGGATCAGGGAAATCTTCTCTTGCATTTGATACTATCTATGCAGAAGGACAGCGTCGATACCTCGAAAGTCTCTCTACATATGCTCGGATGATTATTTCTTCTATCAATGAAGATACGAAAGTAGACGAAATTCGTGGACTTTCTCCCACTATTAGTATAGATCAAAAAACCACTTCCAATAATCCTCGGTCAACCGTCGGAACGATTACTGAAATATATGATTTTTATCGCCTCCTCTTTACGACCATTGGAACTCAAAAGTGTCCAAACCATCCAGAAATCACTCTCAAAAAACACACTATCACAGAGGTAATTTCCTTTGTAAAACATCTCGGAGAAGGAACCAAGATCCATGTCATGGCACCGATTCCTTTTTTTGGCACCGATTCCACGATGGAATCTATTAAACGCTATGTTCTCGATAGTGGATTTGTGCGATTCCAGATAAACGATACCGTTTATTCTGTCGCTGATTCTCTCGAAAAGGAAACTATTCCAGAAAATGCAAAAATATCGGTGGTTATCGATCGATTGGTGGTGAAAGATGAAGAATCATTCGGAAAACGACTGAGAGATTCTCTGGAATTTGCGTACAAAACAGGAGATGATATGCTCGAGATTTATCAAATTGATTTAAAAGAACGAGAAAGTTTTTCAGCGAAAGCCTCTTGTCCTCAGTGTGGAACCTCCAGTGAGATGCTATCTATCTCCAATTTCTCTTTCAATTCTCATTATGGAGCTTGCGAAAGTTGTCATGGACTCGGGACAAAAGTGGCATTTCTGGAGGAGAAAATCATCAATGGAAATCTGACGCTCGAGGAAGGAGCTATTCTTCCTTGGACCAATCATATGTACTATATGGAAATACTCCGAGCTGCTGCCAAAAAACACAAAATTAACTTGAACGTCCCATATAATACACTCAATAAAAAAGCGAGAGACATCGTCCTTCATGGATGCGAAGAGACTTTTGAAGTACATCATGCTTTTGATGGAACTGAATCCAAGATATATAGCACTCGTTACGAGTGAGTAGTAACAAATCTGACACGCCGTTATCATGAAACCGAGGCAAATGATACTTTTATGAAACGGATATCTCAGTACATAACAGAAATCGAATGTGAGGTGTGTCATGGGCATCGACTCAAACAATCCTCACTCCATGTATTTGTTGGATGAATAAATGTCGGAGAACTTTCCAATAAGTCCGTTCTTCATTCTCTTGAATTTTTTAGAGAATTAAAATTCTCTCCTTCTGAGAAAACGATTACAAAGGGAATTATGAAAAATATCGTCGAGCGTCTCGAGTTTCTCTCGGGAGTTGGACTCAATTATATGACTATTTCTCGACGAGCAGGAACTATTTCTGGAGGAGAATCTCAACGCATACGACTCGCAACACAAATCGGGACAAAACTCGAAGGGATTACCTATATTCTCGATGAACCGTCCATCGGACTTCATGCACGAGACAATGGCATGCTCATAGAGAATATCAAAAAATTGGTGGCTGTGGGAAATAGTGTCATCATCGTCGAACATGACGAAGATATTATGGAAGCATCCGATTATATCCTCGATATTGGTCCTGGTGCTGGGAAACACGGGGGAGAAGTTATGGCACAAGGAACGTACGAAGAGATTATTAATAATCCTGCTTCTGAAACAGGACTCTATCTCTCTGGAAAGAAACAAGTACTGCTCGAAAGAAAAAATCGAACACCCATTGGTTATATAGACATAGAAGGGGCAAACGAAAATAATCTCAAAGATGTGAGTGTGAAAATACCACTGGGAGTCCTTACAGTGGTAACAGGAGTTTCTGGTTCAGGAAAATCCTCCCTCATTATGGATATCCTCGCACCATATTTAATTAATGAACTCAGCACGGGAAACACGGTTACCGTCGGGAAAGTAAAAACCATTACTATCTGAGAGGAGAAATCTGTCAAAGAAGTTTCTCAAAAGCGAAGTAATTTGGATGAAATCCGAGAAGCGAAGTGAGGCGTACGAAAGTTGTACGATGAACGAGTATCGCAGGATTGAATCCAAAGAACGAGTTTTTCAGAAACTTCCCTCCTGGATAAGGTTATACTGATTGATCAGAGTCCTATCGGTCGTACTCCTCATTCCAATATAGCCACCTATACAGGGATGTTTACGCATGTTCGTGAAGTATTTGCAGCCTCTCTCGAAGCACAGAAACGCGGATATGGAATTGGTCGATTCAGTTTCAATACTAAGGGGGGGCGTTGTGAGACTTGTGAAGGAAGCGGAGTCAAGAAAATAGAAATGCATTTCCTTCCTGATGTCTATATAGAATGTGAAGGTTGTCGCGGAAGTCGATATAACCCAGAAACTCTTGAAGTGAAATTCAAAGGGAAAAGTATCGCCGAGGTACTTCGAATGACGGTCGAAGAATCACTGGAATTTTTTACTGCTTTCCCTCGTATCAAACGAGTACTCGAAGTATTAAATGATGTGGGGCTTGGTTATATAGAACTTGGACAATCAGCACCGACACTCTCATGAGGAGAAGCACAGCGTATAAAACTCGCGTTTGATCTCTCGAAACGATCTACTTCTAAAACTATCTACATCCTCGATGAACCATCCACGGGACTTCATTTTTCTGATGTCCAGAAACTACTCCTGATCCTCGATCGTCTTGTAGAGAAAGGAAATACCGTCCTCGTCATAGAACATAATCTCGACATCATCGCCAACTCTGACTACTGTATCGACATTGGACTGGAATGAGGAGATAAGGGCGGGGAACTTATCTTCTCTGGTATCACGAGAGATATCCTCAAAGAAAAACGGTCCTATACCGGACAAGCTCTCAAAAAGTATTGGGAGAAAAAGAAATAATAATAATAATAATAATAATAATAATAATAATAATAATAATAATAATAATAATAATAATAATAATAATAATAATAATAATAATAATAATAATAATATCTTATCTATTGGCCTTTCCATCCTATGAGCCCATTTGATTTTCTCATACGCAATCTCGATCCACAATACACAAAGATACAGGAGTCGCTAGCAAAGTATACGACTCTCAAAATTGGTGGTCCTGCCGATATACTTTTTGAAGCACATTCTATAAAAGCACTCACAAGTGCCATAGAATGTGCCAAATCTCAAAATATTCCCGTTACGATACTTTGAGGGGGGAGTAATATTCTCATCTCCGATAGAGGAATTCGTGGACTCATCATAAAAAATAGTACTCAGAATATAACAATAGCGGAAACTGATTATATTTATGAGAAAGATCCAGAGAAAGAGGAAAATATTATTGCAAGATGGCAGGCAGATGCTACAAAATGAACATTCAAATATGAGTTCAAAGACCTTGATTATGATGAATCAGACTCTCCAAGAGTTCAAGTCACTATGGAAGCTGGTGTAGATCTTCCCTTTGCTCTTTATAATCTCATCGGGAAATGAATCACAGGACTTCAGTGGTATGCGGGCATTCCTGGAACCATTGGGTGAGCAGTACACAATAACATCCATGGAGGAACACACTTTATCAATGAGATTCTTCATTCGGTACGGATACTGGATAAAAATGGGAAAATTATTCATTTATCGAGTGAGCAACTTGCTCTCGAATATGATAAAAGTCGATTTCACGAAACCGGAGAAATAATTCTAGATGCTACTTTTAATCTCTTTCGAGGTGATGCTGACCGAGCAAAAAACGTCTTTCTCGAATGGACAAAGAGAAAGTCTCTTCAACCACGAAGATCTCCTGGCTGTGCTTTTCAAAATATCTCCTGAGAGGATATGAAAAAACTGAATCTCCCTACAACAAGTGCTGGCTATATTATCGAGCACATCCTCAAAATGACCAATTTTAGAATCGGTGATGCACAGATATCAGAGGCTCACCATAACTTCATAGTAAATGTCGGAGACGCCACAGCAGACGATTATCTCGCTGTTATAAAAGAGATTATAAAAAAAACTGAAGCTTCTCTGGGAATTCGCTTAATTCCCGAGATATTTTTGATAGGATTTACTCAGCAGGAACAGGAAGAAATCTCTATTAAAAGGTAACAAAAACTCCAGAGGACTGTCTGCGCGAGCCTTCGGGAGCCTGCGGAGAGCTAAAATATTTCACTATGAGAACCGACTCGTAATAACTGTAAAATCAACTCTTTGTCTGATATCTTATATACAAGAAGAATATCAGAAAATATATGACACTCTCTGAGGTGAGACAATTTTCCATCTAAATTATGATCACGATATTTCTTTTCAAGCTTTACTCAATTCTCCAGTAAGTCTATTACTCTTTCAAACTCTTGAGTGAAACGTTTATTATTTTTCAGCTTCTTGTAATCACTCTTAAACCGAGAGGAGAGTTTTAATGTATAGAGAGACATATTTTATGTATTAAAATATTTAAACATCTCTTTTGAACTTTTAAATTCCACACCATTTACTTCTGTATCCTCTGCAAGTTTGAGTAATTGTTCTTTTTTATCATCATCTATAAATGAATGGAGTCTTTTAAATTCACTGGTGCTAAATTTTACCAGTACTACACTGCGAGTTTTATCAAGAATCTGTGCCATAATCTCATAAGTTATTTATAAATCCTCATTATTATATCCAAACCAAGAGAAACACAAAAAGTTTTTCACTCTCATAATAGCGCCTATCCGCTCTATAATTCCAATTCATCGAGTATCAGATCTTTATAAGCATTTATTGAATTCTTGTCTGTAATCTGATGATAACTTGTCCATGGATAATCGTCTATATTATCCATAAGTTTATGTTTTACGGCATTGAAATTTACATACGCCAGACATTGTTCCAAATAAGCTTCATCATGTATCATCTTTGCTTGGAACCTTCATTCAAACACTGGAGTTCTCTGGACCGTCTGATACTTTCTTTTGAAGTACATAGCATACGAAACTTGTATCTTCCTCATAAATTCGGATATTTTGAGACCGGTCTCCATATTATGGATTACGAAGTGGAAGTGATTCGGCAAAAAGCTATACGAAAGAAGCTTTATAGTTCCATAGGACTTTTGCTCTTTGATGATATATTTGTAGAACCTTTCAAAGTCATGCGTATCTCTGAAGATGATCTGTTTTTCGAATCATCGATTAAATACATGATAGTAGTTATTTTCTAGAAATTCAAATCTTGCATTACCCATGGAATGTGCAGTTAAAAGAGACCGGTCTCAATTTTATTCAGTCTCACATTAAAATCAAGTTGAGATGAGCTAATTTAGCTCTGAGACCGGTCTCAGTGGTACCGGTACCTTTGACCTCCTCTCTCGACACAAAAAATCCCCCATCCTTTCGGACGGGGGATTTTTTTACTTTATACCTTGCGGAATAAGGAAACCTTTATCAGTTTGCTATCTTATAATCCTTTGTACACATCTCATCTTGTATCGACTGCTTCTATGAAATATTCATCTCCTATTTTTGAAAAAACGATTCGTATTTTTCAAACTCGAAGGCGGAATTTATTTCTATATCACGAAAGCTTTTTGATATCATATCCTGCAATATCTCACATCGAAATATCAAAGATAACTTTTTTCAGCTCATCTTTTTTAGGATTTTTTTCGATATATTTTTCCCATGACTGAACCATACTAAAAAGATTTAAGAAGTTCTTTCGCAGATACTGGAGTCTTTAGTATAAATTCATACTGAGATATATCTTCATCATCAATAGGGTACACTTTTTTAATAGAATTAAATTCTTGTAATGTAAGTTTTATGAGAACATTTTTCGTGTCTCGATCAAGAATCTGTGCCATAATCTCAAAAGTTATTTATAAATCCTCCATATTATATTCAGATGATCTGAATCTCAAAAACTTTTTCATTTCGCGTATAGGTACCGGTACCTATACTATCGATTTCAGATGGAAAGTCAATCTCAACTCTTATCTCATACAAGAAGACCCCAAAATAGGGTTCGTATTCTCACACAAGAAGACCTTGAAATTTGTAAAATCCGTATGTCATAGGTATCATTAACCTATGAATGCTATGTATACTGATAATAATCTCCGTACGGTTACTGACTTGGTCAGTTTCCTAAATAATCCAGTAGTGACGGATGTCATACTTACGGGAACGCTCGAAGAACGATCGGACTGGATACTCGAGCGTCTTTTACGCTTTAAATACCTTACTCTTAAAAAGAAAGATAAGGGGATAATAATCCAATATATTGGGCGTATGACGGGACTTGCAGAAAAACAAGTTGATCGATATATCCGTGCTTTCAAGGTGTGACAGAGACTTGGTCATACATATTCTCGTAGGGTATTTCCTATTACTTACACAAGAGAAGATTCCTGACTTCTTGCTGAAGTCGATAATGCGACTGGAAGACTATCCTGAGGACTTACTATTGCACTCATGAAAGATGAGTATCTTATCGGAGATATACGATTTGTTCGTCTCAAAGATATTTCTGTTGCTCAGTTGTATCGTCTACGTTCCACTTCCCATTACAAAGAGGAATCATTAGTTGTTGGAAAAACCAAGAGTGTGAATATTCCTATCGGAATCCGTATGAAACCAAATCCAGAAGGACTCCCATGATTCATACGGGTCGATACAGTACATCAGGGAGATCTGAATGGAGAAAAATGAGTATACCACGTTAATCTTGTAGATGAAATAACTCAGTGGGAAGTAATGTTTGCAGTCGAGGAAATCTCCGAACGATTTCTCTTACCTCTCCTCAAATGAGCACTCGCTACTTTTCCATTTGAGATAAAAAATTTTCATTCGGACAATGGAAGTGAGTTCATCAACTACAAGGTGGCAGCACTTCTTGAAAAACTCAGAGTTTCTCAGACTAAGAGTAGAGCAAGAAAGAGTACAGACAATGGACTTGTGGAATGTAAAAATGGTGCAATTATCCGAAAGGAATTCGGACACTGGCATATTCCTGGAGTATTTGCTCCAAGAATCAATCGATTCTACATGGAACATTTTATCCCATATCTCAATTTCTATCGTCCCTGTCATTTCCCCGAGAAGGTATGTGAAGAAAATGGGAAAGTGAGAATTCTCTATACGTTGAAGAACTGTATGACACCTTACCAGAAACTTATCTCACTTCCTAACTGGGAATCTCATCTACGAAAGGAATTCACAAAAGAGTTACTCCAAAGACTTCAGAAAAGAAAAACACCACTTCAGGCTGCGAAAGAAAAGAAAAAAGCAAGAGATGAACTCATGAAAGTTGCTCTTCCAAAGTTTCTCAATATACTACCTGTAATTATGACAGACGGATAAATCGATTTCAGGGTCTTCTTTGGATGAGAATATACTACTCAGGAGAACTACAGAATCTTGGGTACCTTTGACCTCCTCTCTCAACACAAAAAATCCCCCATCCTTTCGGACGGGGGATTTTTTTGCTCTTGCAGAGAGCTTACTTCCAACTGTCTCTATATTTAGAAATAGAAATTATATAAATTACTCCTTCAGAAAATTTATAAACTATCTTGTAATTATGTTTTGATTCAACTACACATCTATAATCTTCTTCAAGAACTCTTCAGGATAATGGAAATATCTTTAATATTTCCATGCTAGATTTTATTTGCAGTATAACTTTTGCCGCCATAAAGGGATTGTCTTCTGCTATATAACTATATATTTCAAATAGATTGCCTTCAGCTTTGGCTGTATATTTAATACTAAACATTGGCCACTAAATTAGAAGATATTTTTTTGTGCAATCTTTCAAAAACTTCGCTTTCATCATACACTCTCCCTTCTTCTATATCAAGAATTCCAGCTTTTATGGACTCTATCTCTTCAAAACTGAATCCAGCTTTTTTTAAAATATCAACATTAATCTGCGCCATAATCTCAAAAGTTACTTATAAATTCTCTTCATTATATTCAAACCACCAGAAACACAAAAACTTTTTTATCGACCTCCTCTCTCGACACAAAAAATCCCCATCCTTTAAACTTTAATATACTTTCTTGAACTCACT
Source organism: uncultured Candidatus Altimarinota bacterium (assembly GCA_963751115.1). Taxonomy (GTDB): domain Bacteria; phylum Patescibacteriota; class Gracilibacteria; order BD1-5; family UBA2023; genus UBA1545. Next base: position 13,895 of record CAVVTN010000015.1, read on the forward strand.
CGCTAATCTTTTTAGTTCATTAATAACAAAATATTTTATCACCTTCTTATCTTCATAATCTTTTATAAGATTTATTATCTGATTTCGTATTTCTCGCACTTCTTTCTTGTACTCTTTTTGATCTATTATTTTATCGAAAAATACCATAAAATCAGTATATCCTTTGGTTTGAAAAACTGGCATGTATCTTTCTATCTTTACTATTTCTACTTTTGTTTCACTCTGAGATCATGTCATTGTAACTCCATTAGAAACAATAGTCGTAGTACTTGCTTTTGAGATATCTACAGTCCCTGTATTAATAAGTATTACTGGTCTGAAATAATCTATAGAATATGTAATTCCAGTAGAATAATTTGCTCTAAAGTCAACTGTCTTAATCTGAAGAGAAGCCAGAGTGTTTGGTAAATTTATTTGATAATTCTGGAGGATTGGAGTGAAATAATCTCGCAATTTTCAACCATTTATATCATATGTGTAGATTTGAAATGCTTGAAAATCTATATCACCTGGCACATCCCCATTGAGGATAAGATTATTTCCAACTATAAGATCATGTAAAATTAAACACTTCACTCGGAGCGAGTGCATCATGATAAGATAAGATATCATTTACTCTCACGAAAAAAGAAGTAAATAAATCTGATTTACTATCTCCAGTAATATCGATTCCTATATTTTGAGTAGATTGTCTGTCGTAAATCACTAATTTTATTCCAGATATTTTCAGGAATCCTTGCGGGATACTTGTTATTATCAATCTCATGTAAACACTTTCTATCTCGTTCTCCTTTGTAATTTGAGAGGATACTTTAATCGTTTTGTATTTTACATCGTAATTTATCATTCTATGAAACTTCTTACAGGAGAGTTAAAAAGTCAGTTTCGGAAAATCTGAAACCAATCGGAATCGAAAGATCCAATCATTATCTGTAAGTTCTTCAATCCTACGGGAGCTGGTACTTGGTATGCAACAGAATTTGATGAAGGAGAGGAGATGTTCTTCGGGTATGTTTCTATCTTCTGTGATGAATGGGGTACTTTTGGCTTGGATGAGTTGGAAGAATTCAGAGGAAAGTTTGGACTCGGGATTGAAAGAGACCTTCATTTTGAGTCTCGGAAGTTCTCAGAGTTGGGATTGGAAAGGTAATCTTTATGAAGAAAAATAAGGATTATTTTCTTTTTTGATGAAAAAGTTTTGATTTTGAGGAGTTTTGTGTATAATAGCTTCACTTAAGTCCATTACTCAGTAATGAGTAATAGTTTATACCCCTTTCTTCGGAGAGGGGGATTTTTTTATTTATTTTATCCCGAGAACCTTTGTAAGATTCTCATTTATCTGTTTTCTTAGTTCTTCATCATTGATGAATCAGACGAAATTTCCTATTCTCTTTTTGGATACGGTTCTTATTTGTCTGATTTTTAAGATAGAGTCATTTTTAAGTCTGTTATCTTTCGACTTCTTTACCAAGATATCAAACTCGTCAGTAAAGTTTGTCTCTTTGAAGGAAGTAAGTGGTATTACAATCACATCTTCTCAGAAACTTTTTGGAGTTTTCTTAAGCATCAAGGAGGGTCTATTTCCATTTATCTCACTTCCTATATTTATTCCATAGTCCACATAATATATACTCCACTTTATGAAGTGACTTTTGTAGAGCTTTTCATTCTCTGAGTTACTCAGTTTTAATTTTTCCAAAAACCAGTTCACATTATTTTCCAGTCCTGAGGATTTCTTCTCATTGTTCTTAACAAAGACCTCTCGGAGATTGAGAGTATAGCTGTTTTTAAAGAGCGTTTCTTTGAGTGAAGTGATGATTATTTCGAGATTGAGTTTCATTTTAGAGGAAAATATGAAAAGTTATTTGAAATGAAGTATAGAGGAAATGGAGAGAAAACAAAATATTTTCTTGAAAATAGAAAAGCAAACACAAAAAATCCCCAATCCTTTCGGACGGGGGAGTTTTTTTCGCTTCGCGGTACTTTGATACAGATTGACTAGTGTCTATTCTCTCTATAATTCCAATTCATCGAGTATCAGATCTCTGTGCTTTTCTATTTTGTCCTTGTCTGTAATCTGATGATAACTTGTCCATGGATAATCGTCTATATTATCCACAAGTTTATGTTTTACGGCATTGAAATTTACATACGATAAACACTGAGTTAGATACTCTTCATCCTGAATAAATCTTGCCCGAAAACGTCACTCAAATAACTGTCCTTTTCTCTCATACTTTATATTAAAATATTTCCCATATGCATTCTGTAGATCTCCGAAAAATGAAGAAATCTCTATTCATGACGTAGATACAACACAATGAAAGTGGTTTGGAAGAAAAGAATAAGCTAATATCTTAATTCCAGCATATTTAGGAGAACTCAAGTACTTTAAAACAAGTTTATAAAAGCGTTCAAAATCAGACATATTTTTAAATATGGTCATTTTTTCAAATCATCGATTATATACATGATAGAATCCTTGCTCAAAAGTTCTTCTCGGCATATAACCCCGGGGTTAAAGTTTATTACAGAGAATAATATCGATTACACTTCGTAAGTCAAATGAGTTCAACCCCGGGGTTGTTCGGTTACCCTCTTCCTCTTTAGGGCACAAAAAATCCCCCATCCTTTCGGACGGGGGATTTTTTTTACTTTATACCTTGCGGAATAAGGAAACTTCGAACTTGTCTGGGTAAATAATCAAGCGATTATTTAACAGAAATAAGTGGGAATGTATCAGTATTCTTAGGGTAAGCAGCAGCGTCAATACCAGTGCTTGTTACAAGATTAGTAAGAGAAACTGACCAATCTGAAGTAACAGTAGCAGGAGCAATAGTAGCACCAACCATCTTCACAATATATGTTTCAGAAGAGTTAGCATTAATAACGTTGTTAGCAGTGAAAGTCACAACACCTGTAGTTCCTACACCAGTTCCTACATTAGCCATATCGCTCTTTCGAACAACAGTAAGTGTACCTCCAGTATAACCAGAAAGAACATTATTGAATGTTGCAGAAGAGAGAGTAACACTACTAAGACCAAATGCATTAACAGTAAACTCCATTGCATCAGATGCAATAGCTTTAGCGGCAATACAATTAGCTACACTAGCAGCAGTACATACTCATAGTTGAGTAACCTTCAATGAATTTTCAGTTACATCATGGATAGAACCTGTAACGAGAGTACCAGCCATAGCAACAACTAGACCATTAGATCCAGTAATGTCAGATCCAGCAAGTACAACGTTAGCTTGAACACCATTTATATTAGTAGTAGCATTAACATCAGCTATTACATAGTATGTAACAGGAATATTTTTTGCAATACTAGAACCAGCTACGCTGTTAAGATTTGCAAATGAAGTTGCTTGAACAAGAGCAGTACCTTGTACAATAGAAACTGTACTAGTAAGACCAGAAGCAGTAAGATTATTTACAAGTGTCAAATCAGGAACAACTCCAGCAACAGCAGTAACAGTAACAACTGAACCAGAAGCAACAGCAGTACCACCAGTAATGGCAGCAGCTAAAGTTGTTGCAGCAGAAGTAGAAGTAGAACCAGAACCAATAGTTGCAGTATAAACAGTACCGGTATTACCAGTACCAGTAATAGTACCAGTTGCAGTTGCAGTACCAGCAAGAGTAATGGTAGTTACTTCAGAAGTAGCAGAAGAAGTGGTAATAGCAGTTGCAGTTCCGATTGGAGCCATATTAGCATCTACGAGACGAATATTTGAAAGAGCACTAAGATTTGTACCATTAAGAACAATATCTTTAATCTTGATTGAATCATTTTCAGCAGTTACTTGGAATGAAGTAATTTTCTGATCCTTTGATCCAGCAGCAAGAAGAGATCTATTAATAAAATTACTTCCGTTTGCAGCAGCAAGTCTTCCAATAGGAGATGCTACAGTAAATGTTACACCAGCTACAGAAGTTGGATTAACAGTAACTGAAGTAAGGTTATCAACTGCAGAGTATGCAATAGATGCAACATTGAATGTACCAGAAGTGGTAATATCAGAGAAGTCAGCCTTAATCATGATATCTACAGCCTGAGTAGTAGAAACAGTTGGATTAAATCCAGCAAAGTTTACAGTAGCAGTAGTAAGTGATTTAGTACTTACCGCAACACCATCAACATAAAGCGTAAGAGAAGTATTACCTCCAGTGTATGAAAGAGCAGTTCCTGCAGTAGTAGCAGAAAGATTACTAAGAGCAATAGGATTTCCTTGTGTAGAAGAGAATCGAGCTGCATATACAGTAACACCCTTAGCACCAGCAGCGAGAGGAGTATTTCCAAGACCATCAGTACGAGTTACATTAAGAGTAGACGCACCAATAGTAATAGTTCGACCTTCGATAGAACCGATAGCAGAAGTTACAGCATTTTGATTAGAAACATATTCTTTTCGAGTAACAACGCTGTTGATATCAAAACTAGAAAGTTTGATAGTACCTGCAGCAGTATCTCGAAGTTTTACGTATGCTCGAACTGGTACAGTACCATTTACAGTTGCAGTTCCGAGGAAGTTAAGAGTTCCTGTAAGAGTTGCACCTGGAGTAGCAGTAAATGTAGCAGCACCGATTTGAAGGTATACAGTATTCATACTAGTAGAACCAGAAGCAACAGTTGTAGTATATCCAAGATTGATATCTTCAAGAGTTACTGCAGCTTTAGCAGTAATAGTACCAGCCATAAGAGTTACGTCAGAAGTACCTGGAGCAACTGTCTGAGACAGAGTAGAAGTAGCATCTCGAGTAAATCGAACGTCACCACCATTTACAGTGTAAAGAGGAGCAGTAGTAGAGGTAGTATTAGTACCTGTAGTAATAGTAGCTCGGAATGCACTTTCTGTTTCAACCATATTTAGATCAGAAGTATTCTTGATGTAAAGTTGGTATGTATCAGAAGTAAGTTCTACAGTATTTACAACCGCTTTAACGTAGTAGATAGCAGTAGCACCATCCTTAATAATATCGTTTACAGTAAGAGTAAGAGTCTTTCCAGAAACAACCGCAGCAGAAGAAACTACTACACCATTTCGTTCAAGAACGATATTAGAAAGGTTTGTAAGACTCGCAGAACCATTTTGATAAATAGTAAGAGACTGAACCTTAATATCACGAGTATCAGGATTTGTATCTGTATTTTGAACAGTGAATCTTAGCAAATTCTACAGAATCAGCAGATGCATTGTAAGTCTGTCCAGTAGCACCACCAGCAATAGTAGCAGTTGCAACAGTATAACTCTGCAGTTCGAAGTGTAGGAGTTACAAATGAACCCATTTACATTTGCAGCAGAACTTGTAATAGCAGCAGAAGCAAACGCGAAGTCGTTTCCTGAAGTAGTAGCAAGTTCAACATACATATCAAGAGATTCAGTAGAACCAGCCTTAACAACAAATGCAGGAGCAAATGAAATTACAGCGTTATTCTCTGAAGTGAAAGAAGCTTTACCTGAAACACGAGTTCCATCTTTTTCGAACCATACTTTTGTTCCAGAAGGAATAGTAGCAAGTCCAGCTTTCTTGAAGTTCAAGAGTATTAACTGAGATATCAGAACCACCAGCAGTAAGATCTACATAGCAAATCGAACGATTCCAGCCTTAGGAATTTGTTTTCCAGAAGCAGGAGATGCAGGATTAAGACTAACAGAAAGATCACCCGCAGCTGTAGTAGTAGTAACAGTAGTACCAGTAGTAGTTGTAGTAGTAACAGTAGTACCAGTAGTAGTTGTAGTAGTAGTTCCAGTATTAGTAAGGTCTCCGAAAAGATCACTAAGATTGAGATCACCAGAAGTGCTATCTACTGAAGCAGTAGTAGTAAGACCAGCAGCGTTAGCAGCTATCTTAAAAGCTTCACCACGAGTAGCATTTCCGTTTGGATTAAAGGAAGTTACTTTATTAATAATACCAGCTGCAGCAGCTGCATTAATATATCCATTCAAACTAGCATCAGTACCAAGATCCTTGAATCCTTCGTCCGTAGTTGAAGGAGCGATACCCTTTGCAGAAAGGAGCATCTTAAGTGCTTCAGCACGAGTTACAAGGTCCATAGGACGAAATTTTGGAGCAATCTTGTTAACAAGATCAGCAGAAGCAGCAGCCTCTACGTATCCACAAAGATCACCGATTGCAG
>CAVVTN010000016.1:0-7030 GCA_963751115.1 uncultured Candidatus Altimarinota bacterium
CTCGATTTTTCTACTTGAAAAGACCAATTTATTTGCTTCTTTGTCTCTTTTCTGCTATAATTCTCTCATTCTATTCGATATTTTCTTTTCTATGCTTCTTCTTTCCACATCTTCTCTTCGAGGATACGGTCTTCATAAAATCTTCTCTTTTGCACACGATGCAGAGTACGATGGAATCTGTCTAGATCTCAATCCTCTCGATTTCGACACCGAAAACACCGAGTATATTACGACTCTTTCTCAGGAATTTAATATTCCCGTGGTAAGTATTACAGCTTATGAACGTCGCATAACACCAAAAATCATAGATCAGATTTTAGAGATGGCAAAAATTCTCGGAAGTAAAATAGTCAATTTTTACCCACCACATCGACTCGACAAAGATGGGGAATGGTTTTCTGAATACCTTCCAAAGGTACAACAACGTTATAAAAGTATTAACATTAGTATAATCAACGTGGAACCAAAGACTTTTCTTTTTGTCATTCCAGAATATAAAGATGCAACTCTACCACTTATTAAAAAAATCACTGGCAAAACAAGTCTTTATATTTCTAATATCTATCCAGAAAGTGGGACTGATCTTATTAAGACATTCTCTCTTCTGGGAAACAGTATCCATAATGTGTATCTTTCTGATAAAACAGGTAATAAAGAAGAACTTCTACCTGGGAAATGAGATATGCCACTGGAAAGTCTTCTTATAAAACTCGCGAATGGCGGATATAAAGGTGATTTCACACTCAAAGTATCACCAAAAGAACTCGATGCAGGAAATGATGAAAATGTACTTAAAAAACTCGCAGAAGCAAAAGAATATCTCTGAAAACACTTTGTCGCAAAATAAGAAAAATTTACACAAAAAAACTCTGAAATATCAGAGTTTTTTTTATTTCTTAATTTTTTTCCGGATAATCTCTTGAATATTGAGAGTATCTTTCAGAAAAGATATATTCTTTTGGGATAAGATAGAAAGTACGAGTTTATCATCATACTCCAATCGATTGATGAAATCATCTTCGGACATAACTGCATATTTTACCTTTCTCCGAAAGAAATTCTTTTCAAGGAAATTATTAAATTCGATTTTATCTAATTCTCCGATTATAAATATATCAACAATATTATTGGACTTCACATTCGTGATGGTTTTGATGCTATCTGCAATCGTTATAAGACTCAGATTTCTTTTTCCTTTAAAGAATATTCGAAGTGGCTCAACGGGATCATAGGTCTTTATAAAAATATCAGAAAGCTCATTGTATATCGGGCAACTCCGATTGATATTATAAAACTTCTTTTTATTTTCCTCACGAGATCGGAGTATGCCAAGAGCTTCGAGATTCATAAGTTCACGTCTCACGCTATTAATTTGTTCATCGATATCTCGACACAATTCACGTATGAAAATACCAGTCATATCGCTTGATACAGAATGTTCTATGAAAAATTTTTCTAGAATCTTTGCACGACAGTTAGACCCAAAAAGCTTTGAGAGAATCATATAAGGTTATTTAAAATAGTACGCGTTTGATTTCGATTAATGACATCATCCTGTCGTACTACAACTTCCACATCCACCCGTTCCACAAGAATCTCCTGATTCTTCACCTCCAACGATAGATATGAGAAGAGATTTAATTTCTGCTTTATCTGGAATCAGTCCCTGGAAAATAACATCACGAAATTCAATACTTTCTTCTTCTATACAAAGTGCAGGATTTTCCGTAATACCAAGTTCCATTTTATAAGCTTCATCATCCAGTTCGGAAATATGTACCACGTCTCGGAGTCCCAGTTCTCATAGAACTTCTGATGTACGATTAAAAAGATCGCTTCGTAGTGGGTCCGATCCAACGATAACTATTTTCATAAACAAAAAAATTAGAAATTATTTTCAGGAAGTATATAGAAAATCTCTCAAAAATGAAGAGAATTCTCGATTTTCTTTACGGTCTCCGGATTTTTACAAAATAAAAGGAGAGTAAAACTCTCCTTTTATTATATGAATTTCTGAAGAGCAAAGGATTATTCAGATTGTGATTCTTTTTCAGCTTTCTTTTCATCTTGAACACTTGGAACTTCTGCAGCCGTAACTTCTTCTACAGCTTCTTCAGAAACACCCTTTGGAAGATGAATAGAAACAATAGCTCCTTCGAGATCAGAAAGGATATCAAATTTCTTTGTATCAATAGAGAGATCCTTAACATGGATAATTTCACCAAGATTTTCAATCTTAGAAAGATCTGCCTCAAAAGCATCAACAAGATCTTTCGGAAGACATTTTACTTCAACTGTATGCATATTCTGTTCTACAAGACCACCTTGAATCTGAGCAGGAGAAGTACCAACGAGATGAACAGGAATTTGAACATGGATTTTTTCTGTTGCAGAAACAGCAAAGAAATCTACATGGAGGAAATCTCCACTTACTGGTGCTTTTTGTGTATCGTGAATAAGAACATCTTGTTTTTTACCATCAAGAGTGAGTTCAACAATATGAGTTTTTCCAGATTTTCTGAATATTTTAAGAAGCTCAGAAGCACCAACGGTTACAGCTTGAGCAGTAATTCCATGCCCATAGACAACAGCAGGAACTTTTTTCTCTCCTCGAATTGTTGAGAGTTTTGTTTCAGTATCTCGCGCAGTGGCGATAAGTGTAAGTTTTTCCATACAAAAAGACGGGTAATATCTATAAAATCTGGGGGATTATATAAAAAAGAAAGATAAAATCAAATTGTTTTGTAAATATCACTAAAATACTTCTCATTTTTCTCTTACTCTTCTTGAAATTCTCTCAAAATTTCCTATACTCTGTAAAAAATACTATTCTAGTGAATTTCTTAATATACTATAATATGCGCATGAAAAATCAGAGTGAATGAAAATGATTTATATATAGTTGTGCTTTTACTCTCATAGAACTTCTGATTGTTATTTCTATTATTGCCATTATTTGAATCGCCTTCATCTCGTGATTTTCTCGTATGAGTGATACACAAGATACCGAAACAATTATTACTACGATTGATGATACTATGGAGGGATATGATAGAATTATCGCCAAACACGAAGCAACTTCCTATGAAACAATTTTCGAAAGTGGTTCGCTTGGTTTTGTAACGAATATTGATTGGTATAAAAAAGCATCTCCACTCGAGTATTCTTTTGATTTTCATACTGCCACGGGGACTATTCTTAATAATACCAATACAGGAACTTGGGAACTTAATTTTTCTACTCGAGATACTGTTTCTCAGATACTCACGTTACCAGCGAATAGTGGGATACAGTATTTTCGTTTTCCGCAAAATATACAATCGCGGTGGTACAAAATCGCAAGCCAATTAGAATGATCCTCCTTGAATTCCTATATTATTCAATATTATAGCTTGCATAATGTTGCAAATATTCCTGAAAATGAGATTCAACTCGTGGGAATTATAGGATGAAATAATGTCTCTTACGACACCCTCAAGATTCGAAATATTCTCGGGAAAAAGGTTCTCGAAGGTTCGGGAAGTAGTATCAATACTCTTTCACAAGCCACTCTTTTCTTTGAAAAAAATGGAAAAGAAATACAAATGATGATTATTCCATAAATTCCAATAGTAAATTTGACACAATAGTTATTTCTTCATATTATAAAACAGATACTTATCCATTAAAATCGTTCACTATGAAAGCATCAGATTTATTTATAAAGTGTTTGGAAAATGAAGGTGTAGAATATATCTTCTGAGTTCCAGGAGAAGAAAATCTCGACTTTCTCGAATCCATGAGAAAATCAGGGAAAATCAAACTTATCCTTACGAGAAATGAACAAACTGCCGTATTTATGGCGGCCAATTATGGTCGATTCACGGGTCGAGCAGGAGTGGCAATTGCTACTCTCGGACCTGGAGCCACCAATATGGTAACAGGAGTTGCCTACGCACAACTCGGCGGAATGCCTGTAATTGTCATAACAGGGCAAAAACCCATCAAAAAATCAAAGCAAGGACAATTTCAGATCATCGACGTTGTTGCTATGATGAAGCCGATCAGTAAATTTGCGTGAGTCATCGTCAATGGTTCACGTATACCAACAATGGTAAGAAATGCCTTCAGTCTCGCAGAAGCAGAGAAGCCAGGAGTCGTACATCTCGAACTTCCCGAAGATATTGCTGCTGAAGAAGTACCGGATGATCTTTCTTATGTCATCGCTGCAGAAAAAGTTCGTAGACCTATTGCAGACGAGAAATCTCTCCAAACGCTTATTCAGAAGCTCGAAAAAGCAAAATCTCCTATCATACTCGTTGGAGCAGGAGCGAATAGGAAACGAATCACCAAATACCTTACGAAAGTTATAGAAAAATATAACATTCCATTTTTCACTTCTCAGATGGGAAAATGAGTCGTCGATGAACGCTCTCCACAATTCCTCGGAACGGCAGCACTCACCGAGCATGATTATGTCCATAAAGCCATTGCACAATCTGATTTGATTCTCTCTGTCGGATACGACGTAGTAGAAAAGCCAACGAGTATTCTCGGACCAAATGGTGTTTCTACGATTCATATCAATTTCTTTCCGTCCATTATGGACGATGTGTATGCTCCAAATCTCGAAGTAGTCGGAGATATCTGACACACACTCTGGCAACTTTTTGAAGCAAATATAGATACTTCTAATTGGGATCATTCCGCTATTTATAAAACAAATGAGACAAATAAAATAGTCATGATTGAGAATAATTCTCTCGAAAAGGATACGAAAATTATGATGCCCCGAACTTTTGTAAATGCCCTCAGGGAAAATCTCGGGGAAGAAGATATTATCGCATTGGATAATGGTCTTTATAAACTCTGGATTGCCCGAAATTATCCTTCATATCACCCAAATACCGTACTTTTGGATAATGCTCTTGCAACAATGTGAGCAGGGTTTTCGAGTGCGATGGCTGCAAAAATGTTACACCCAAAAGAAAAAGTTATTTGTATAACGGGAGATGGCGGACTGGTTATGAACCTCGGAGATATAGAAACGGGTGTTCGACTCGGTTTAGATATAACTATTATTATTCTCAATAATAGCAGTTACGGTATGATTAAATGGAAACAAAAGAATAATAATATGGGAGATTTCGGACTCGATTTCTGAAACCCTGATTTTGTTACGATGGCAGAAAGTTTCGGAGCACATGGTTACAAAGTCAGCAATCCTCTCGATTTCGAGAATATTTTCCGAACCGCTCGCGACACTCCAGGAATCAATATCATCGATCTCGATTTCACATATCCAGAAAAAATTGTGTAATCCAGTATTTTAAATAAATTCAAAGACAAAATTTTATAATATTTTCTCACTTCTTTTTATTATGAAAAAACTTTATCTTGCAGGAGAATGGGTTGACACAGGAAAATATATGGACGTCGTATTCGAGTATACGGGAGAAGTCGTGGAAACCGTTTCCATGGCTTCGGCAGAACATATGGAAATAGCTATAGTGAAAGCGAAAGAATCCCTCAAACAGACTCGAAAACTTGAACCATTTGAGCGAGCAAATATTCTTAAATTTATCGTCCAAGAATTGAAAGATAAAAAGGAGCTTTTTGCACAAACTCTCGTACTCGAGAATGGGAAAACTATCCGGGAAGCTCGCGGAGAGATGGATCGATGTATCTCCACTTTCGAGATTGCCGTCGGCGAATCAGAACGAATCTATGGAGAATATGTAAATCTTGCTATCAATTCGATGGCAACACACCGACATGGGATTATTAAACACTTCCCTATCGGAGTAGTTTCTGCTATTACACCATTTAATTTTCCAATGAATCTTCTGGCACATAAACTTGCACCAGCTATCGCAACCGGGTGTCCGATTGTTATAAAACCAGCTTCTGCCACTCCCCTTACAACGCTTATGATTGCAGAAATTATAGAAAAATCTGGGTGGCCAAAAGAAGCTCTTTCTGTACTTCCAAGCGATAGAATTGTCGGGCAACAACTCGTGGAAGACGAGAGAATTTCTCTTCTTTCTTTTACGGGTTCTCCTGCAGTTGGATGGCAAATGAAAGAAAAATCTGGAAAGAAAAAAGTAGTTCTTGAACTTGGAGGAAATGCCGGAGTTATTGTTGATCGTGAAATAGAAGACTGGGATTGGCTTATCAACCGAGTGGCGATGGGTGCATATTATCAAGCGGGGCAGAGCTGTATAAGTGTGCAAAGAATCTATGTTCACGCAGATATTTATGAGGAATTTAAGATGAAACTTGTGAAAAAGCTGGAAACCATGAAGATCTGAGATCCGCGAAGTGAATCAACAGACATCGGTGGACTTATCGATCCTAAAAACAGAAAACGTCTTGGTGACTGGATTGCGGAATCTCTCGATATGGGAGCTACTTGTTTGACAGGGAATAAATGAGAAGGAATTCTCCTGAATCCCACGCTTCTAGAAAATGTTCCTGATACTGCAAATCTTGTTCGAGAAGAAGCCTTCTGACCAGTAGCCGTTCTAGAAAAATATACGGATTTTTCGGTAGTTATCGAACGACTCAATGCTTCAAAATTTGGGCTTCAAGTGGGGATATTCTCAAAAGATATCAATAAAATCTGGCAACTGTATGAGAATGCTGAAGTCGGTGGAGTTATTCAAAATGATGTCCCCTCCTTTCGAGTTGATGCTATGCCATACGGATGACTTAAGGATAGTGGACTCGGACGAGAAGGGATTAAATATGCCATGAAAGATATGCTCGAAGAGAAAGTTTTAGTTTTGAAGATATAATAACATTTTGGCTCTTCCGTATATCGCTTTGGTAGATATCTCAAAAAGAATATACTACACAACATTACTCCTCTCATAAAATATACCCTATGGAAAAAGATATATTTCTCAAAGCATTATGACTCCAGAGTCCTTGGTATATCAAAGAGTTTGCTTTGAGTGTAGAGAATCAAAGGCTCGATATACACCTTGATTTCGAGAAATGAGCAAAGTTTGAAAATAATGATGGAGATATGGTTACTACTGAACAAACT
>CAVVTN010000017.1:0-108344 GCA_963751115.1 uncultured Candidatus Altimarinota bacterium
GATTTTTCTTGTCTTTATATCGAACTTTCGGCTTGTATTATGGAAGAAACGAGTATAATGATCTTGTAATATTCTTCATCTCAAACCATGTTTAAGCCATACGATCAAAAACAGAACTTCCTTCTTCCACCGAGCTTCCAGAACTTTCTCGGAGAATGACACAAAGCCGTTGTTCTTAGTGAGATAATTGATGGACTTGAATTTCGGGAGCTTTTTTCAAGCTATGCGAATACCGAACGCTGAACATCTGCATATCACCCTGTCATGCTCGTGAAGATTCTCTTCTACGGATATATGAACTCTACTTTTTCCAGTAGAAAACTTGCCGACAAGACCCAATCGGATCTCGCATTCATGTTTCTCTCATGAGGCAACAAACCTGACTTCCGAACCATTGCCCGATTTCGCAGAGAGAAATGAGGTTTCCTTACCTCTATATTCGTTCAGATAGTCAGAAAAGCACAAGAACTCGGTATCATCTCATTCAGTGTCGTCAGTATCGATGGAACCAAGGTTTATGCCGATGCCTCCAAAAATAAAAATTCTGACCTGGAAGCGCTTGAGAAACAGATGAAGAAGTTCCTCAAAGAAGCGGATGAAATCGATGCGATGGAGGACGATGAACTCGGAGCAGATGATGACGGAAGTTGAATCCCCGAGGAACTCAAAACAAAGGAGGGGCGAGAGAAAAAACGCAAAGAGATTGAAGAAAAAAAGAAGAAAGTCGAGTCTAAGAAAGAAGCAGTAAAGAAAGAGATTGAGCACAAGGCAAAAGAAGGAATCAAGATGACTCGTATCAACTCCACTGATCCAGACAGCCGACTTGTGCAGATGAAACGAAAGGATTTTGCGAACGGCTACAATCCGCAGATTGCGACCGAGAATCAATTCATTATAGCAACGACGATGAACAATGCCACGAGTGATATACGAGAGCTCATTCCAGTACTCAAAGCCATAGAAGAGAAGTACCAAACAAAACCAAAACAGGTACTCGCTGACAAAGGGTATGCGAGCGAAGAGAACTATGATTACATGGAGAAACAGGACCTCGATGGATACATTCCGCATCCAAAACTTCAGCAGAATCTCAAAGGATGGAAGTATAGCGAGAAAAAAGACGAATACACTGATATCGATGGAAATATTTACACCTTCAAGCAGTATTCCGGAAGCAAAACCAAGAGAGGAAGAGGAAGACCGACTCTTACAGAGCCAACAAAGGAAAGTGATTTCAAATCGAAGGTCTATCAGACGAAAACGAAAGAAGGGAAAAACAAGTTCCTGCAGATGAGTAAAAACTGGATAGACCACTGTAAGTCTCAGGATGAAAAACTTTCCTCCGAGCACGGAAAAGAACTCTACAAGAAACGGTGCTACTCAGTCGAGCCCGTCTTCTGAAACATCAAGCGGAACCTTAAATTCGAGAGGTTCTCTTTACGATGACTCCAATGAGTCACCATTGAATGGAATTTGATAGCAATGGTTCACAATCTGAAGAAAATTATGAGTTTCAGACCAGTATAGATACCCATTGAAGGAAATTGGGAGAAAATCCAATATTTTCGAAAATATTTCTCATATTTCCGTCAAAGAAAAATCCCGAACAGGTTTGTTCGGGATTTTTGGGACAGTCTCGATCCGATTCCTTTTTTTGTATCTTTTAGACTTATAAATACTTGGTTCTTATTTTGATAAAGACTTTAACAAATATGCTTTGTCGAAATATAGATAGGACTGATAAACGGGAATTTTACGTATTTCATCATCGTAAATAAGTTTTTTATTTTTATTAAAACATTCAGCAAAATTTTGTAAATCTTCCAAGGAGGTCATACTAACAGAACCCAATACTATGCGACCATTTTCATTTGTTCTCACTCATCGAGATATAAGCTCTTCTTGAGATGGCAATAATGTTACATTTTTTTGTGTATTATCTAAATATTTTTCATACTCATCAAATCTAAATATCTTACCTGTATTCTTCTCTATTGTATCTTTAAATGAATAAATAGATGTAAATATTAGATTTTCATCATATGTAACAGTAACATCTGTCATGGAGGAAGTGCCCACCAATCTATTTACATTAAATGTTTGTTTCATCATCAAGGACTTACCATTACAGTAATAAGGTCCATACATGACGGAGACAGGACCAGATTCTTTTATCGCTGTTTTCAACCCCCACAGAATCCATATTATGCCAATAATCACCACTATTACTATGATTCCTAAGATGATCTTAATAGTCATTAATATCTTTATTAAGTTATAAATGATGAAAACGTTACAGTTAATGTAATCCATTATCATCTAGAAACTATGGGTAATCTTATTATTATCTAATGACGATTGATTCATACCATTTTATTGGGTATCTATCTTCCTCTGTCGGTTTACTGGCTTCAATAGACACGCTGGGCAGTGTTATATAAATATATTTTTCAGGATGTCCCTTGTCCATGATAAACATAGACTTACTATTTCCCATTATTTCTATACCCATTCGAGGACAACCTTTGGAGGAAAAACCATCTATTCCAGTACACCTAACAAACTCATATCCTGCGACAAAGCCGTTGGTCATTGTAATACGAAACGGACTTACATCATATACTACAAATTTACATTCTGGAAAATCTTTTGAGTATTTCTTTTGTAAAGATGAAGCAAGGGTAGTATTTGGATCTTTTTGACTTACTAGTAAGGATCCACCACCTGCTTTATCTTTGTCAAAAAGGACTCTAATGATGTTACCATCTTCTTTGATACTGACTTTATCATTGCTAAATGGACGTTCTGAGACATAATCGAAAGATATCCCTAGTATATCCGAAGAAAAATGTTTATTTTCTGTGCGTTGCAACCATTCTTTACTTTTTGTAACTACTGTGTTTTCTTTCACAGTTTGTGTGATATAACCATACACGAAGGGGAATGCTAAAAGTAGTAAAACCCCTATTGGCATCCATATATGAACAAAATCTTTGGTAAAGATAAAATAACCAAACCATATTACGCAAATAGGAATCGCTATCCAAAAAAGAAAGGGAGTAATATAATCAACCATTCCGAGTCTACCCATAGTTTTCCAGGCTAAGTGGGCAGCTATTATTGGAATCAGTAGTGTAGAGTAGAATAGTATTTTGAAAAGCATAATTTTAGTATCAGGGAAATAAGTTGGTAGATTCATCCATTTTTATGAGAGAGTCACTCTTTTCCTTCAGTAAAAATATTTTTCTAGTGGGAAGCGCCCATAACAATAAACATCGGAACAGCAACGGCTAGAGCATAGCTCAAACTAAACCACTACCCACTGAAAGTGGGTAGTGGTTTAGTTACTACAACTGAAAGTCTTGATAAGATCTTCGTACTTGGTTGTGGCACCGGTCGAGAGTCCGAGTCCGAAAGTCATCAAATATACGGTATCTCCACAGACTTTTGAAGTCTGAACAAATTTTTGTTTCGGAGTATTCACATTATATTTTGCTTCAAATACATAGAGATTAGAAGTATCGGCATCTCCAAAAGTAATTACTTTTTCATCGAGCTTTACGAATTCTTTGTATTCTCCGGTAGTGAGCGCGTAATTCACGACGCTATATTTCTTGGAAGTCATTGTTTCGGTGAGTTTCTCCTTCATAATGCTCATATTATTGGAATATCCAGACACGATTTCAGTGGAAGTGAGTGCTAAGACAATAGAACCATTCTTAGTTGTAGGAAGAGCTGCTTGATCTATAATCATCCAAGTTTTGGGGATATCTATAGAAAAACCTTCTCCGGTGAATGGAATAGTACTGAGAGTTGTGTCGGTTGCTGCACCACAAGAAGTCAGGAGGAAAAGAGTCGCTAAGATAATTATTTTATTCATAAAATTGGGAGTGAAAAAGTATAAAGACCGATGTGAATACTGACTATAACCAGAAGAATAATTGCGCAGAGTACAAAAACAATATATCGCAAAAAGAGATATTTCTCTAAGTAAATAACTATTCCATAGGAACAGATATTATAAAAAAGTGCGAGGCAAGAAAAGACAAATACGGGATAGAGAAAAAAGGTAAGAGTCGCGGTATACTCTGGGTAGAGTCCTCCTATTGTCATCAGAAGTGTAAAAAAATACAGAAATGCCGTAAGAATAAAGAGATTTTTTGCAACACCCAGATGGAGTTTTGCACGCTTTAATGGACTTGCGAAGAATTTTTCCTCGAGTCCGAAAAAGGAAGTATCTGTACTTTTGTCCTTGATTTTATCCATAAATTTATATAATGCAGAAAGAAGCTTTAATCCTGATTATATAAAAAAATGTCTTTAACACAAGAGCAAGTTAAACATATTGCACGTCTCGCTAAACTCCATGTCACTTCTGAGGAAGTGGATGGTTATGTCACTGACCTGAATTCCATCGTCGGGTATATTGATATTCTGAGCAGTATCCCAGATTCTGAACTCCAAAAAGTACAAGGAAATATCGAACATTCGCTTATTCCACGATGAGACGAAGAGTACCGAGATATCACTCGAGAAGCACTTCTGGCTTGTTCTCCACAAAAGATTATCCAGAATCAAATCGCCGTTGATAGTCTCGGAATCAGAGCATAATTAAAAAAGAAATTTTATAATCTTCCTTATGTTTACTTCCCTTATTCTCGATTCTTTCAAGAACCATACGAATCGATCGTTTGATTGGGGAATGAGAAATATCATAACCGGACCAAATGGTTCGGGAAAAACCAATATTCTTGAAGCCATGTATTTGTTTGTAAATGCTCTCCCGCCTCAGGAGAGAGTTTTTTTACAATTGGTTCCGACTAATTCTGGAGTACTTTCTCTCGCAGGAACATTTACCAAAAATAATCTGCCTTATACTGGGAGGATTGGTTATACAAAAGGGGAGTGAAAAGTGCATTTTCTTTCTCAGGAAGCGAATATTACGAGATCTCGTCATAGAGAGATTATCCCACTTCGGGCGATACTTTTTACGCCTATGGAGATGAATATTCTCTATCTCGGACCAAGTTTACGAAGAGATTTTCTCGATGAAGCAATACTTATTGCTCATCCAGAATTTACAAAAATCAAACGTGAATACAATCTGGCTCTGAAAAATCGCAATAGTCTTCTCAAACAGATTCGAGAATGAATAGCAACGCGTGAAACTTTGAATCTCTGGGATTCTCTGTTTATAGAAAGAGCCAAGGTATATTATATGTATCGTAAGAAACTGATTGATTTTATACAAGTACGTCTCTCATCGGTGGAGAAACTTTTAGAAGAGAAATATATTCTCACTTTCCAATATACGACTAAGATTGATTTTGAACGGATAGAATCGAGTATGTTGCAATATCTTCGAGAAAATAGAGAACGAGATATTATTACCGGACATACATATATTGGTCCACATCTCGATGATTTTCAGTGTATCATACGAAACGATATACTATCGAGTGATTATCTTTCCCGCTGAGAGAATAAAACTATCTTAATTGGCCTGAAATTTATCCTCATAGATTTTATCGAAGAAGTCTCTCAAAAAGAAACTATTTTGCTCTTGGATGATCTGTTTTCTGAATTAGATTCTGAACATATCGAGTCTATTCTGACTTGTGCAGATAATCGACAACTGTTTATAACAGCACAAAATATACCGAGTTTTCTTCTCAATAGAGAGGAATATTCTTTCTATAAATTATAATAAAACAGAATAAGTAAAATTGTAAATAGCATTTATTTGGCACAAAAATGCTTTTATGTTATATTAAAGAGGTACAGCCAATTACCACTTATATTTTCTATCACTTTTCTATGAAAAAATTTCTTACTTATCTCCTTGTTATTTCCTTCGGTTTCTCTTCTTTTTCTGCTTTTGCAGCAACAGGAGCAACAGTCACTACAACAACTACCACTAAGGCGGATCACTTTGAAGTGACTATTCAATCTCCCGTACGTGTAGGAGAAGCAACTGATATGGTTGTAAAAGTTCTCGACAAAACGGGGGCTATTAAAAAAGATTATCTTGGTACTATATATATAGTCGTGGATAATGATTCCAAGGCAACTATTCCCTATGCAGCAGATGGATATACTTTTAAAACTGCCGATCAAGGAACTATTACTTTTTCTAAAGGACTTGCTTTTACGAAAGCAGGAAAGATGAAAGTAACCGTTATGGATATCGATAATGATAACCTCGAAGGTGTTGCTTCTGTAACTGTTGAAGATAATACGACTACTACGGCGCCAACTACTGGAACCGAAAAGGTTACGATTATAAGTCCAGATAATAACTCAGAAATTCCATCAGATTCTGTAAATATCATTGGTTCTACTAAGAAGAATAGTAAAGTACAGGTATGACTCAATGGAAAACAAGTAGGGGATAGTCAAACAGGAGAAGACGGAAAATTTGTCTACGAACTCAAGAAATTGGATCAAACACAAAATATTGTGCAAGTAAAAGTTCTGGATGGTACGGATGCGGTTATCGGTGAATCTGATAAAGTTTCATTTAAAACAAGTACCGGAGGTCCAGTATTTAATACTCTTACCGTAAAAGAAGGAACAAAAGTATCTATTGGAACGGTTTTGAATGTAGAGATTTCCGCAGAACCAAAACTCAAAGAAGTGACAGCAACTCTTGGAAATAGTACAGAAACTTTCAAAGAAACGAAAGATGGTATCTATAATGCAACACTTACTGCACCAAGTGCCACAGGTAGTTTCCAAATTGGAGTAACTCTCAAGAATGATCTTGGAAAGATTACAGCAAAAGAAGGAGTGGAAACGATCGAAACAACGGATCTTCCAAATTCTTTCAAGAATATCAAATCTGAAGTAGCTGCTAAAAAAGTAAGTTTTACTTTTACAGTAGACAATGAACCAGCAGATCTTGCGAAGTTCAAGTTCCAATACGGAACAGAAAGTGGATCTCTTACAAAAGAAGTGATAACTTCTGAAAAAGAAAAGATGAAAACGAAAAGTGGAGCGTATACTTGGTATATCGCAAATCTTGATCCACAAACGAAATACTTCCGAATTCTTGGACTCGATAAATCAGGAAAAGAGATTCTTAAAATGGCACCATCCGATATTTTCACTGTAGATATTTCTCTTGCAGCCGCTTCTAAATGTATGGTTTCAGATATTGCAGGAATTAAAACGACTTCAGTAAATGGTACAACTATTCTCTCTTGGGATGCTGCACCAGATGCAACAAGTGGATACAATGTATATAAGAAAGGTGCCGATGGACAATATGCTTTGATTGAGAATGTTTCTACTAATAGTTATACCATTTATCTCTCAAAAGATGCAGTAAAATATGATGACTTTGCGATTACCGGAGTATGTAATAGTGGAGAAGGGGAATCAGCATATCTGACAGAAGTGACTCGTGTAAAAACAGGTCCAGGTCAAATTTTGATCCTTATGGGACTCTCTATTCTCATCGGATTCTTCATCACTCGTCGAAAGTTTTCTTTCTTCCGAGGAAACTAAAAACATAACAAATAAAAATAGGAAATCCAATTGGATTTCCTATTTTTTTTGGTTTCCCTAGAATATATTTCGGATATGAGAACTCTGTTCGTAGCTCCATAAATACAAACTATTTCTTCACAAACTCTCTTCCTTCCAAAAGAGCAATAACATATTCTTGTGTTTTGGAAATCTTATAATCTCCTCAAAGAATGCTTATAAGTCGCTCAATGGATTGTGGAAACATATATTCAAGATGAGTGGAATTTTCTGTATTCCAGGCATCTGCAAATGATTTCCATTTACTAATTGAAATAGTCTCTCTTGAGATTTTCCCTTCTTTCCAGAGAATTTGGAGTTGTTCTTTGGTAACAGTCTGTTTTTCTATAAATTCTCTTCCTTCCAATAGAGCAACAATATATTCTTGTGTTTTGGAAACTTTCACATCTCCTCAGAGAATACTAATAAGTCAGAAGATAGATATGGGAAATATATATCCATAATCAGTAGCATTTTCTGTATTCCAAGCATCTGCAAAGTATTTCCATTTATGACTCATAAGAAATTCTCGTGAGATTTTCTTTTCTTTCCAAAAAGTTTGAAGTTGTCTTTTGGTAATAATCTTTTTTTTCTACAAACTCTCTTCCTTCCAAAAGAGTAATAATATAGTCTTGTGTCATGGAAATCTTAAAATCTCCTCAGAGAGTACCAATAAGTCAGAAGATAGATGTGGGAAATATATATCCATAATCAGTAGTATTTTCTGTATTCCAAGCATCTGCAAATACTTTCCATTTCTTACCTAGAATAGCATCTTTTGGGATTTTTCCTTCTTTCCAGAGAGTTTGGAGTTGTTCTTTTGTAATAGTAGACAGTTTTACTTTTATCTCAAACTCTCTTCCTTCCAAAAGAGCAACAATATATTCTTGTGTTTTGGAAACTTTCACATCTCCTCAGAGAATACTAATAAGTCAACTGATAGATATGGGAAATATATATCCATAATCAGTAGTATTTTCTGTATTCCAACTATCTGCAAATGATTTCCATTTACTCGCCGTAATGGCTTCTCTTGAAATTTTTCCTTCTCGCCAGAGAGTTTGAAATTGCTCTTTAGTGGCAGTTTCAAAGATATTAACTTCAGTCTGGAGTCAGGCGATATCGAATCCAAGACTCGATAGATGGATATATCGGTCATCTCCACCCAGGGATTCTCCGAGGAGATTGAATTGTTTTCGTTCCCCACTTCCATTTTATCCTCAGTTTCCTCATCATTTCACTATTTGTGTAAATGCCTCATGAATCTGCCCAATCCATGCAAAGTTCCTGAGTCCTCAGACATAGTCATAGTACTTTACTGTTCCATCTCCTCGGAGTCATCGACCAAACTGTTGGAGAAATACTTTCGCTATATCTGTTCCTCTCCAGAATACGATATTTTCTACCGTTGGTACATCGACCGATTCATTGAGTTTCCCAACTGCAACGATGATCTTGATGTTATCACTCGACGAAGCAAATCGCTCTAATCCTGTCTTCTTCTCTCTGGAACCAGTAACTGATTTTTTGCTATCATTAGCTGAATGATACGAAAGTGCTATTTCGGTCCCGTATTGTGCATTGATTGCTCGGGCAATCTCATCTGCATCTTTTATATCGTTAGCAAATATGATCGTTTGACCGACGGTAGTAGGATCTATCCCGATTCGTTCATTCAAAAGATCACGAACCAGGTGTTCTATATCGGGATACGAAGTCATCATCGCTTCAAAATCCTCCTCAATCTCTCGGACGAGTTGTTTCTTTTCTCTCGGATCTAGACATTGTTTGGCGATCTCCACTTTATTGGTCAGATTCGTTATATCTCACTCGGTTGCGGTTGTGACGGGAACCAGTCTATAATCTATATTGGGAGAATAAGGACTGGCGATATATTCTGCAAGTCCGAAAGTATAGATAGATGCTCCAAAAAGTTCTTTTGTTAGATTGGTTGGTGTGGCAGTTACCGAGAGAATCATAGGAGTATTTCCTTCTCTTCCTTTTTCACAAAGATTCTGAAGAAGCATACTATATTCGTCATCCGGTTTTATATTGTGAGCTTCATCGATAATTATCAGATCTACATAAGGAAGTTTTTGTGTAAGATTTTTAAGGATAGCTGTTTGAAATGTAGAAAAGAGGAACTGATCTGGCATCAGAGTAGTATTTTGCGAAAGTATCTCTTCCTCATCATTCTCATTGGTTGTGAAATAACTTTCATCAATATCCGAGAGATTGTCTGCTTTGGAATGAAATGTCTTAATGCGGAGATTATCTCGTACACTTTGCGAGAGAATAGGACTTTTGCTTTTTTCTCCCTGTTTTCCATGAATCAAATCATCTCTGAACTGATTGAGTCCATCGATACGATTGGTGAGGACAAGAATATTGAGTCATTGAAAATTCTTGGTATTGTATCGTCTATTAAATCTATCACGCAAAGAAATAGTTTGTTCCAAGTATTTTCCCACTGTAAAAGTCTTACCACTTCCTGTTGCCATCTCGAGAAGTGCTGCTGTTGAAAACTCTGGATCATCTTCTCGATCAAGAGTATTTCTTATGAGTGATGTAGTATGGTTTACTGTAGCAGAAATCGCCTCTCACTGGTAGGGGCGATTTGTGAATGGTTTTATGGAATCTTGTTGAGATTCTGGTGGAATAGAGGGTTTCATAGATAACATGTTTTTAAAAAAAGAAAATGGTGTAATAAAATGTATTTTTATAGGGTGTGATACTATCATAATCTGGAGTTTTTTGCAAATTACCAGAGAGATTTATTCTGAAAAGTTTTCTTTCTTCCGAGGAAACTAAAAATATAAGAAACAAAAAAATAGGAAATCCATTGGATTTCCTATTTTTTTGTTTCTGTTATGTTGTAATTATTTCTTTTTCCCTTCTTTTCCGAGGAGGATTCTTCGTCCCATGTGATAGAGGAATTTCCCACCAGTGAGAACAAAGAACGATCCAAGAACTATATAGATAACAACATTGAATGTTTTGAGAAGGAAATCTATGAGATTCACAGAGAGATTGCGAATCGTATCATTGAAAGTAGTTACAAGCTCGCGCGTATCGGAAAACCATTGTGTTTTGAGTTGATCAAAATCAAAGAGTACTTGTTTACTGAAATAGACGGAGAAAGTCACAAATTTTATCTGTTCTTCATAATCGACTTTTTGTTTGTTGAGGTTATCAATTTGCTCGAGTATATTATTTCGTTCTCTCGAGAATTTTGAAATAAGTTCTGATTTATTGAGTATTATTTTATTGAGAGCGTCGATACTTGCCGCGGAGGCATTGTCTTTTTTGAGGGCATTCCAGAGTTCGTCATACTGACTTTTTGAATTATTGAGAAGTGTATCAACTTCCGCGAGATTTTTATTGAGTTCCGCGATTTGATCGGTCGTTTGTACGAATGGTTTTATGATATTGGTAATATCGGAACTCATATCTCGAAGATGAAAATGAGTTTTTAGAAAATCTATAATGAGCGGTTCTTTCCCTTTTATAATCTTGAATGTGAGATTACAATAATTCTTTGAAGCATTACGATTCTCTATTTTTACATTTTCATGATACTCATCGAGACTTGTTGTAAGATAAACACAATCAGATTCTGGATCTTTCGAATCGATATTTGCCGTATATCGTTTCACTTCATAAGCTATATCAGAGGATTTTTTCTGTATATCAGAAATGCCACGGAGATTCATGATTCCAGGGGATGGTGAGATGCTTTCACTCCGCATAGTATTGTCACCAAAGGACATGGATCATTTCGGATTATTATAAGAATCCATTCTTCCTCCTAGAAAGTTGGAATTAATACTCGAAAATATAAATGATATAATTCAGAGAAACAAAGCGATAAATATAATTCAGAGAAACCCAATCCCGAACCATTTGAAGATACTTTTTACTTCAAGATTTTTAATTTTTTCAAACATAGAATAGGAAGTGAAGAAATAAACAGTTGATAGAGTAATCTTTTTGAAGAGAAAAACAATATTTTTTTATTCTTATAGTTTCTATGATAGTTTCTTTAAAAATTATGAAATTACAGCTAAATAATTTTTCTTACTTTTTCTATCAGTTTCTTTTTCATTTCATTATCAGCTTGTTGATTTCCATATTCATAGTACATACATTCTGTAAGAATTTTTTGAAATTCTTTCGATACAAATTTCCCATGAATATCCTTGGGAGTTTTTTTGGTGGCAAGAGGAACTTGCTCAGAATCTTCGAGATGAGAACGAACAATAAAACTGAGACGTTCGAAAAAATCTACATCGTCTATTTTTAGATCACCCAATAAATCCTCTATGGATTTTTCTTCTGAAGGGACCATTTGAAGATTATTCTGCATTTTATAATATCGTTCAAAAACAATGAGATACGAGATATAAATCGCGTATACAATAATTCCTATTCCGATCATATACCAAGTTTCTCTTTTGAGATAGGGGATAAAATCGAGAAGATTTTTGATAGTATAAATATCGGTCATAGTTTAAAAATAAAAAACAAAATGTTCGAGAAATCTGATATTTTTGATTTATTTATAGTAGTCTCCATAAATTCTCCGGAGATTAGTTTTACAGAGAATCTTATCTTTGCAGGTAAAAATCTTACCAGGAATACGCATATCTATATACTGTACATCCCCTGAATTGATAAAATCATTATTCTTATCATTATATATTTTAAGAGAAAGAATTTGACTATCTATATCGTCAGCAGTTCTCAAGAGAATAACTAGACCGCTCTCTAGAGCAATGTGAATTTCTCGTTCCGACTTAAAATATGTGAATTTTGATATATTAACCGCAGGAAAAGTACTTTTAAAGAAATCGCGAGATTTCAGAAGAAAAGGCATAAATTTTTCACGAATCCCTTCTTTGTAGTCTATAAAACTCATTTCCGTAAAACTGGCATCTACGAGATCGAGCAAGGAGAGGTTCGTATCATTTGCTTTTTGATAAACAAGAATTCAATTACTCGTAATAATATAGGATTTCTCAGAATTGGGAAATCGTACAAAGAACTGTGGCTTATAGGATTCTATGACGATTTTCAGCCCATTGGGAAAGAGTTTGGAAACTTCGATACGTTTAATATTCTTTTGGAGACCAGTAAGTTCTTTAAGTATAGTATTTGTATCTATGGAAAAAAGTGAAGTATTATAAATATCCTCTATAGACTTATAGGCGATATTTATATCAGTAATAGAATCGAGCCGTTCTATAATAACCTTTGATGGAGAAACTCGAAAATAGGGGGAGAAAAAAAGTATATAGCTACTTGCAGCGATCAAAAATATCCCAATAAATAGAAAAGAGAGACGGAATCGATCTTTGTTCTGCTCGAGAACATTTACCAGAGTATTGAAATAATAAAAACGTTTCTTTTCTCGAAAGAGCGCAAAAAGTGGCATACGTTTATCTGGAGATTTTTTTGCATCAAAAAGATAACGCTTCTTTTTTTCGAGCGTTGTTTCTTTTCGAAATTTTCGATTTTTCCAGTAGCGAATAACTTGCTGGATATAGTTTCTAATCTGTCTCATGAAGGTCATATTGTTTGGAGAGTTCGTTAATGATATCTTGAACATTTCTTGTTACCGCTTCATTTTTTATTCGTTTAAATCGAATGTGGGGAATCTTGTATGTCTGAACCTGTTTTCCTATATCGTGTCGAAGCTTATCTGCGAGTGGAGCAAGTTTCTTCGGGAGTATTTCTTCATTTTTCGTAGAAGATATGTACATATCCGCATAGGATCGATCCTTGCTAATCTCTACTTTGACAATACTGACAATACCAAATTCCTCGCCATGTTCTCGAATATGTTCGAGAATAATGGGGGAGGATATAGTCAAAATAGTTTCTGCGAAACGGTCGGTTTTTGTAGACATTTTGTGGAAAAATTATGAGTTATTGATATGAAATCTAAAAAATGTCATTCTCTCGAAGGAGGGAATCTACCAAATATCTCCATAGGAGAAATAGTAGAAAATTTGATTCTAAAATTTAAGAATCTATGAGTAAGTGAGAAATACAAGGAAGATTCCCGTCTTCACGAGAATGACAAACATTCTATAAAGAGTATATGAAAAATATGTATTTTTCAAAATAAAGAGCATGAGAATTATTTCTTCCCCGTATTTTGACTCACAAAACAGCCACCACCTTCGCATTTAATTATGTCGATACACATCTCATAAATAGGGATATTTTTCATATCTTTTGCGATAGAACGAAGACGATTTATAGCAGTTATATATTTGAGGGAAACAAGTTTCCCGAGTACTTCGCGACGGAAGATTTTGCTCGATCTTTTGAGGAATTTTTCTACGAGGTACTGATCTATGCCATTTTCCATATCACGCAGGAGCAGAGTGTCCAGTAAGGCAAGTTCTGGACAAGCGATTCGAAGTTTTTCTCATTCTACCTCGATAATATTTGTATACTTTTTAAGAGAAGTATAGAGATTTTTACCAAGTGTTTTTTTCCCAGATGTGATAGGGCGAATAGAGAGAAAATAGGTCTCAGAAATCTGGAGATTTTTTGTCGCATCTTTTCAGGATATGAGCAGTTTTTTTGGTGCACCATAATCTTTCATAAGGATTTCCAGAGCTTTATTACCTGAGAGGAAATATTCTCATCCTGTTTCTCGGGAAAGAATCTTTTTGACTATTTTCCAATAGTTATCCTCTATCACGCCATCGATATTTGTATCGATACTATCAGGAACATAGTAGAGTCATTGTTTCACAGGGATGATAACATTATTTCCCTTGAGACGGTAGAGTATCTTGTAAGTCGGCGATCTTTTACTGAGTTCCTTTTTCTGAAAATCAGGATCTACGATATCGGCGATATCATCGATATCTATAAATGTTCCTTTGAGTTTTCACAGTTTATTAACAATTTTGTTGAAATCTATCATAGTATTATTTGCTTTATAATAAGTATTTAACTGGTATATATATGAAATAGTTTTTACTATAAATAGTATATATATTCTACTATATAAATCAAATCTATTTTCCTTTTCTTTTTTGTAACTTTTGGAGAAATATATCAAGTTTCAGACAGAGAAAGGAGAATATTATTTTTGACTTGAATTTTTCATAAATATCCCTACACTACGCACGTATTTACATTCATAACTTTTTCTTTCTATGAAGCAATATGTTACCTCTCATACGACTGGTTTTACACTCGTGGAACTTTTGGTGGTTATTACTATTCTTGCGATTATCAGTATTACTGCCTACACGAGCTTTTCTGGTTCTACCGACAAAGCAAAGAATTCTACAAAACTCGGACATATCGCTAGTATCGAAACAGGACTTAATACATTTTTTGCCGAAAAGAATTATTATCCCATGCCAGCACAATATTCTACCACGAATCTCTGGGGATATAGTGGAGCTGTAAGTGCGACTCTTTGTAATACTTTTAGTGGTACCAAAGATGGAGAACAAATTACTGGGATTCTAACGGGAAGTACCATAGGGGGTGGAGCAGTATATTCCTCTGGAAACATTACAAAAATTGGAGCAAAAGGAACCGTTGATTCTAGTATTCTTTCTAAACAATATCTCTCTCAAGAACTCACCGATCCCGCTATCAATGATATAAAAATCGGAGATACACAAACATTCAAAGATTATGGACTCGGGAAATATGTATATGGCGTATATGCAAAGATGAATACTATTTGGGATAGTACTTCCAAGAAAGCTTCTGCTTACAATGTCGCGATAGTTATTTCAGATGCTCAAAAATGAGGAGCGGTGACAAAGATTTCTGGAAACTTTGATAAATCTACTTGTATCGGTTGTCCAACGACTCTTATCGGAAGTGGTGGTACAGCGAATACAAGTTTGACAGACGGAGTAGTATATACAGGGAGTCTCGTAGATAGCGGAAGTATTTCCACAGCCTATCCTATTAGTGGATTCTAATTATATTTTATAAATCAATAATCTCTTTTCATTATGGTAGTTACGAGTATTCAAAAGAAAAAGAAGCCAACTCAGGCAAATTTGATCCCAACCGTTATCGACAAAGTTGGTGGACAAGAACGCGCTTATGATATATATTCTCGTCTCCTCGAAGATCGTGTGGTATTTCTCGGAGATGCTATCGATCCTTCGGTGGCAAATACTGTTATCGCACAACTTCTCTATCTCGAGAAACAAGATCCAAAAGCTCCTATTACGATTTATATAAATAGTCCAGGAGGACATGTAACAGCGGGACTGGCGATTTATGATGTTATGCAATACGTACAATGTGATATCGTTACGGTTTGTGTCGGACTTGCTGCGTCTATGGGCTCTATTATCCTCGCTGGAGGAACCAAAGGAAAACGATACAGTCTTCCACATTCCGAGATTATGATTCATCAACCACTTGGTGGAACAGAAGGACAAGCAACCGATATCAAAATCGCCGCAGAACATATTATCAAAACAGGAGGAGTTCTCTATGGAATCCTCGCAAAACACTCTGGTCAGGATGTGAAAAAAGTAGAAAAAGACTGTGACCGAGATAACTATATGACTCCAGAAGAAGCTCTCAAATATGGGCTTATCGATAAGATTATTAATAACCGATAGGATTATATGAATACTCATCGTCCACAAACTACACAGGAACAACAAAGAACCAGAGCAAAAGAGGCTTATGAAGCAGAAAAGACTTCGCGAGCAAGAGAGATGTCACTCTTAATAGAAGAAGCAGAAAAAAAGAGAAAAAAAATATCAAGATGAAGAAAGAATAATCTCCAGAATCAGAAAAAGATAGAAGAACAAGCGAATCATTTTGCACTTATGACTGAGATGGATTTAGAAAACCATACATCAGATGCTTTTCATTTCTTGCCTTATGGGGAGCAAATATTCCAGATTCTCTTTTATGCCCCTACAATAGAATGACTTGGAATAAGTACGACATTGAAAAAAAAGCCAGGAAAGCAAAGAAAAACTATTATAGATAGTTTACAATCAAAGATTATTGCTGAGATTGAAAGAATAGGATTTGAGGATGAACATCCTTTGTACCGTATCAGTAAGATATTAGAACAACCAACAATGCAATAAAATATTTATCAAATAATAAAAATAAAAAATATGGAAATATTATTTTATCAACAAAGAGAGTGTTCTATAGCAGTGGTTGAAGCTGTAGATAGATCTTTATGTAATAGAACAAGCGTAAATAACATGATTATGCATAGAGGAAAGATACTTGAAATTCTCGAAAAAGGGAAAGATTCTAATGATTTTGTTTCACATATAATACCGACAGCATCTACAATGCGCGCTATTGAGATGAGGAATCCAAAAACCGGAGCATCACTTTGGCGGTCATTAGAGAAATGTGAATATTAGATAATATTATAATCCATTATATTATGACATCAAAAGATATCCTTATAGAAAACCTCCTATCCAAGGGGGTTTCTCGTGTTATTGACCGAGAAAATCTCAAAAGACGACTTCTTTCTTGAGACAAACTTGTCGTGAAGTTCGGTATTGATCCTGTCGCTTCCAAGCTTCATATTGGACATATGATCCCTTTTATGAAGCTCCGACAATTTCAGGAGCTTGGACATACTGTTGTGCTTCTCTTTGGTGATGCAACCGCTCAAGTGGGAGATACGAGTGATAAGGATGCAGAACGACCAATGCTCACGCGTACGGAAACAGAGAAAAACTGCGAAGCATTTCTCCAAAAGTTTTCCAAGATTGTCGATATTTCGAAAATCAATGTGTATTATAACAGTGAAGGTCTCGACAAGGTAAACTTTGCCGGAGTCGGAGAGCTTGCTAAAAATTTCTCGGTTGCCGAGATGCTCGATCGTGATAATTTTTCTAAACGCTACAAAGCAGGACAACGGATATCACTTCAGGAATTTCTCTATCCCATAATGCAGGGGTACGATAGTGTTGCTATAGCGAAGAAATACGGAGCATGTGATCTGGAACTCGGAGGGAATGATCAGTATTTCAACCTGCTTGCTGGTCGTACACTCATGGCAGCACACGGATTTCCAAAACAGGATATAATGACATTTGAACTCCTCATCGGAACGGACGGCAAGAAGATGAGTAAAAGTATGCCAAACTGTATCCTCATCGACGATACTCCATTTGATATGTACCAAAAAATCATCAATTTGAGTGATGACCTCATCATTAAATACTTCGAACTTGCGACCGATATGACCCTCGAGGAAGTTGAAGGAATCAAGAAACGCCTCGAATCGGGAGAACATCCAAATATTCTAAAAGCTGAGCTTGCACAGCGGATTATTGTTATGTACCACGGAAAACCCTACGATCCAGAGGATAAAGGGAATATTGAAGAACATCACATTGGGAACTCCCCCTTGATAAAGGGGGTTGGGGGGATTTCTCTCTCCGATCTCTTGAAAGAAATAAAATTCTGTGCCACATCTGGAGATGTTCGAAATGCACTCGCAGGAAATTCTGTTCGAGTAGGTGGGGTAGTTATTACAGATCCGAAATATCTTGTTGTTATCTCTCCAGAGTGAACGCTTGTAGAAATGGGAAAGAAAAAGGCAAAGAGAGTGGTTTTATAGAAATAACTTACTAGTTTTTAACTTTCGTTTTTATGAAGAAATGTCCTTTTTGTTCCGAAGAAATTCAAGATAGTGCAATGAAATGTAGATTTTGTGGAGAATGGTTAAAAGTAGAAAAAGAAAAGCAAGATATTGAAATCAGCATACAAAAATCCGGTGAAACTATTGGTAATAAGGAAAAAAACTGATTTCATATAATTCCAGTTTGGAGGTTTATATTATATACAGTCCTATCTCTTGGATTTTATCCAATAGATTATATTGGTAGAATGAGATTATCTTTACAAGAAAGAGGAAAAATACAACCATATACTGGTTGGAAAAAATTTCTCTGATTTAATCGTTGATTCTCTATTAAGTTAATTTATGGAATCAATGAATTATTGAAAGAAAAATGAATTGATAAAAAAATTTCACCAATACTAATTTCTATCTTTTATTGGTTTTTTCTTTTAGTTTGGTGTGTTTCTTTTCAAAATGCAGGACAAAATGAATCTATATTTCCTATATATATTTCTACATTTTTTCTTTCTCTACCTTTTATTCCTGTAGTTCGTGCTATTAATAAATATTCTGCCAATGAAGAAAAAATATCCAAAACAAAGATGAAGATTCTTCAGGAAATTATATTAGTTTTAATTTGAATATTAATAATGGTTGGTTCTTTTGTTGATTATAAAGAAAAAATGCTTACTACTAATTTAGTAGAAATAGTTAACAATATAAACAAGTCTACTCCTAAAATGATAGATGAAGAATCAAGATTGGACAATGCGGAGATTCTTCCTGGGAATATTATTCAATTCAACTGAACATTATTAAACATAGAGAAAGATACCATAAATATTGAAGAACTACGAACTATTCAGGAAAAAAATATATTAGATGGCTTAAGAACAAATAAAAAAGTGCAGTTTCTTTGGACAATGATATATTCCTACAATGATAAAAATTGAGTAAATTTATTCAAAATTGAAATAACACCTAAAAAGTATAAAAGTTTATTGAATGGTCAATAGAAGAGAAATTATTTATATTTATTATTTCACATAATGTCCCTTCGCTCTCATTTTCCCGTATTTTCCCATCATCCAGACTTGGTGTACTTGGATAGTGCCTCGACGGCACAGAAACCAAGTGTCGTGATAGAGGGGATGAAACACCACATGGAACAAGAATATGCCAATATTCACCGTGGTGCCTACGACTTATCGGAAGCTTCGGAAGTATTGTATCATGGTTCGAAGGAAGCGGTTGCACGACTTATAAACGCTCGTGAGACTTCAGAGATTTCGTACTCGTATAATGCCACTTCTGCTCTCAATATTCTCGTAACTTCGCTCATTCGTTCTGGACAGCTCCAGAAAGGGGATAAAGTTCTCCTCTCTCGTGCGGAACACCATGCCAATATCGTCCCATGGCTCATCGCCAAGGAGACGATGGGAATTGAGGTTGAATTCATCGGACTCGACGCAGACTTTCAGCTTGATTTTGCAGATTTTGAAACAAAATTTACTCCTAATGTTCGAGTTGTTTCATTCACGGCTGCATCGAATGTAACGGGGGCAGTTTTCGATCTCGCACGAGTCCGAGATATGATTCGTTCAAAAGATATCCCATCGTCATCAGTCCTCACCTCCGATCCCTCTCCCAAAGGGCGAGGGGAGAATGATCTTTATTCTCATTCCCCTTCAACTTGAAGGGGTGGCGAGAAACGAGACGGGGTAGTTTTCATAGTCGATGGAAGTCAGGCGACACCTCATTTTATGGTAGATGTTCAAACTCTCGATATTGATTATATGGTATTCACGGGACATAAGCTTATGTCCGATACAGGAATCGGGATTATGTACGGAAAGAAGGCACTTTTAAAAGTACTTGTTCCATCTATCGGTGGAGGTGGAGCGATTAATTGGGTTCGGGAAGATAGCTTCGCTCCTGCAGGATTACCATCTCGATTCGAGCCAGGAACTCCCCATATCATCGGGGCAGGAAGTTTACTCCGAGCGATTGAGTTTATGGAATCTATCGGAGGATATAAGGAAATAGAGAGAATCGAAAAAAATCTGGTTTCTTATACGCTGAAAAAATGGCAAAACTTCAAAAAACAATTTCCAGAAGTACGATTGATTGGTTCAGAAAAAGAAGAGGGGAGAATAGGAGTATTTAGTTTTGTCACTGAGCAAATACACATTTCCGATCTCGCCGATGCTTTTGCTGATAGAGAAATCTGCGTCAGAGCGGGACACCACTGTGCCGAACCACTTATGCAGAGTCAGGGAATTTCTGGAAGTGTGCGAATGAGTCTTTTTCTTTATAATACTCATGAAGATATTGACCGATTTTTCGAAGCGTTTACGGAAATATTGATGAATGTGAAATAGTGAAAAAATTATGTCATTCTGAGACTCTCTGAAAAAAGAATGCATAGAACTTGTAAAACTTGATTCAGAGAGTCGTGAGAATCTTCCTTATATAAAAAATTCAAAGAAAAACCCTTGCAAAAACCATTTTTATAAGCGGAAGATTTTCCCCCGAAGGGTAATCCTTTAGGGCCAGATATTTTTCGAAAGATATCTAATGAGATTGAGAAATTCAGAAATCGAAAAATTCTGGAAAGACAAATTATTTTTTTTAAAAGCATAAACTTAAATATGAACCATGTCCCAACAAATCTACTCCGAAATATTCCTCGAATATGCAAAAAATCCCCTAAATAAGGGGATTTTGGAGAATGCGACTATTAAGCACTTCGAGGAGAATCGAAATTGTGGTGATGCTCTGACAGTATATTTGAAATTGGATGACGGAGGGGTGATTGAAGATTTTTCTTTTGAAGGAAATACTGCCATAGTTACCACCGCTTGTACCAGTATATTTGGAGAATCCATTCTCGGGATGAATATGAGCGAGATTCTTGCTATGGATTCAGAAACTGTTCGTGAGATGATTGGATTTCAGGTATCTTCTCGTCGCAAACAGGCAAGTGTCCTCGGACTACTTGCCACTCGCAACGCGATTCATACGTATCTTTCGGATGGGATCGTTGATGATTTTAGTGATGTATTATTGGATTAGAAGGGAATATATAAACTATCGAAGAACTATTTTACATTACTAGGAATCCCATAGTAGTTAAAAAGATATTTTGCAATCTTGGAAAATACTGCCGAAGAGGTTGTTTCTGAATATTGTGCCGTTCGAGGTCGTTCTATTTTTACAATCATAACAAATTTCGGATTAGAAGCTGGAGCGAATCCTCCATAGGAAGTAATCGTATGTCCGGCTTCTCCGACTTCATAGGCTCCTTTTGCAGCAATCTGAGAAGTTCCTGTTTTCCCTGCGACATCGTATCCGTCTACTCATCATTTTTTCGCAAATCCTATCTTGGCTCCTTCTGTCAACATGGCAATAATTTTTTTAGAAGTATCTTCTTTGATGACACGACGAAGTGGATTCGGCGCATTTTTTACGACTGTTCCATCTGCGAGTGTGAGACTATCGACGATATAGGGTTGCATATATATTCCTCCATTTGCGAGAGTAGAATATGCTGTTGCCATCTGAAGAACGGTCGCAGTGATACCTTGTCAAAACGCCATAGTAAAGAGTTTTGCACGAGACCATTTTTCATACGGATCTATCTTTCCAAAAGTTTCTCCTTCGAGCGTGATATTGGTTTTTTGTCCAAAACCGAAATCATTGATATATTTATAAAAAAGAGATTTTCCTATTTTTTGTACGATATCGATCATCCCAACATTACAACTCCAGTCGAGAGCATGTGCATAGGTATGAAGACCGATACATTCATTGGAAACATTCTTAATCTTGTATTGGTCGATTTCTGCATATCCTTTATCTGTATACGTATCGGATGGTTTAATATCACCTGTATCGATACCGATTGCAACCGTGACCGCTTTGAATACAGAACCTGGTTCATAAAGTGCACTGACAGGATCGGCCTCGTAGGTTCCTGGTCCAAACATATTTTTGTACTTGTATTTTGGAATGGCTCTATTGTCAATCTCTGCTTCTGTAGTTGCACGAAGAGAGATTCTCTTTTTGGCTACCATAAGAGGAGAACCTGCTATTGAATCTTCTACGAAGAGCGGTACTCAAAGGAGATCGAAACTCGGATTTGGATACTTAGCATAGCTTACTTTCTCGAGCTCATAGACTTCTCCGAAATTGTTTGGATCAAAATCTGGATAGGTAACCATCGCGATAATGGCTCCTGTTTTTGGATCCATAATAACAACAGAACCTTTATTTGCACGGAATTCTTTTACACCATCAGCAAGTATTTTTGTCACTTCTTTTTGAATATTTCGATCTATAGTGAGTTTGATATCGGTTCCGTTGACCATCTTTTTTTCTCCGAGATCAAATGATCCTATAGTTCGTCCAGAGATGTCTTTCTTGGCAATTCGTGCTCCTTCTTTTCCTTTGAGTTCTTCATTGAAATATCCCTCTATTCCGTATTTTCCCTCATTGGCATTATCTACAAAACCGACAATCTGACCACCCATATTTTTCTCGGGATAAAATCTCGTCGGATTGGCTTCGAGTATGAAGAAATGATAGATACTTTCGGAATCAAGCATACGCCCCTGAGCGATATTTACCTTCTCTGCCTGTACACGATTATCGATCATATCACGAGTAGAAAGCCCCATTTTTCGTAGGATTTTTATATACCGAGTGGTACGATTGGAAAGTTTGAAATCCAGTTCATTCTTGGGGAGTGATAATATTCCCATAAGTTTTGCGGTCATACTATTTTTGTCTTCTATCTTTGTCGGGTCGACATAGAGACTGTTATTAATGATACTAAAAGAACTCTCTGCTCCAGTAGTAAGTGGTGCAAGTTCGTCGATTTCTTTTTTGTTTAGATTTTCTTTCACAATAACGGAATCGATAAATTCTTTGGAAATCTTTTTGTGAATTTCTTCGCGAATCTTATTTTTGATAACTATATCGTTCATAATCAAATCTCCTACTTCATCCTGCTTGAGATAATCCAGGACATTATCTATACAATGTTCTTCTGGAAGTTTAGAACAGAGTTCCTCGTAGATGAGATCCGATAAAAATGCTTCTAATTTTTCTTTGGATCCTACTTCTTGTGGGTCAATCGCGAGATCAGAGAGATCAGTACTCGTAGCAAATACTCAGGCAGGATCATTATTGGACGAAATAGTCCCACGAGAGACCGGATTTTTCACCGTCACAACTTGTTGTTTATCTGCCAACCCTTTGTAATAAGTGTATTCTAAAACGGTATATTTAAATGTCGTCCAGATAATCAAAATCGCAAATAAGAGAAATCCAAAAAATACCATACGAACTCGATCGATATGAGAAAATTGAATGATCAAAAAATTTATAAGATGATTGAGTTTCTTTTGCATTTTATTTATTTATAGGAAAAAAATTATAATAATTTTGTCATTCCGACCGTAGTGGAGGAATCCCTTTAAATCACCAGATTGACACGAGTATTGCAAGAAATCTTCAAAGTCTAAAGTATACGAGCTATCTAATATTTTTGTTTCAAACGACTCGGTCAAAAGGGATTCCTCGACTATCGCTCGGAATGACAAATCACCCACTTTTCTTATATGTCCCCATATGG
Source organism: uncultured Candidatus Altimarinota bacterium (assembly GCA_963751115.1). Taxonomy (GTDB): domain Bacteria; phylum Patescibacteriota; class Gracilibacteria; order BD1-5; family UBA2023; genus UBA1545. Next base: position 23,781 of record CAVVTN010000017.1, read on the forward strand.
AGCAAGTACATACTTTCGATGCTTGGAAGAGTGGAAAGGATGGTGATATGAAAATCGCTATTTGAAGCCATTTTACGAAGTATCTCCAGATGTTTGTAAGTATGGTTAAATCGCATCGCGGTTTTATGAAGTGCATCTTCTATATAGAGGATATTTTCATAATGTGAGAGATTATAGTAAAGAATACGTCTGGTTCAAATAATTATATTTTTTTCTCCATTGTAGACCGAAAAATATGCCTTATGTTTTTTGGTTTCAGTCAGGGCATCTGGGATTACAAGTATATTTTCATCGATAGGAAAGCTCTTTATGTACGCATTAATCGCAAAATCATCAGGAAATATAATAACAGTTTTTCATTTGATATATTTTTGTATAATCTCAAAAAATGGAATATCGCTCGTATGGTGATAAAACTGAATAGGATTTTTATTCCCTTTTCGGAGTTTTTTATCTGGTCAGATATATGGATTATTCAATGCGATAAAATTCTTTTTCTCCAAGTATTTCACCAAGGTTTTGGAAAGAAAAAGCGAAAGAATCTTATGAGTATGAACAAAATAATACGATGCACACTCAAAAAGCGTCTCAATTTGATACGGTGCGAGCAGGGGAATACTCGTTACAACACGCACGATAGATTTTGGATTCTCTGGAATTTCAGTACTTTCTAAACTTGTTACGATAGCATAATCTACTGCATTACGAAAAGGAACTTCCACGAGACATCCGATCTGGATAGTATCCGCAAGCTCATCTCTCATATAATAAGTGAGTCATGTATTATCAATGGATCCACCAAATGGTATAACTTCTATGAACACGAGTTTGAGGTGAAAAAGGATATTTTATGAAATATTTTTAATGCTGGAAAGAAAATTACAAATCTCTTCCTAGAAGTATCTTAATACAAGGAAGATCCCGTATATTTTTCGAATGAAATACCGATAAATTTTAAAGATATTGCTCGAAAAATTACAGGATGACAGATTTTGTTTCGCTTTTCGGTGTGTAAGATCTATATGTCATATACTTGATCAAAAGAATACCTCGACTCTGTCGCATTTCGCTCGGATTCTCTGGAGGGACAAATATTTGTGCGTAAAATAAGTAACCGCATATATATGACAATGTGAGTTTCATACTATGAAAAAAACCGAAAAACACAAAATAAAGTTTTCTATTCTTTTTGAGTGGTATTTTTCATTTTTTTCTCTATACTCGCGCACATTATCTCTTGTTCCTATTTTCTCTGATGTTATCGAAAAAATCCTCTCTTTCTATTATTCTCCTTACCATATTACTTGATATCATAGGGTTTGGACTTATTATTCCATCTTTACCATTTATCATACGAGGTTTTGGACTCGGGGAACACTGGGTGGGGATTACTTTTGCGACATTTTCCATTGGTATGTTTCTTGGAGGAATAATTTTTGGACGACTTTCTGATGTATATGGACGAAAACGAATCCTTATGGTCACTTCTTTTCTGAATATGCTCGGATATATACTCTTCGCATTCGCGGGAAATATCTGGTTTTTTATGTTTGCACGATTTCTCTCGGGGCTTGGTGGCGCTGGGATGGCGATAGGGCAGGCATATATTTCCGATATATCCACGTCCAAAGACCGAACCAAGAACCTCGGACTCACCGGTGCGATGTTTGGAATCGGTTTCACTATCGGTCCCGTGCTTGGTGGGCTTTTTGGAAATGGATCTCATTTCCTTCTCGGAATAGCTTCCGCCCTAGTTATCTTTGTGAATCTTCTCATCATCGTATTTTCTCTACCAGAGGTGACCAATAAACATCTGGAAGCAGATGAAGAATCCACTTTCCCTCTGGATTTCCACCATCACAAGAAACAGATTTATATACTCTTTTCTCTCACTCTCCTCCTCTCACTCGGATTTGCGGCGATGCAGACAACTTTCTCGCTCCTCGTTGCGGATCGTTTTGCTTTTCATGAGAAAGAAATCGGATACTGTTTTGGATTTATCGGGCTGATTGCTATCCTCTATCAGGGATTTTTGATCAAATATATCCGTAATATTTTGGATGAAAAAGGTATGATTCTTTTCTGATTCACCGCTCTCATACTTTCATTCACATTATTTGCCTTCAATCCATATGTATGGGGGATTTTCATAATCGCACTTTTCCCACTCGGACAGGGGAGTATCAATCCCGCGGTCGGCTCACTTCATGCACACTATGCTGGTAAAGAAGTTGGGAAAGCTCTCGGAACCAATGCTTCTATGATGAGTCTCGGAAACATTGTTTGACCGTTCATCGCCGGATATCTCTACCTAATCTGGAATGGGGCTCCATACATTGCTGCAAGTATTTTCTTTCTTATCGCTTTTTTTCTCGTGTTTTTTGGACTCCGAAATGTAGAGAAGAAATAGGGAATCTCCATAGAACAAAACAATCGAGCACTTTTTGTGCTCATTTTTTTGCGTTTAAACGAAAAATAGGATACATTAGATTTGTTATTTTACATTTTTAATAAAAACATATATGCCAGGAGAACAAATAAAAGGAGCTTCAGAAGCACCAGCAGTTAAACCACCAGAGACTCTTCAGACACTTCTTGAAAGAGTTATAAAAGATGGAAAGATTGATAAACAAGAACTTCAAGATATTCTTGCGAGAATGGATCTTGAAAAAGATGCAATTACGAGCATAGCAAAAGAAGCTCTTCTTCGTCTCAAAACCGAGGGATTGAAAGATATTCTCAAGAATGGATTGACTCTTTCCTCGAGTGATAAATCTATTATGACAGCTATGACAGAAAATGGATATACCATTTCGTCAGAGGTACAAGCTAAACTCGCAACATCTGAATCTTTCGTTGTTACATTGGAAGGAAATCAAGTAGTTCTCGAGAGCGAATTCTTTAGTACTAAATCCAATGATGATCAGGCGAGAATCAGTCAGGATGTTATGGATCTTGCCAATGATAAAGTCCAAGCAGTGAAGGATTTTGGACTGAAAAATCTTGAAACAATGAAAACAGAAAATGATGATTCTTATTCTCAGGCTAAAATTACGAAACTGGAAGTAGCGAAAAATGCTATAAAAGATAGTACATGATCAGAGGCAAAAAAGAAAGAGATTGATAGTCTGATAAGTTCATATAAGAGTGTAACAGATTTGACTAAAAATATGAGAAATGCATCAGGAAGTGCTTCGATTGAAAAACAACAAGAAAATGAAGTAGGGGTATTCCGTCAGTTGTATGATTTGAATCAAAAAGCAGAAGATATTTTTAAAGAATATCCAGCAGTAGAAGTAAAACCACCAAGAACAGAAGTTCGAGAGACTGTTGATATATCCGTTAAGATAGAATGATTGCCAGAATGATATAAGCTCAGTAAGGCGACTTCGATAGAAGATGAAATTTCTCATGATTTGATTCTATCTTGAGGTCCTACTGATACAGATTCAGTCTTATCTGCTCGTATCCGTTTCGATGAAAAAAATGCACTTATTACAAAAGAAATAACATTGGAAGGTAAAACATACACGATAACAATGAGCGAAGATAAAAAAACAATGAAATTTACTGAAAAGAAAGGAGAAGCAGTAGAGGGAGAAAAAGTGCCAAGTATAACAGATATTATTGGAAAAGTAAAAGCACCAGATGGATATAGTGTAAAATATGATGAGGTATCAAAACGAGTACAACTTATGAAAGGTGAAAACCTAAAAAGTTATTTCACAGTAGGAAACCCAGAAAATGCTGATAAAAAAGATGCGAGTAGTATTCAAAAATGGGTGGAGAAACATACGACTTCAAAGGTAAAAGAAAAAGCTTCTGTAAAAATAGAAAAATCAGAAAAAGTTCATATGACATCAGCACAGCTAGGAGAAGAAATGAGCAAACTGGATTTTCATTCGAAAAATAGTGCTTGAATTAAGGCTTTTGATAAACTTTGTGCAGATAATAATATTACAAAACCCTCTGAAAAATATAATCAATTATTGAACGCAGCAGCACATGCTTCATCCGCAAGGAAAGCAGAAAGCACTCCAGTTGCGATAGAGAGACCAAAAATTCCACAAGCTTCATTACTATGATTAGATTTTACACCACAACAGGAACAATCAACACCAGAAGAACTAACACGAGCAAAAGTGGATGCTTCAAAAAAAGCACAAGCGGATTTATTGGCACTCCTTAGCAAGTTAACTGCTACTGCATAATATATATCTTATCTATTAAATTTAAACTTTATGCCTCTCGATAATGGTCCATCTCCTGAAAGAAGAAATCTTATAGAAATCCAGTCTTTACATGGAGAGATTGATGTAATTAAATGAAAAATATGAGCAAAAGAATCAGACATTCGTTCTATTAGATACGCTCGTTTATCTACATATTCAAGAGAAGAAAAAGTATCAAAGATTACTGAAATAGAAGAGGAAATATCTACTATGCACCGAAGGATTCGTGAGATCGAATATCAGATTGCCATAGCAACTTGAAAATACAATCAGAGTTCTGATGTGGCATCATTGCAACCTACAGAAAGTGATGAGATCACATATAGACGCTCTCTCCAAGTAAAAAGCGTACTCAATGGAAACCGCTCACTCCAGTGAATGTAATATTATTCTTCCTCTCAAAAATCCACCATTTTGGAAAATGGTGGATTTTTTGCTTTTAAATGAAAAATAGAGTAAAGTAGAGATGTTATTTTACATTTTTAATAAAAACATATATGCCACCAGAACAAATAAAAAGAGCTTCAGAAGCGATATCAGTACCACATTTACCAGTGGAAGTTACACAGAAAAGGACACAATTCCTTGGAGAGCTTTCAGATGCAAAAGATGCTGGGAAAATTACACAGGAAGAATATGATGCTTCTTTGAGAAAAATAAATGATATTTCCAATAAACAGAATGAAGAAATTAATGATAGAATCAAAGAAATGAAAACAGAAAAAGATAAGATTTTAAGAGCATCTGCCAAGAGACGAATGGAAGGAGGAACAGAGTCATTATTGATGGAAGGATTGAAAAGCGCTCTGTATTTTCCATTTGGTATAGATAAAGATTTGAGCAAAAATAATGCATCACAAAACTTCACAAAAGGAGCGATGGATGAGATTTTAGCAATTCCAGAAGTGGTTATGCTTTTACTTCCTCCAAATTCACAACTTCCTGCATTTATAGAAGGTATAAAAAATATGCATTGGGAAGATGTAAAAAATACATTTTTTCATGGTGTGACCGATATTGGATCATGAGATGCTTATAAGGCAGGACACTCTGCTGTATTTACGATACTTCTCTTGACAGGTATAGGAGGCTTATTGAAAAGTGGTTCTTCTCTCGCTGCTAAAGTGGCCAGAGCACCACTTCTTAAGGCTGGTGAAAGTACTGCAAAAAATATAGCAAAAGCTACTATGAGGAAACCTATTGAAATGACAGCAAATGCACTCAATAAAGCGGGTGATTTAGCGACATTACCATCGCGTTTATCAGGAAAAATTTTCGGAAAAGGAAAAGAGGTAGTAGGAAAGATGAAGGGGGCAAAAAATACAACCCCAGCAATAGCTGATAATATAGCGACAGTTGATATTGCTAAAATAACTACTTCTATTGAAGTACAACTTCTTAAATATAAGACTTTCTGAAAGATTTCTTCTCTTGGATATGACGAAATTATTAATGTATTAAGAAAAGGTAATTTTACCGAAGCAAAGGCATTAATGCAAGCAGCAAAGATTCCAGAAACAGCAAAGATATTTTGAGCGATTAATGATGCAGAGAAGTCTATTTCATCTATATCAAAGGTAGGATGAAAGGTAGCAAAAGAGACAAAAAAAGTAGGAACAGAGGTCTCAAAAGTACTTTCAAATGAAGTAGAATTTACGCAAGCATTCTCGAATGGAATGCCACAAACTTATAAGATTATAAAAACATCAGCCACAGAATATAAAGTATTTATGAAAAATACAAAAGGAGAGTTTGTCCTTGCTACAGAAGAAAACGGATGACTATTGAAAGGACAGATCTGAAATATACAAAAAGCAAGATTTGAAAATGAAGTATGAAAATTAAAGATTGATTCAAATGTAACAGCGACAGAAACAAGAATATCAAAGTTAGCAAATAAAGAAATACCGTTTGAGTATGATGGAAGAAGTTATCGTATAAAATACGATCAACATGGAAAGTATCAAGGGATTATAAATTGAGAAGATTGAACTTTGGTGGATGTCACATCGGAAGCTATTTTCAAAAGAACTTCTGCCTTTAAAACAGCATTGAAAGAAAACGCAGGACTAAAAATACCACTTCCTGGAGAAGTAGATTTTGTAGGACCAATACCACAAGTGAAACCTTCCGTAGGTAATAGAATAAAATGAGTAGCTACTCAAGCGTTTGTGCCAGGCACTCTTGTAACAGGAACGATTTTGAGAGGAAAACGTGAAAATGCGGGTATAGAATATCAACAATATGCAGATGATACAGGAAATCCAGTACTCATGCCAGCTTCAGAACTAGATACCGCTCATGCAATGTCTCTTGGAAGGACTTCTTCCGAAGCATCAACACCAGACGTAGCGCCAGAAGCTCCAGCCGAAACATCAACTGATAAGAAAGAAGTAATAAAGTATCAACCAAGTTATAATGAAAGAATGTTAGAAAGTTTTAAGGATAGAATCAATACAGTTCTCGCGAAACTTATTGTCAGTACCGATCCAGATCAGAAGAATATCGGGAAACTTTTGCAATCGGCACTGACCGATAAACTTTCGAGAGCATCTGTACGAGCACTTCAGACTACCATGATAGCTGCTGGAGTTACTGCTATAGGATCAAAAGATGGGAAGCCAGATTGATTCTTTGGACCAACAACCATAGCAAGTTTAGAAGGAATGATCGCAGAGAAACCAACACCAATTTCAGTAGAACCAGTAACGACATGAGCGGATTCTGCTCGACCAGGCGCAACCGTCATTTCTCCAATACCAGTTTTAAATGAATCTCAAGAAGGAGTTACTATTGATACGAGAACTCCGAGAGAAAAAGCACAAGATCGAGTTTCTGAACAACAGAGACTTATCGATGCTATGAAGCTTTTGACATATTTTACTGAACATGGAAAACTTCCAGTTACTATTCCACCGAGAACAGAGACACAGGAAAAAGAAGTGATTATAGTAAACATCAATATTCTGAATACACATAATCGTGTTACACTCCCAGCGACACTTACTCTCGAAGCATTGAAACAATATGCAATCGATGCGATGAAGTCATATAATCTCCATACACTTGAGCAAGAAAAACAAGAACTTCTCAAGGAGCTGGTTACGACAGCCGATGTCCCAGATGATAGAAAACATCATACCATAGACCAGATTTTAAAAATGCCAAATCATGGGACTCAGACGAGAGAAGAATTAATAAAAATGAATCAGAAATCACTTGATAATCTCTACAAAGATCTCGTATTTGCATGAGCTCGTTAGTATATATTTTTAACATTTATATCATATGACAGAAAAAGTACCAGAAACTTCCTCATATCTGGAATCTCTCAAGAGTAGTATTCGTGAAAAAGCAAAAGATGGGGGTCTTACTTCAACAGAACTTGCCGAACTCAGAAAGGAACTCAGTTGTTTCTCTGTCGAAACAATCGCAGAGTTTCGTGTATTTTTTGCAAAAGAATTTCAAGAAATACAAGCCGAAACTCGTACGAATCTCGACAATCTTCTCGCAGAATACAGTAATAATATTCCATCACAAACACCAGAAAAAGCTCCTGAATCTCCAAAAACTCCTTTTGATCAGGTATTTGAGGGAACAAAGTCGGAGATACTTTCTAGTACAAATGTACAGTTGCTCAAGGATTATATCCTCAAGAGATTTGAAAAGTTTCCAAATCTGAATCCTTCCGAGCGAGAAAATCTCGTAACTGCCACACTCGATAAACTTCTCGTTGGCAATGTACTCAGTACACTTCTCACAGAGATGACAAAAGATCTTACAGATATTACGAGTGTTTTATCGAAACTCACTAGTGATGGTACACCTGATAAATCCACTCCTACAGAGAAAGATGCTTCAGGGATAAAAAAAGATGCCAATGATACTATGAGTGGTATAGTGAAAAAGCTTCAAGACATGGTTGATACAGCAACTACTCCGCTTGTGACTCTTCTCGAAAAAACTCCCGCACCTGTAGGGCTTGCAGGATTTCTCAGTAATCCAAAAGAGATGTCGAAATATGATGGAACTGGAAATATTCGTCCCGATATTATTGCGATGACGGCGGAAGACAAAACAGAATTTACGAAACAACTCCATGAAAAAGTTCTCAATATTGATGGACAAATTATTGCTCTGCAAGATCTGAAAGAAAAGGGTATGAATTTCCTCTCTATTGCACCGAGTTGGGTACAAAGTATATTGAAATGGTTACTAGAATCAGTATTTGGAAATTTTCTTGCTCTGTTTCTCGGGTATTCGAGCAAAGAAGAGGCTCTTTCTGGAATGGGTGAAGAATTGAAACAGCGTAAATCCCTTATGGCACTTCGTCAATTTGGAGAAATCGTTTCTACAGATGATCAAGGAAAAGAACAAAAGAAACCAGGAAAAAAAAGCAAGGAAATCAAAATCCTAGAATGACAAGATCTTTCAAAAATCGATCGCAAGAAATTGAAACCTTTTTTTGAATTCACTAAAGCAGAGGATATAAATATGGATGCTGACACTTTTTGGACAGATATTTTCAATAGTCAGAAAATTGCAGGGAAGAAGGATGAAGCTGGGAAAGAAACTATTTATATAGTACAGGAAATTAAGGCAGGTGATCTGAAGAATGATTTCAAGGGATTGTACGAGAAACTGAATAATCTCAAGAACACTGCTGATTCTGCAAAAAAGCAAGCAGATGCGGCAAAACAGGCACAGGAAGAATCTACAAAGGCAGAAGCTGAGAAATTGGCACTTGCCACTAAAGTGGAAGCTGCGAAAAAGGCACAAGTAGAAGTGCAGCCCTATAAAGATTTATATGATGGACTTATTATTAATACTGCCGTTCTAGAATCTCTTAAGAGTTTGACTTTAAAGGATTTTATAAATGGAGATTATAGAAATAAGGCTATTAAATGACTGATTAAAAATCCGAATAAAGAGAAAATCATGACAGTACTTGCTCTTTATACAAGTGTTCTTGTTAATGATAAGGCACGAGCTTATGCTCAGGGACTAGAAAAAGATTCAGTAAGCTTTAAAACTCTTTCTTTATGGCGTCATCAAATTCTCGCTCAAGCAGGTTTTACTACTGAATGGTGTCAACAACAAAATACTCAAATTGATGCTGGAAAATGAGCAGCGGAAGAAGCTAAAGTGGTTGCAAATGAAGCGAGAAAACAGGCAGAAAAAGCAGACTACAGAACGAAACGAGATGAAGCAATCGCAGTTGCTGTCAGCCATACTACAGTATTTCCTGTTCCACTTCCTGAGTGGAATGAGAAAAATATTGCTCGCGGAAAGGAACTCGGAATTGAGTATCCAAGAGGAGTTATCACTTTCGATGCTTCCAAGAGTGAAATCCTTATAGGAGACAAGAAATTCTCTCTCACAGTAAAACCATTTACAAAACATGTATTACTTATGCCAGTAAATGTTGATGATGCAAAAATTACGGGTATTGCTATAAAAGGTGATAATTTTGAACTGACTGGAAAGAGTGAACGATATAAGAATACGGATTTAACTCTGGTAAGCAAGTTTGAGATGTCAGAACTCATCATAGTACTTTTGAATGGAAATACAGACAAGACGAAGTTTTCAGATAAGATTGCATTTTCTTTGGTTTAAGAAATAATCATTATTTTATGCCCCAATCTCTTAGTAATTCCCTAAATCCCCAAGTCTTTACTGTAACTTCTCCAGAGAAATCTCCAGAACTTGGTGAACTTTCTGATGGGATGAAGGTGAAGATTCCAGAAATATTCAAAGATAATATTTCACCTCAGATGCAGGAATTTCTCAGTCGATTTCCACTTTTTGAGTATGAAATATCCAAAAAACGACGATTGTTCCAAATCGAGTTATATCAGTTTATAACCTCTCGTGGGTATCAGATTTCATTGCTGAATATAGATCAAGCAGAGCAGTATAAAGAAGTAGTAAAGAGATTCATAGAAAAATGAAAAAAACTTTGAGTACAAATAGATGCAGATATTTTTATTCAGACAGAGATTACGAATGGTCCTCGACGATGAAAAACTTCTTTCAAATACTATCAAACATTTGAGGAAAATAGTTGGAAGTATTGTATAGAGCACCTGCCTGAACTTTATACGAAAATAGCTCAAGCTTTTAAGGAGGATAAAGAGGAACGAATCAGTGCAAAATTCCCAGCCCTTCTTTCAGGATATAGAGAATGATGTGATAATCTTGTGATCTATTGCCGAAATCAAGAGAATCTTCAGAAGATTCAGAATATTGTTGAGGAATGGATACGTGAATATAGTATTCCAGCAATTAATCGACCATTTTACCGAAGTACTTTCGGAGTAGATACTCCTTTTGTCCGAGATGGAGAGAAGCTGAGTTTTTCTGAATTTTGTAGTACTTCCGCTCATGAATATGCCAAAAAATTTAACGAATGGCATATGAAGCAATACGGAAAGGAATTATCAAATCGAGAATATAATATTCTAGCTCTTGGACAAACTTGTATGCTCGCGTCAGATGATTCAAAGATGATTTCTGTAAAAACAAAACGTTAAAGATATATTGAGAATAAAATTGAGAAATCACATACTTTCAAAAAAGGTATGTGATTTTTTGCTTTTTCATCCAAAATACGATAAGATGAAGGAAATATATTTTTAACCTATTTTTATATATGTGAGTGAATAAATTTACTGTCGAAACTCAGATGGATTTACTTCGTGCAGGAAAGGGAAATAGTATTCCTGAAAAAGACATTGCAGAAGTACGTACTTATATCGCAGAGCAGAGGAAGAATCATCCAAGCGATGAAATGGAAAAACTTTTTCTAGAATGGGAAAAAGAAGTGCAAAAACTTACAGAAGCTCGTGATGACAAGAAAGTGCAAGCACAAGAACGAGCTACGGAAGCTAGGCAAGTTCTGGATGCAGAAATAGCACCTCCAAAACCAGTTTCTCGTGTATGAGATGCTGCCTGAGAGAAGTCCACCGATAAGGTAACACCACCAGAAGATTCTTCTATAGACAAAAAGACTCTCTTATCAAGTCTTTCATCAAAGGTTATCTTATCTTGCCATGCAGGGGTAGATTATAACAAACATCCAGACACTGTAAAAACTCTCCAGAAACTCTTGGAAGTTCCAGAAACGGGAAAATATGATAAAGCCACAAGAGTTGCTGTTCGTGCATTGCAAGAGATGTTAAAAAAAGAATGATTCTATGTGAGTGCGGTTGATACAGTATTTGGTCCAGCTACCTATGCTGCGTATGATGAATATCTGAATAGTAAAAAGGCAAGTAAGCTTCAGATTCCTGCTTGTAATATTGAGTGTGCTCCTGGAAGTAAAATGAAAAAACTAAAGACAGAAGGAGGAGGGAAAGAAACTGAAATACCAAAAAAATCAGGGAAAGAATCTAGCTCAGTACCAGACGTATGAGTATCGCCTCCAGTTGAAGGTGTTCCAGAAGCGAAGATTCCTGCATGATCAAAGGTAGATGTATTAGGTGATTCTAAAATGAGTGTTTTCTTTAAAGATGGTGCCTATTATTTAACAGGTCCGAAAGGACGCCCGACTCGTGTAGAGTTCCAGAATATTGCACAAGCAATGCATTTGTCAGAAAATGCACCAGAAAATCTGCAAAAATCAGTGGAAATAGTAAATGATTTATCAGAAGTACTTGATGCCTATCTCTTGAAATTTCCTAAAAATAAAAGTAGTTATGACGCGGCACTCAAGCTTGTAAAATGAGATTTTAATAAACCAGATATACTTAGCGGAACATCTATTCTGAATGTTGATAAAGCTATCAATACTTTACTAGTGGATAGTAAACTTGTATGAATTTTTCATATGACCGATTCAAAAGCTCGTCATTATGAGGTTCTTCAATTTGTGAGAAAAAATCTTGGTCAATCTGATATTGTTGCAAATTCAATTATGTCTCGTAATGGAAATAAATTTTGAATGGATGATGCAAAAATTATGACTGGAGATATATCGTGAATAGAACTTACTCCTTCACAGAAACAAAAGGTTGAGAAAAAAATAGATGAAGCAAAGATTGAGGCTGCCAAAAATTGGAGTAGTCACAAAGATGAATATATAGCTGCTTTCAAAAGAGAAAATCCAGAAGTGGATACAGCTCAATTGGGAACACAAGCAGAAGAATGGAATAAGAAACTCACTGTTCTTACTATGACAAAGCGTGAGATTTTCTACCAGAAACTTTATGATGCGAGTTATAATGATCCAGAACTCGATCTTCTCAAAGATATCCTTGGTGCAGGAACATTTAAGATGTCTGATCGAGCAGCTGATATAACTGGGGAAGCTTTTACGATGATTGGAATCGAGGCCGTCGCACTTGCAGCTGGAATGGTTACAGCATGAGCAGGGACAGTGGCGATCAATGCCCTTGCTGCTACTCGTAACATAGCTCGATGAGTTAAAATGACAGAGGCCTATAATATCGCATCAAAAACTCGAAATATTCCTATGGCTCTTGGACGTATTATTGGAAGTGGAGCAGGATTTGAACTCTGACATGCTAATATAGTGAGTCTTATAGAGGATAGAGAATTAACTATTGGCACCAAAGAATGATATGCTCAGTCCATCGCTATGATGGGAGTACTCGGAGGTATTGGAAAACTTATTCAATCTGGGAAGTTTGGAAGTGGTGTTCAGTTTAAAGAAGGGGCAGGATTTCGAAAGAATATTCTCTCATTTACTGGACAAGCGGCAATTGAGGGTACGGCGATTTTCGGTACGACCGGAATAGTCAGTCAAGTATTATTCGATGGACAAGATAACTGGACACCAGAACAGCTCGCACAGGCGATGCTTATGGCAACGCTCTTCAAAGGAGCAAGTCGTTTGCATGCTACAAAAAAATCAAATGGTGATGTAGAAGTGAAGCCCCTTCTTCTGGAAAATAAATTAAACACAAATCCTCGTAAGAATTGAATATCAGAACGATATATTGTTAATGGGGAATCATATAAATGGATTGAGGAGAAACAAGTATTTCGTGGAAAGTGAGTGGTGGAATATACAAGAGAACAATTTGAAAAGTTACAAAGTGAAAATGCTCCGAAACTTACGTATGTTCCAGAAAATAAAGGGGATACTCTTGAAGGAGAATTTACACGAGTTCCCGATGTTGATAGTCCAAAATTACTCGGACATAATCCAGAAGTGAAAAATCGAGGAGAGATTACAAGTATAAAACTTCCAAAGGAAGTAAATGGATTTGATTTAAAGTCAAAATCAGAAGTAGCTCCAGGTACGCTCATGAAAGTTGATGGATTTGATTTGAAAGTACAAAACTATGATATACTTGATAAAAATTGAAATCTTTTTGCATGAGAAATAAGAGAACGTTCTCCCGTAATTTATACTGATGGACGTGCTTATTTTTGAGGTATGAAAGATGGAATTCCTCACTGAAAATGAACAAAAACATTTCCTGATGGTATTAAATATGATTGAGAATTCAAAAATGGAACTTTTAAAGATGGAAGAATATGGGATACTAACGGTGATTTTTCATACGGAACCTTTAATGAGAAAGATGGAAGACCTTTTCTTTTTGAGGGTTTTAGAATAAGAAAAGATCTTAAGAAAGGAATAAATATATACGATACTTGGAAAAATGGAAAGTTTGTAAATTCTAAAGAATATAATTTAACCCCATATTCTACACAAGCCTTTGATGAACTAGTAGACATTTACAAACTTGGTGGAAGTGCAAGAAATAAAGGGAAAGAATTGGATGTGAAAATAAATGAACGAGCAAGAACACAAGCTAAAACTGCGGATGAAATAGTTCTGAATCCAGAAGCGAATTCGAATAAATCTCCAATCGAGGTCAAGTCAATAGAACCAGTACTTTGAAAATCCGTGAAATCGACGTGAATTATAATAGAAAAAAAATCAACGACTTTAGGTAAAATACTTGATCGTGCTACAATAGAGGCAAGAGAGGCGCGAGCAGAAGCAATAAAATTTCCAAATAATGAGAAACTTCAAACAGAAGCGAAAGATGCCGAGAGATGAGAGATAGAAGCAGAGCAATCTTTACGGATTTACTTAATCAGTAATAAGATTGAAAGAATACCAAAATGAACATGAAATGATTTAGTAATGATGGATGGTAGAAAATTTACTATTCATAGATATCCTGATGGACAGAAATTGGATGTTGTTATAGACGGTAAAGTTCAAACATTTGATTCAGTTGAAACTTTTGCAAGATTTACCATTAAAGATGATTATGAGATTAAATAGGAAGAATGTAAAAAATCACATACTTTTAAAAAAAGTATGTGATTTTTTATATCTAGACTCTCTTATGACATAAGAATCCTGGGATAAGCCTAAAATGTGTTGGTACAAATCCTTTGCTTTTAGCTACTGTATCTGCTAAACTTGGCAGTACTTAGTTTCTAATCTATCTTTGTATGATTTACACAAAAAAACACTTGTAACAAATGCGGTAAAAATAGGGTGCAGAAATACGGGGTTAGCAGAGGAAAACAGCGATACAAATGTCTTGTGTGTCTCGCTGTATTCATACCGAAAGACACCTCTTGGATACGCACTGCTTATGTAGATTACTCTCTTCATAAACAAACCCATAGAGAACTTGGAAAAACACTTGGAAAGAATCGAAATACCGTTCAAAAATATCTAACGGGAAACATCCACTATACCGGAGAACTACCAATCCTTCGTGAGACCGAACGTATGTGCGTTGTGATCGACGCAACCTATTTTAGTTCCCGTACGGATGGCATGGCTTTAATCCGAAGTAATGCAGGACTCAATCTGGTATATGATTTTGTATCATCAGAATCATTAACGAGTATTAGCAAGCTCATGAGCACTTTTGACTCTGCCTGATATACAAAGAATACCGATGCATTTACGATCGACGGAAGGAGATTCATGTTCGATCTTCTTAAAAAGAAATACCCTGCTATTCCCATACAGATGTGCATTTTTCATATGAAAGCGATTATCAGGAGATATACCACCCTCAGACCGAAAACAAGGCTCGGGAAAGCCCTTAAAATCCTCAAAACGATACTGTGACGCATTCCAGAAAAAATGTTTCTTCGGATATTATCCCAAGTAGAGCATATCTACATTGACTTTCTCAAAGAACGGAACACAAACGGACAGTACGAGCACAAGCGATTACGGAGTGCCGTGGCAAGCATTCGGTATTATCTTCCATACCTGCATACGTACGAGAGATATCCGCACCTTTCGATACCGAGAACTACGGGCATTTGTGACGGTTATTTTTCACATGTAAAAGAGAAGCTAAAACCTCATCGAGGAATCTCTCGGATTCAGCGAGATTCTCTTCTTATCTTTCTCCTCGAAGAACAGAACAGGAAGGCAAAAGTTTAGGAATAAAACCAACACATTTTAGGCTTAATCGAAAAACCAACACATTTTAGGCTTATCTCAGAATCCTCTCTACTTCCGATATGAGAAAAGTTTCTATTTCCGTATCAAGCGGTGGATTCTCTACGAGATATTCTACGGATTCTGTCTTGTCCCAAGATTTTTGAAGAATAGTTTCATAGGTAAATTCTTCTTTGTAGAGATTATTATATATATTCTTTGTTTCTTGTATCGCTTCCAGAAACGAGAGGTTTCATTGTTTGAGGATATAGTAGAGATCAACAGCATCTTTCCATTTGTTTCTATACATCATCGCAAAGCATTTCATCCCAGCAAGTTCTTTGAGTGGGATGGTCCGTATACCTCACTGGATATGATTTTCTGGATGAAAGGTAATAATCTGATCCTTGTAGAGTGTACGATTTACATTGATAAAATGACACCTCGTTCCGAGACATTTTATCATATATTCATCTTGATTCTCGGTATATCCGGTCATATCCATGGCAACGATTTCTTGGTAGAGTTCATCATTATCGATCAGATCCTTAAATGGTTGCAGTCTTTCGAGAAAAGTTCGAGGAGTTCACTGGGGGGTGAGTAAAAAGAGATCGAAATCGATACTTTTACGATGTCCGAGATAGAGAGCTATAGCGGTTCCTCAGGCGAGAAAGTGTGTTTGTGCAAAATCTTCGAGCAGTGGTGCGAGTTTCATCTGCTCCATACTCAGTACTTTTTCCCCGATAGTATCGAAAATAATGGGTCTACGATGCTCTTTTTGCATGCTTTTTATGGTTATGGAGTTGTAAAATATATTCTATGATAAATCTCCGTTTTTTATTCCAATGATATTCGTCTCCTTTGATACGATCAAAACAATCTTTTATCTCCCTGTAACTCAATGTATGAAATAAAAACATAAGTTCCTCAAATGTTCCGTATTTCAAAAGATATTCCATACGCGTTTTTATGGAAATATCCCCCTTTTTGGATTCAGGAGTCCACCAATTGTATTTGAGTGCAGAATCGAGGGGGATTTTCATAAATATATTTCATAGAGTATGAATTCGATTATATGTATCCTCTGAGAAATTACAAAAAAGATTGCTCGATTTTTGCTTTTTCATCCAAAATACGATAAGATGAAGGAAATTACTTCATTACATTACGTTTTATGGCAGGACAAACAGAGATACTTGGTTCACAAGAACTGAGAATGGAAATAGCTAAAGATCCAAATAGAACCAATCATCAGTTTACGAGAGATAGTTTTATCGCATCAGTAAAACATTTTTGACATGTGGAAATTACTGATGCTGATGTACCACCATTTAATGGAACTATACTTTTTACCAGTGAACAGTATATTACTTTTATCGAAAATATTGAGAAGAAATCTCAAATGGATGAAAAAAAGGCAATTATTAGAGAAGCTGTCAAGAAACAGACTCAAACACAAACAGATAGTTTGAAGACATCTTATGAAGCTCAAAAATTAAAAATTAAAGAAACTCTTGCAGACCTCGCTCCAGATAAGATTGAGAGTTCTTTTCAGACTACAGAAAGACTCATTGCTCTTTGTCCAAAGGGATATGAAACTTTGCTTCGAGGATATGCAGGATCTGTTATTCTGGAGCAATTTGAGAAAGGTGGACAGAGAATCGTATTAAAATCTGGTAATAAATTGGAGGTGAATCCTATTGATCAGGCACATTCAACCCCAGAACTTCTTCAAAATAATGTCGATCTCGCACTTCGTCTCAATACGCTTATAGAAGGAAAGAAACTCAATAGCACAGTAGATATTCTCAAAACAGGAATGTTGTATCGTGCGGAGACATTTGGTTCGTATAGTGCGAGCATTCGAGATAAAGACGGGAAAGTGATGAATCTTGATAAAGCAAGGGATCCAAATAAATATTTCGAATATCTTCGTGAACAAGTCCAAGCAGGACACACGCTCTCTATTGCAGAGCAAACTTTACTGGATTCTCAAGATAGTTTCAGAGTATCCTCTCCCGATATGATTTCAGTAATAGAGCAGATGAAGGATTTTGGACAATACAAGAAAAACGTAGAAGCAAGTATGAATACGGTTATACCAGCAATTTCTGGAAATACTGGACCACAATCCGGTAGTAATGTGCCAACTGCCATAGGATGAATCGGTGGAGTACTTGGCAGTACGGGTGGAAAGATTATTGGATCAGGAACATCATGAATGGTGAATGTTGTTACTGATATGATTAATGGAGCATCAAAAGAAAGTCCTCTTGGAGGGGTAGTAGTAATAGGAGCACTGATAGCTGCGATATGGAAATTTGGTTTCTGGAAAACTCTGGGCACTCTTTTTGGTATCGGAGTTTTGAGCGAAGCAAGTGCTGGACGACTTGATCTGAAAGGGGAAATGTGAAAACTCGAAAAGGCTGGATCGGCAGTTGCTGCAACTGCTGGTGATGTGGCTGGAAAAGTCGGTGCTGTAGCTGGAGAAGCAGGAGTAACAAAGCCGAGTGAACAATGAAAAATTTCTCCAAGTCAGGAGAAAGCAAAAGAGGTAGTAATGGGAGATAAAAATAAAGATTTTATAGAAAGTATTACGAAGCAATCGGATTCACATAAAGGAAAGCCGGGAGATGGAAAGATAGATGATTATCTAAACTACATTCATTCTCCTAATTTTCAAGGTCGAACACTTAAAAATCTTGTTTACCCACAAGATCCAAATAAAAGCATATTTTCCACTACGACCCAACTGGAACTTTCAGAAGTTCCACCAAGAGGACTTGATCCATATATTTTAAAACGAGTTTTGCGCTTGTATCTTACGGGAAGTCCAGATGTAAGTTCTCTCAATAATAACAAAGGAGAACAAGAAAAGGCGGCATTTGAAAAAAAATATTCATTGTCTGAAAAAAATAATGCTAACTTGAATTTGTGAGAACTAACAAAAAAGATTTATATTCCAGAATAATAATAAACTTTTAGATAATAAGATTTATTTACTCTATTAAAATAATTGTATGGCAAATCCAGAAACTGTTGTAATCCGTGATAAGGAACAAGATCGTATTGAACTCTATAGTCAGGGATTCAATGAATTATCTTATGATGCAAACGGCGAGATTGATATAGATGATCTTCGTTCTATGGATCGAGAAAAGCTTGATCGTCTCCGTAAAGAGATTGGAAGTATGAGTCTTTCATCTGAAACAAAAAATGGACTCCAATCTTTATTAGCACAGGTTTCTTCTATGCCACTGGTTGCAACTCCTCCACCTCCAGAAGCTCCAAAAAGTGATGCGGTTGTTCCGCCACCAGGAGATAAAGAGAATGGTATCGAACAATCGAATCTCCCCATAGCTCCAGTTACTACATTTAATATTATCCGTCTTATTCAGCTCGGATATGTTCCGATAAATAAACCAGGAACTTGGAAAAGTCCCAAATGGGTATTTTATGGACCAACGGTTGCCACACAATATGTAAATGGAAAGGTAAATGGATGGATGCTTGATTGGACAACTTGAAAAACAGGTATTAATTATAGATCAATGCTTGATGGTGATATTTCTAAACTGAATAATGAATTGAAATCATATCAAGAAAATACAAAAACAACTTTTGGAATGAGAGCTGAACTTGAAAAACAGTTAACTCTTCTGGAATCTCTAAGAAATGAACGAGACCCGAAGAAAATTATAGAAATTGGCAATGAATACGTGAAGTCACGTTCTATGACTCATTTCAATACAGGAGCAGTGGCATATGATGATCCTACAACTCGAAAATCTATCTCTCAATTGGATGCTGAAATGGTGCGAGCAGAATCCAAAACACAACAGACAGAGGATCGAATAAAAGCACGTGAAACAGATCTGAATGCTCTCAAGACCAAATGAGCAAAAGATAGTACTGGAAAGACAAGAAAGACAAAAGAGGAGATTGAAGAAATAAATAGAAAAAGGCTTGAGTGAGCGAATAAATGAAGTGATAAAAAAATAGAGGCTCTCGAGAAGCAACTGGAAAAAAAACAATCTGAAAGACAGAATTTTCAACAGGAGTTTGATGCTGCGAAGACAAAAATCAACACGGTGGAATTACAATTAGCAACAGTGAGATCGAATGATACATGACGTACTGTAATAGAAATTACGACAGATCAAAATACACATAGAACAAATACGAAAGTAATGGATCAGCTAAATAAGGAATTAAAAGTTGTAAATGAGAGGGTTCGATTGGAAGGGGAATTAGGAAAGTTATGATCTGTTGATGGAAGATGAAATCCTATCGCACCAATAGCCCCAGCCACATCAGTTATTCATGAAACTTTTACTGATCTTGAAGCAGCAAAGAATGAAGTAAAAAGACTTGAATGAGAAATTAAAACGGCGAAGTCGAATAAAGAAAAGCTTCTCAAAGATGTAAATAAAAAGTGACAGAATAATCTTGAGGATCACTCCAAAGAGGTTGCAAGAAAAGAAAAGCATATTAAGCAATGAAAGGAATTGCTCAT
Source organism: uncultured Candidatus Altimarinota bacterium (assembly GCA_963751115.1). Taxonomy (GTDB): domain Bacteria; phylum Patescibacteriota; class Gracilibacteria; order BD1-5; family UBA2023; genus UBA1545. The sequence continues at coordinate 43,927 of CAVVTN010000017.1, forward strand.
TCAGAGACAGCAGGCAGAAGTACGGATTGCTGAAGTGAATGGGAAGATTAAGGATATAGAAACAAAGCTTGCAGCCTCTCCAGTAGTAAGTGAACGATTAAAGCTCGAATCAGATTTAAGAGAATTATATGCAGAGAAAAATTCTTTTGCCAAGACATTTGAAACTGCCTTGAAATCAAATAATGGAAAGAATGATAATCAAACAAAGACAGCTGTTGAATCACAAAAAGTAGAGGTTCAAAAAGAGCTTGATAAACTCAACCAACTTGGGAAAGAAATGGATGGAGTAAAAACCAAGATTGATGCTATTCAGTCAGAGGCACTAGCAGCAAAAGATGCTCTCAATAATGAAAAAGATCCAGCTAAGGCAAAAAAACTTCGTGATGAAATGCCAGCAAAAATCAATGCTGCAAATCAGCAAATCCTCGAGCTTAATAATGCTGGTGCGAAACTTACAACAGGTACCGGAATTGATTGGAAAAAAATTCCTGATGTGGAATTAAGAGCAGTTCTCAAAAGAAATACTCTTCTTGCTAAAGTGCTTGCCCATCCACAAGGTCTTATTACTCGGGCAGAAACATTTGGTCAAACTCCAGGTGGACAGAAGAGCATGGGAATAGTTTATGGATGATTAAAATATGTAGCTATTGCAGGAGCTGCACGTACAGTTGGTAATGAAATTGCTGCATGAGATATAAAAGCAGCATGACTCGATGCACTTGATGCGGGTATGTGATTTCTTGGTATGATTCCATGAGGAAATATAGCTTCTTGAATTTGGGATATTGGTATAGCAGGGAAACAATTCTGGACAGGAACTGATATTAATGGACGAAAAGTAAGTACCTCTCAGTCTTTTGTTCGTCTTGGATTTGGTGTTGTAGGACTTGTTCCAATAGTCGGAAATTTTGCAAAATGAGTTGCTGCTGCAAAATGATCTACGAATGTAGTGAAATGAGCTGAAGCACTAGAAAGAGGTGCAAATGTAGTAATGAAAGGTGCAGTAATCGCACAAGCAGCAACTATTACTTATGATGTCGTTGATGTTACAGCAAATATGGTTCGCGATCCAGTCGAGACAGCAATGAAGGTTGTAAGATGACAAGAACAACCAGGAATCATTTTTCATAAAACTAATCAGTCAAAATAGTTTTATATAAAATATATTCACAAATTAAAAGGCAAAATTTTGCCTTTTAATTTGTTTTCACGGAAGTTTCTATATAATCGAAACTATGAAGAATAATCCTAAGCAATAACTGTATGACTACTATCACGATAGATGAAAATATAACCTTTACTACTACTCATTTTCGCAGTATGAAAGACCTGTATGAAAAGCTTCGGATTCAATATGAATTCGAAGAATCGTTGGAACAGAGTGCTGGAAAAGCTATGAATGTGCAGTATTCTGATCTCGTAAATATCTAAAATATGTTCGAAGAAATTCGGGAAACAGAAGAAGTACTATTATATCTCGAAAAGAGATGATTAGTACAAGTATATCAAAAATCTAAAAAGTCATTATTATCATGAAATACTCATGGACTGGATTTTAAGATGAGACAACCGAAAAAGTATGAAATCTATTAGTTTCGTCTTACGGGAAAGTATCGAGCCTTTTGTGGTATAAAAGAATTCACTGGTAAAAAAGTTCTCATCGTTCATAAAATCTCTGATCATCAAGATTTTTAGGTTTTTCTCATAAAATAAAAGGCAAAATTTTGCCTTTTACTTGTTTATATGCTACAATCGAAAAGTAATTTATATCTTTATGAGAAAATATCATGGTATCAACAGGGGAAAAGACTCCACAGAATGAACGAATAAAAATTGACTCCAAAGAACAACTTCGTTCCGAACTTGGTATTACAAGTCCTATTAATATGCCTGAAAATTTTCAGGCTTTTGAAGTTACAAAGAAAGATCTTGAAACTTTCAGAAAAAGTTTAACAAATCTTCCGACTCAGGAACAATTAGAGAAAATTAAAGTATTTATTGCTGAAAAATCAAAAGTAGTCGTTGATACACAAGACAAAGCGGATGATTTAAAGAAAGCCCTTGCGGTTAGTGGTGGGAGTGCTATTGTATTAACAGCATTTGCAGGAGTGAGTAAAGAAATAACTCAATTAAAAGGAAAAGAATGATTGGGGTTTTTGGATTGAATAGCTTCATTGTGAGATAAAATTGCCACAATGTGGGATTCATTTACAGATGGTATAAATAACTGGATCGTTTGAAAATTTCCTGCTCTTGCGAAGATGTTTGGAATCGAGGCGACAGTGCCAAAGATTCCCGACAATGGGGTAGATAGTGGTAATAAAGAAGGAAAGAAAGATGAGGATGTTAAAAAATGAAGTGAGACTAAGGAAATAGGAGGAGATATTGCGTATTCTTGAATGGTTTCTTTTCTCGTCATGAAAGGTGATAAAACAAAGTCATTTGATTCATGGTGGTGAGCTATCAAAAAAGCTACTCGTGATAATATCTGGTGAAAAACAGAAAAAGATGCACAAGAAAAAGCCACTATAATGGCAGAATTAGTATTATCATCTGATGATTTTACTAAAAAATCATATTCTGAAATTAAAAGTCATGGAGATTACGTTTCTTGGTTTAAGATTCCTGAAAATAAACCTCCAGAAGAAAAACAAAAATGGCAAGAAGCAGTACTCCTTGCTATGAAAACTCTGACAGAGAATGAAAAATTTATTAATGATAATCTTGAACATGATGCAGATTTACAGCCTAACTGGAAAGAAAAACCGATAAAGCAGACACTTACAGCACTTTATAAATGAATAGGTTATGAAAAAATAGTTAAAATAAAAGAAGGTTTACAAAAAATGAATTTAACAAACCCCACAGAGGCCTTATCTCATTTTTCTTCCATGATGTGGAAGAAAAATAGTAATGGAAGTGAAGAGGGTATTTTGGCAGAAAATATAGTTTCCCTTCGATCACAATGACTAAGTGATGAGCTACTTGCGAGATGTTTTCTTGATCGAGGTAAAGAATGAATTTCTCCTATTAAGGAATATAGAGATACTTTAGAGATAAAAAAATACCCAGAACCAACTCAATCTTTTATAAAAGAAATGATTAAGGAATGAGGTTTTTGAACATCTGTTATGCAGATGATGAAAGACTTGTGACTCGGAGATTACACGAGTCAATATGAGAATGGAAATTCTCTCACTATGCGACAGATATTGGAAATATATATCCTTACTAAAGGAAAAACCGATGTAAAATCTATGGATACTGGAACACGATCCACTCTTTATATGCTTTTATCATCTTATATTATCGAAAGAAATCCTGGTCCAGAAGTAGTAACTCGTTTTATACAATTTATAGATTCGCCAGATGGTCCATATATGGCAGAAATGAAAGCAGTATTTGCATCAGTATTTGATAGGGCAACATATGAAGCAGTTGGTATGTCTATAGGATTGGGAAAAGAATGACTCAAGGCTATTTGGACATTAGCAGAAACGAAGCCAGCAATATTTCTTGCAGCAATTACAATTATCGGTTTACTTGGTTTTGCATGTTGGAGGGCTACTAAATTAATTGTTTTATTATCTGTAGTGGGAACTATTTTAGAAAAAATAACTGGAATAGGATCCAAAGCCTTAATGTGAAGTAAATAAAAAAAGTATCTTATAAGAAAGAATTAATAAACCTCTCTCTTATTTCCTTTCTCTTATCATTCCAATGTAACTTCACCATATTCTCATTTACTACAATCCCTTCCGCTCATTCGGAGGGGATTTTTTGGGCGATGCGTTTTTTGGAAATATATCCGAGACATCAATCTATGATCGAGAGAAGAGGGGAAAGGAGATCTCAGATATGAGATATTTGAGTATTCTCTGGTATCTCTATATGATACCTTTGATTTTCTTGGAGATTTTCGCACGCTTGTTGTAAGACATTTTTCGAAAAATCCTTATTTGCTTCCATGAATTGTGTATAGGTATTATTTGTATCGAAAATAGGTTTGAGAGTTTGAATCCAATAGGCAAGATAGAAATCATTTTTTATGGCAATCTCTCCGAGATTTAGATTTGCATTTGTCATGAAAAATGGAAAACAAAATTTCCCTGCTTCATCGTGTGGTTTGGTTCTGACTCCGAGTAGTTCTGCAATCAAAAGCATGAGAGTTCGTGCTATCCAGAGTCGCTTCGGTGTAGTGATAATGAGTAGATCTATATCGGAGCCTGGGTGTGTTGCATACATTGCAAGACTATTGGAAACTGCCACCATTTGGAGTCATGGAATCCACTTAATAGATTGTATGAAAATCTGAGTCCTTGAAAAAAGTTCCTTTTCATGATCAGAAGGAATAGGCTTTACACCGAGAAGAGATTCAAGTTTTTGTATAATAGGGGACATAGATAGAATTGTAGAACATATGTGCTTTCTGATGTTTTTCCCTCTCCTTCTGGAAGAGGATTAGGGTGAGGGCTATATGAAATTATTTTTTCATATTTTTAAGTTCTCGGAGGAATAATCTTCATTCTTGGAGATTGAGGATAATGAAGGGGATCATCGTAGAAAAGGCAATTGCTGTGATATAAATAAGTCACTGAACTCGAGTGATACCGGTGAATAGGGGAGTGAGGAAATGCCAAGAAAGTCCACCGATGATAATCGCGAGTATGAGATTTTTTGTGAAAAATACAAAGTCGAATCCATTGGAATACATTCGCGTACTTCGATCGGAGAGATACCAGATTGGTATCCAAGAAAGCCCGACTGCGAGAGCAGAACCAACCACGCCGTAGAAATGAATCAGAACAATATTTAAAACAACATTGAAAATAAGTCCTACCCCGAGAATCTTGACTCGCTCTTTGATTCGTCCAACTCCAGCGAGAATCTGGAAATTGATCTGGAGGAGAAAATTACAAACGATAAAAAATGCAGAATATTGAAGAATAATTCCTGACATCGTGAATTTGAGTCCGAAGAGTACATTGGCAATCGCTGGTCCAAATACGAACATAAACATACCCGTAACCAGTCCGAGAACGGCAAAATATTTATAAAAGAGAGTTTTGATAGCAGTGATTTTCGCTTCATCTCCTTTTGTGTGGAGTTCTGAAATAACCGGAAAAAGGAATCCGATAATTGGCGTGATGATAATAAAAGGAATCCCGATAATACTGAGGTAATTCGTATAATATCCCGCATCTTTGGTCCCGAGGAGATAGATGATGAGTTGCATATCGACTTGCGAAAGTACCGTTCCGACATTCGCAGCGAGTACAACCCAGAGTGCGTACTTAATAACTTTTCGAATCAATTCTTTATCAATGATAATTTCTGCATCTTTGAGGTAAGGAATATAGTAGGTTCTATACATAAAAATAGAACCAAAAATTATTCCTATTATTACTCCGCCAATCCATGTCCAAGCATAGGTAATCAGATTTCCTCGATCGAGAAAATAGAGACCGAGCGTAAAAAGTACAACGAATATCATTCGAAGGAACTCGGTTCCTTTTTGAAGTTTGGTATTTTGTGTTACTCAAAAAATAGTCGTATTCATACTATGAATATTCATCCCAAAGAAAAAGAGGCAGAAGATCTGTATAACTCCCACTGCTTCTGCTGATCGGAAATAATGTTCTGCCAAATAACCAGCCGAAAAAAAGAGTACTAATCCAATAATCGTACTCGTTATGAGTTGTGCTCCAAGTGAATAAGCGAGCAGAGATTTGAATCGTGTCCAGTCTTTCTGGACGATAAATTTAGGTAAGAAAAAATTCAAACTTTCGGTGAGTCCTAGGTCGTGATATACCGATAATAATCAGACGAGACTCAGTATACCATAGAGGAGTCCAATTTCTTCAACACTCAGATCTGCAGAAAGGATAATCTTGACGATGTACCCAAGGGGTCAGATGAGAAATGAGAAAAGATAGAGCCAGAAGCCTCTACGGATGAATTTTTCTGCGAGCGATTCGGAATGATTGAGCATAGTGAGGGAGATTGTCGGTTAATTAGTTATTAGTAGTCAGTAATGGAATTGCATTATATTATCTATATTGTCATTGCGAGGAACGAAGCAATCCAGGATATTTTTCCTTTATTCACATATACTTGGATATAAATCCTCCCAGAGTGGATTTGCAGATTCTATCATTTCAATTTTTCTACTTCTATTCGTTCCTTTCAGGGCTTTTATATAGTGTACCGTTCCGCTTGCTTGCAAGCATATAAATACAACATTGTTTATTCATAAGGAGTGGGATTATTTGTCCTGGATTGCTTCGTTTCACTCGCAATGACGGGAGAATATTTTTGTCATTCTGAACGATAGTGAAGAATCTACGACCGTAAGACTCTTTTGAGGGGATTTACAACGGTAGATCCTTCGTTTCACTCAGGATGACTTTTTATTCCCCCTCGCTCCTTTGGGAGAGGGTTGGGGTGAGGGCTATAACTCATACCCACCACCTTCTTTATCGGAAATAATTCGAGCATCTTTGAATGTGATAACTCGTTTCCTCAGACGATTGACGATGCGATCATCATGGGTAGCGATGATAATGGTTTTCCCTTGAGAATTGAGTTCTAGGAGGAGATCAATAATTTCAGTAGCGTTATGAGGGTCAAGATTCCCTGTTGGCTCATCTCCGATAATGATATCGGGATCGTGAATAAGAGCCCGAGCGATACTGATTCGCTGGGCTTCTCCTCCAGAAAGCGTTTCTACAAAGGCTTCTTTTTTATGAAGGAGTCCAACACGAGAGAGGATTTCTGGAACTTTTTCAGCGATATAACTATCTTTGTATCCGCTTACTTCCATCGCAAAAGCAACATTTTCACGGACTGTTTTTGATCGGAGAAGTTTGTAATCCTGAAATATTACTCCGATACTTCGACGATAGGCGAGGAGTTCCTTCTCTGTATACGTAAATACATCTTTGTTTTCCGACATGAAAAACTTTCAGGATTTTGGTTTCAAATCTCCGATGAGCATCTTGATAAAACTGGTTTTTCCGCTCCCAGATCAGCCAATCAGGAATACAAATTCCCCAGGATTTATAGTAATATTTGCATCCTTGAGGATATTCTTATTTCCATATGCGAGTGTGATATTTTCTATCTTCATAAAAAAAGGGATTACGAATGGCAACATCATACAGAAAAACATGATTTTGCAAGCAATGTTTGCGAGATTTGTCTTTTTGTGATAGAGTGAAGACATATTATTATTTCCTATCTTATTTTTTATGGCAGCAAATACAAAAAATGGACTCTATATATTTGAAGGACTCACTCAAAAAGAAATCGCTTACTTCATAATGATGTCGGAAGCAATTCAGTGCGATAGTGGGGAAGTGCTTATGTCAGAATGAGATACTTCCGATAATCGTGCATATTTAATAGAATCAGGAAGTGTGGATGTATACCGACATGGGGAAAAAGTTTCAACCCTTCATTCTGGTGATATTTTTGGAGAAATGGCCCTTATTACTAATGAGCCACGAAGTGCGAAGATTGTTGTAAGTAGTCCTTCAGAGATACTTATATTCAACAAAGATGAGTTTATTATGCTTTATAAACAATCGGAATTTTATGAGGATATTAAGAAAAAAATCCTCACTAGAGTCAAAGAGAATTTTAAAAATGATATGTAATAATAAAAAAACCTCCGTCGAAGAGACTGTCCCAAAAATCCCATCGCTCGATGGGATTTTTCTTGTCTTTATATCGAACTTTCGGCTTGTATTATGGAAGAAACGAGTATAATGATCTTGTAATATTCTTCATCTCAAACCATGTTTAAGCCATACGATCAAAAACAGAACTTCCTTCTTCCACCGAGCTTCCAGAACTTTCTCGGAGAATGACACAAAGCCGTTGTTCTTAGTGAGATAATTGATGGACTTGAATTTCGGGAGCTTTTTTCAAGCTATGCGAATACCGAACGCTGAACATCTGCATATCACCCTGTCATGCTCGTGAAGATTCTCTTCTACGGATATATGAACTCTACTTTTTCCAGTAGAAAACTTGCCGACAAGACCCAATCGGATCTCGCATTCATGTTTCTCTCATGAGGCAACAAACCTGACTTCCGAACCATTGCCCGATTTCGCAGAGAGAAATGAGGTTTCCTTACCTCTATATTCGTTCAGATAGTCAGAAAAGCACAAGAACTCGGTATCATCTCATTCAGTGTCGTCAGTATCGATGGAACCAAGGTTTATGCCGATGCCTCCAAAAATAAAAATTCTGACCTGGAAGCGCTTGAGAAACAGATGAAGAAGTTCCTCAAAGAAGCGGATGAAATCGATGCGATGGAGGACGATGAACTCGGAGCAGATGATGACGGAAGTTGAATCCCCGAGGAACTCAAAACAAAGGAGGGGCGAGAGAAAAAACGCAAAGAGATTGAAGAAAAAAAGAAGAAAGTCGAGTCTAAGAAAGAAGCAGTAAAGAAAGAGATTGAGCACAAGGCAAAAGAAGGAATCAAGATGACTCTGACCAGTCCGGATAAAATAGGACACACGAACTCGAAAGCTCGGTGTCCTATTTTTCATTCATTTGAATAGAAATAAAATGAAATTTGAATAAGATGCCAAGAAAATGAGAGTTCAATATATTTATATTTCTTTATTTTTATATTCTATGCCAGGAACATTTCATAAAATACCTCCTGAGGTAAGAGCCACTATACTTCGTCAAGTAAAGCTTGAATGAAGAAAAATGTCAGATGCAGCATCTGAATTTGGAGTCACGGTTGAAACTATTCGATCTTGGCTTAAAAAAGAAGTAGATGAGAGTGGAATTACTTCATCGGCCTATCTTGCCAAGATTCAAAGGCTTGAGAAGGAAAAAACTGATCTCATTCAAATCATCTGATCGCTCAGCGTTGTTGTTGAGCGATTCAAAAAAAAAGATGAGCAGGATAATGCTCGTTCGAGAGGTCCTCTCGCATAATCCTGGTTGTAATAAACTTCTTCTTTGTACAACACTTCAGGTAGCACGATCCCTCGTGTACTACCAATCAAAAGTAGAAGTAAAAGATGCTCTACTCCAATCAGAGTTGAAATCTCTCCACGAGGCTCATCCTTGGTATGGTCATAGGCGTATTGCTTGGAGTATGGGAATATGTTTTGAAAAAGCCCGAAGACTCATGAAAAAATTCTCCATTTTTGCAAAAGTGCGGATATGAAGAAAGTTTACAAAGAGTGCAGATGTAGGACTTCCAGATATCAAGATACCAAACCTCACAAAAAATATCTGCCCTATGAGACTGTCCCAAAAATCCCGAACAAACCTGTTCGGGATTTTTCTTTGACGGAAATATGAGAAATATTTTCGAAAATATTGGATTTTCTCCCAATTTCCTTCAATGGGTATCTATACTGGTCTGAAACTCATAATTTTCTTCAGATTGTGAACCATTGCTATCAAATTCCATTCAATGGTGACTCATTGGAGTCATCGTAAAGAGAACCTCTCGAATTTAAGGTTCCGCTTGATGTTTCAGAAGACGGGCTCGACTGAGTAGCACCGTTTCTTGTAGAGTTCTTTTCCGTGCTCGGAGGAAAGTTTTTCATCCTGAGACTTACAGTGGTCTATCCAGTTTTTACTCATCTGCAGGAACTTGTTTTTCCCTTCTTTCGTTTTCGTCTGATAGACCTTCGATTTGAAATCACTTTCCTTTGTTGGCTCTGTAAGAGTCGGTCTTCCTCTTCCTCTCTTGGTTTTGCTTCCGGAATACTGCTTGAAGGTGTAAATATTTCCATCGATATCAGTGTATTCGTCTTTTTTCTCGCTATACTTCCATCCTTTGAGATTCTGCTGAAGTTTTGGATGCGGAATGTATCCATCGAGGTCCTGTTTCTCCATGTAATCATAGTTCTCTTCGCTCGCATACCCTTTGTCAGCGAGTACCTGTTTTGGTTTTGTTTGGTACTTCTCTTCTATGGCTTTGAGTACTGGAATGAGCTCTCGTATATCACTCGTGGCATTGTTCATCGTCGTTGCTATAATGAATTGATTCTCGGTCGCAATCTGCGGATTGTAGCCGTTCGCAAAATCCTTTCGTTTCATCTGCACAAGTCGGCTGTCTGGATCAGTGGAGTTGATACGAGTCATCTTGATTCCTTCTTTTGCCTTGTGCTCAATCTCTTTCTTTACTGCTTCTTTCTTAGACTCGACTTTCTTCTTTTTTTCTTCAATCTCTTTGCGTTTTTTCTCTCGCCCCTCCTTTGTTTTGAGTTCCTCGGGGATTCAACTTCCGTCATCATCTGCTCCGAGTTCATCGTCCTCCATCGCATCGATTTCATCCGCTTCTTTGAGGAACTTCTTCATCTGTTTCTCAAGCGCTTCCAGGTCAGAATTTTTATTTTTGGAGGCATCGGCATAAACCTTGGTTCCATCGATACTGACGACACTGAATGAGATGATACCGAGTTCTTGTGCTTTTCTGACTATCTGAACGAATATAGAGGTAAGGAAACCTCATTTCTCTCTGCGAAATCGGGCAATGGTTCGGAAGTCAGGTTTGTTGCCTCATGAGAGAAACATGAATGCGAGATCCGATTGGGTCTTGTCGGCAAGTTTTCTACTGGAAAAAGTAGAGTTCATATATCCGTAGAAGAGAATCTTCACGAGCATGACAGGGTGATATGCAGATGTTCAGCGTTCGGTATTCGCATAGCTTGAAAAAAGCTCCCGAAATTCAAGTCCATCAATTATCTCACTAAGAACAACGGCTTTGTGTCATTCTCCGAGAAAGTTCTGGAAGCTCGGTGGAAGAAGGAAGTTCTGTTTTTGATCGTATGGCTTAAACATGGTTTGAGATGAAGAATATTACAAGATCATTATACTCGTTTCTTCCATAATACAAGCCGAAAGTTCGATATAAAGACAAGAAAAATCCCATCGAGCGATGGGATTTTTGGGACAGTCTCAAGTATGGCGGCCTTTATTTACAATGCTTTTTTAAGAAGGCATTGCTCGTGCGTCTTTGTGACGCGGTACAAGATGATCATAAACCCAATGAGTAATTTCAGATTTTTGTCTCTCTTGATTTCTTCTTTCTCCGTCAAACTGACGAAAATCTACATGAGTTGTAGATTCTTGATCTTGAATCACTCCTTGTTCCATAGGAACCTCCCTTGTTTAGTATGTGTTTTTAAAAATTTTTATTTTTGATGCTTAATGGTGGTAAGGCATATTCCAATGTCGAATTGGATGGTGTGTTTTTGGATCGATAGTCCAATAAAATTGTGCTTCATGACATATGCAGGGTTTTGGACTTTTTACCTCATTAGATTGTTGCATTTTACTGCCTCCTTTTTTATATTTTACTCGATTCGATTTGATCGAGAGACGAGGCATTGTATGAAAATTTCTCTAAAGTCAAAACTTTCTATTGTTCACCGAGAATTATTTTCACAATCTTCACATTTTCAGTTTTCTTTTCCCATACTTTGAGAGTGATTTCATCACCGGGGATTTTATCTTTGATAACATCTCGAAGAGTAATTCCATTTCAGAGTACTGTTCCAGCTGCTTCGGTGATGATATCTCCACTCTCGAGTCCCGCTTTGCTTGCTGGAGAATTTCCTATAATAGCATCCGGGGAATCGATAATAAGATCTCCAGAATTGATTGTGCTGTTATTGAGACTTTTTGCCATATCGGGAGTCAGTGAAGTAGTTCGGATTCCGATAAAAGCTCGTTTGATTATCCCATTCTTCTCAACAGAATTTATCAAATATTGCACTTCTTTCTCCGAGAGAGGAATAGCGAAACCGAGTCATGAAGCATTACTCGCGATGGCAGTATTGATTCCGATAACTTCTCCGTCGAGATTCACAAGTGGTCAGCCAGAATTCCCTGGATTTATGGCAGCATCGGTTTGGATGAGTCCGGTGAGAAGTTCCGTTTCTCCATTTCCAACATTTCCTGCTTCGATAGTGCGACCAAGTGCAGAAACAACCCCAAAAGTGACGGTGTTTTTAAACTCAGCAAGAGCATTTCCTATAGCGATGAGGAAATCTCCGACCTCAAGAGTGTTTCCATTTTTTGCAAAATTCACTGACTCACGGTCGGTCAATTTTTTCCCATCTACATCATATGCTTGCATAATCGCGAGATCGGTACTCGGATCGAATGAGAGAACTTTCCCTGTGAATTCTTCACCTCAAGCAGAGATGATAGTATAGCTTGCTTGAGGATCAGAAACTACATGTTTATTCGTCAGTATGAGTCCATCTTTGGTTATGAAAAAACCTGTTCCTCCACCGACCTTTTTCCGTACAGTTCCAGCTGGTTCATAGAAGAATCCGAACGGATCAGTTTTGTAGGTTTGTACATCTTTGGAAACGATGATGCTCACAACGGAAGGAGAAAGTTTCTTCGCAACCGATTTGACACTTGCTCCGAGATTTTTGAGAGCTCGCGTATCTATTTTTATATCTTCTTTTTGAGTGGAAATATTAGTGTTTTGAGTTCATATATAACCGAGTCCACCGAGAAATACATTTGCAAAAATAGTGGTAAAGAATGCGCAAAGTATGGTCAATGTAAAGAGAATATGAGGGTTTTTCATAGGTTTTCTGGAAATATATAAATAAACGAGCTCATTATAAAAAAGCAGAGAAAATATGCAAGCTGGATTATATTTCTCTCTTAAATATATTTGCCTTTCTGCGTATTTTCTCTATGCTCTTGATGTTATTACAGATATGAGAATGGCAGCGTAATACTCGTATATTTTATCTATAATATAAACTTTATGGCACCAAATCTCAAATTTGAAGAAAATATCATTTATAGAACACACCAACATCGTTTTGTTTTTCTTTTGCATGTGGTACAACTTTCTGTGATTATAGGCATCCCCGTAACATTTCTAGTATTTATGTTCTCTGACTGGATATATGCGAGTATAGGTTTTGCGATTTGTATGATCATAATTATCGGGTATGAGAATTTTCTCTATCTGAAATCTTGGTTATTGGTAGGAAATTATTCTATAACGCTTTTTATTAGAAATGGTATATTTTCCCAGTATACGATGAGTATTCGTTATAATAATATTCAAGATTGTGCATGTAGTAAGAATAGTATACTTGGTTATTGGTTCGGATATGGGACATTTTTTGCTCGAAGTATCAGTGGAAAGGACGGAGAACATTTTCAAGCAAATTATGTTCCAAAAGTAGGAAAAGTGTATTCCATCGTGAATGCACTAGCACAACTTTCTGATGCAGATCGTAATCAAGTATCTGATCTCGAACATCTTTTCGCGATGCATAAAAAAGAGGAAAGTGACGAGAAAATAGAACTTTTACATCCGATGGTAGAAGGATATAAAAAACTCCTCACTTCTATACCAGGAGTTGTAGAGGTGGTAATATTGAATATTGTGGACCGTGAATATATTCGCAAACATGAATCGAGGGAAAATGAATGAGTACTGAAAGTTGTAGAATCAGAAACAGTATTTGCTCTCACACATGATAGTATATTTCGTGAACCCGATGCACCGATTACTCTGGAAAAAGAAGACGGAACTTTGTATTTTCCAGTAGTTCCATTTCATGAACTTGGATCTCGTGCTATATCTGGTTCTCCAGGCATGAAAATACATGCCTATCTCATACCAAAATTTCAAGAAATCACGGTAGAATATGCCACAATTTTAGTGGGAGTTTAGATGTGTATTTTCCGGCTTAAAAATAAGGTATAGTACAAAAAATTTGCCAAAAATTATATTTTACCTATAGTATCTCACTATAGTATAGATTTTTTACTTTATAGATTTTTATTATCTATTATGAGATGAAATAGTAAAATGATTACATTGGATATAGGAATTCTGCATCCTCAAGATAATACATCACTGAAGCCATCACATCAATTGGAACTTCTCAATCGGAATGTAAGAAAACGAGTGAATGAACGTTTATTTCCTCATGTTATAGAAGAACTTGTAAAACTGGAGCATATTTCTGAGATGTTTGATATCCTCGTACTTCGCTCTCCAAATTATATTTCTGTATATAACAAAGAGGGAATTCCGATTACACTTAATTCCGCATTTCTTAATCTCGTAGGATGTGAGGAGGATGATATATTACAAATGATACGTCGAAAAATTTCATTAACAAAGAAATGGTATAAAGATCAGAATCTTAAGAAAGTAGAAAGGTATTTAGAGATGATAAACAGGGGAGAAATCGATGGATATAAAAATATATCATTTACTCTGACGGATGCTGATGAAGATGAACATCCAATTTTTTGGTCAAATTTTCGACTTCCATCAGGAACCAATATTCGTATGGGAACAGAAGTTATTCCGGAATATGCTCGATTTTTCCCAGAAGAACTTATCCCTATAGGAACTCTTCAATCGCAAACACACTGATTTGTATCGCAAAAAATCATAGATATTTATAGGCATATTCAGACTAATATGGCTTGACGGCATATGCTTTCTCATCGCATAGAGGATGATGCAGAAATAATTCAAACTATGAAACTAATATTTGAAAATGTAGGATTTATGGGACTCATGATGGATTTCATGATCAATGAAGGATCTATACCTATAAGTATCTACCAGGGAAATACTCCTATTCTTTTGAATGATGCTTTTCTAGTACTGAGTGGTTATTCGAGGGAACAAGTTATGACATATTATGAAGAACATGGGGAAGTGACGACACTCTTTTATAAAGGGAAAGATTTAGAGGATGTCAAAAGTAAGCTTGCTACTATCGAAGGAGTTCACCGTGCTGGGTATAAAAATATAGAATTTACCATGACAAGAAATCCTGAAAAGTGAGGTGAACGTATTGTTATGGCATGGACTTCATATAATTGGTGAGAGGATAAAACTCTCCGAGAGGCGCGATTTATTTGAATAGAGAAATAATATAAGAAGATAGGATAATAAGTTTGTTTTCTATAACATAAAAATTTGCCAAAAATTCAATTCTCCCTATACTGTTTCTCGTTACAAAAGGCATCTGAGCGGTTATCACCCGCGAGCCGAGAGGAGAAAGGATTCATTTCCGAGTAGATCTCTCCGGGTATTCCCGTTATAGGATACAAATCGAGCACCCGCTTTAGGTGGTACCTTCCCGAAAATCCTCCGTCCTCCCAAGGTCGGACACCTCCTTTACAAAGGAGGCAATCGGAACCGAAAGCATCCATATTTTATAATGGGTGCTTTTTTGTATAAATTCTAAATTTATATTTTTTGAAAATAGCTTTTAATATATGACAAATAATCTTACTTTTCTCTACTTTTTTATTATCTGAATAGGAATGACCTCTTGAGATATTTGTATGAAAGAATGGATACGAATAAGTTCCGGGGATTTTTTCTCAAAAACAATATTTTTTTATGTAGTGGCCCTGATATTTTATATCAGTAGTCTCACATTTTATGCTTTTCTTTTAAAGAAGAATGATTTTGGAATAGCAACTTTTATTCCTATGTTTATAAATATTTTTTTGGTTCTATTAATTGGCTATCTTTGGTATGGGGATACGATGACATTTACCAAATGATTATGATTTACTTTTGGGATACTTTCTATGATTTGTTTTGCTTCTTTATAATTATTGATTGAGTTTTTAATTCAAGGTGATAATATTTCTTTATCTCTCAAAATATGACTCCACAAAAACCCCAGATACTCTTCATCGGAGGATGAGAAGCTTTCGAGAATGAAGAGATATATCTCCAATATCTCCGTGATGCAGAATATAATCCTTATAAAAAATACACGAGTTGGAAAAAGTGGCTCGCCGAAGGGCTTTCGGATAGATTTGAATCGCTCAGTCCACAGATGCCGTGCAGAGAAAATGCTTCGTATCCAGCTTGGAAAATCTGGTTCGAGAAGATATTTCCATATTTGAATGAAGAGAAAACTATTATCGTCGCTCATTCGCTCGGAGGAATCTTCATCGCGAAATATTTGGGAGAAAATACTTTCCCCAAGCATCTCGCGCAACTTCATCTCGTTGCTCCTGTTTTGGATGATGAATGACTCATCAATGAAACAGTGGCAAGTTTCGCTCTCGATATGGCAAATCTTTCGAAAATCGCTCCACAATCCGACGAAGTGCATATTTGGAGTTCTGTCGATGATCCGGTGGTGCCTCGTTCTCATTCGGAGCAATATCATTCGGAAATCGCAGGTTCTATCCTCCATACCTTTGAGAATCGACAACATTTTTGAGGACAGCCCTCGTTCGTGGAATTGTTTTTGGAGATAGGGAAGGTGGTTTAGTTTTTTTTACTTTCATTGTATGAAACTCAATAAGTCGTTATTGATTTATCAATCCATTAAGTTAATTATATTCTTTGCTTGGTTATTTTTTATCATTTATATCATCGGAATTGAAGATAGAAATGTGATTATGGATAAATTGATAATATTTATCGCACCATTATATGTATTCGGAACATCTATTTCCTATTTCATTTTCTTATGGCGAATATATAATATGGAAATTTCTGAGAACGATATTAAAATGGATGGATTATTATATCCACTAGAAACCTTACGATATAATGAGCTACAACCTTATTCTACCTTAGATATTCGGTATGATAGATTGGTTGCTTACCATCCGCCTTCTGAAAGAGGAATTATAATATATATTACATTGCTAGATAAACAAATAGTACAACAACTACTTAAGTTTTTAGAAAAGAATAAGGATAATCAAACACAACATACCACGTCATCTGGAAATTGGGAATTACGAGACGTAGTTGGAGGCTTCTGAATTACTCTGTTACGCATTCTTGGAGTTTTATTTATCCTTACAGTTTTATCTATAGTTTATATTATTATAAATAAATAATAAAGTTCCATTCTCTGAAACTCATAGAAACAAAAAAGCTCTCAAAAAAATACCATTCAGCTTTACTATTAAATTTTGTAATTTTATATCTTGTAATTTCATACTATGTTCCCACAAATCAATTCCCGCCAGTCTTTCCCAGCCACCGAAAAGTTCGATGAGTGGAATGAGGAAAAGAAATACCTTCATTCAGAAGAAATCGGAGAGAGGTATATAAACCCTCGTGAGATATGGTATATAAAAATGGGGATGAATATAGGAAATGAGCAGAATGGAAAATGAGAATTTCGCCGACCAGTTCTTGTGATTCGTCGTATCGGAAATATGTTTTTTGCACTTCCATTGACAACTCAATGAAAAGAAAATAATCGTTTCTATCTCGCACTGAATACTTCCTTTGAGGATAAGAAATCATGGATTATTGTCTCTCAGTGAAAGACTTTCGATAAAAAGAGATTCTTAGAACTGGTTGGAACCATTCCTGCAGAAGAGTTTTATTCCATAAAAAAATCTCTCAAAAATATATATTTCTGAGAGACCTAATCTTGTTGCCCTCCGAGGAGGGGATCCTACACCGAGATTGCTCTCGCTAGGACATTTGTACAACAAGTATATACGAAACAGTTATAATTGCAAATTTTAGTTTTTCACCTTCACTTTTTATGAAAAACAAACATTTAATACAAAAGCCTATTAATCTTTTCTTACTGGGACTTATATTGTTTTTCGCATTACTTCCACTTCTTTTAATTATATCAGTTTTAATAGCTTTCTTTTGTTGAGTGTCTATGGAATGGGGTATATTCACATTTATTGCTAATCGATGTCATTATTTCCCATATACAACATTTGTATGAATATCACTTTGATTGCTTGTGCCATTTTGAGGAGCACTGCTTATATATGTTCAAATATTATCATGAAAAGCTTATATGAAAAGCTCTCCTTATGGTTGAGCTAAGCTTGTTGCAAATATAAAAACAGACAAGCTTTGATTTTACCTTATAATTATTCTTCAAATAGTCCTCATTATTTGATTTTGTAAATCAAATTTTAATGAATTTCAAAAGGGGGTCTTGCAGATTATTAATTACTTTTTTTAATACTTAATATATTATCTTATGTTCCCACAAATCAATTCCCGTCAATCTTTCCCAGCTCTCGAAGCCGAGATGCTTGCATATTGGAAAGCGAATAATATTTTCCAGAAATCTCTCGAAATCCGAAAGGATTCTCCCGAGTTTAACTTCTACGACGGTCCTCCGTTTGCGACCGGGACTCCGCACTATGGTCACCTCCTTGCGGGGACTCTCAAGGATGTCATTCCACGATATCAGACTATGCAGGGCAAGTTCGTAGAACGACGCTTTGGGTGGGATTGTCATGGTCTCCCGATCGAGAATATCGTCGAGAAAAAGATGGGAATCTCTGGGAAGAAAGATATCGAGGACAAAGTCGGAGTTTTTGAGTTCAATGAAGCATGTCGTGCAAATGTATTTACCTATGTAGACGACTGGCGTAAAACCGTTGAGCGAATGGGTCGATGGGTGGATATGGACAATGATTACAAAACGATGGATACCAATTTCATGGAATCTGTTTGGAATGTTTTTAAAACTATCTATGACAAAGGGTATGTGTATGAGTCCTATCGAGTGGTTCCATACTGTCCACGCTGTTCTACTCCACTCTCCAATTTCGAGGTGAATCAGGGGTATGAGGACAAGCAAGATAAAGCCGTGACGGTGAAGTTCAAAGTGAAAGGAACGGCAAGCAAATATATCCTCGCTTGGACTACAACTCCTTGGACACTTCCAGCGAATTTGGGACTGGCAGTTGGAATAGATTTAACGTATGCAGAAATCCTCGATAAAGCATCGGGCGATACTTATATGCTCGCAAAAGACCGAATCGCGACCTATTACAAAAATCCTGAGGACTATACTTTGGTTCGTGAATACCCGGGGTCTTGTCTCGTGGGACTTTCGTACGAACCAATGTTCGATGATGTTGTAACTCTTGCAGAAGTAGGAACTCTTTCTGATGATATGGAGCTTGGAGAAAATGCGTACAAAATCGTTCCCGGTCACCATGTCACGACTGATTCCGGAACTGGAGTGGTTCATATCGCTCCTGCCTACGGTATCGACGATGCCGAGATCGGACAGAAAGAGAAGCTTGGATTTATCTCTCATATCGATGCCATCGGGCATACGACTGGACTTTTGACCGATAATGATGTATATGTTTTTGATTACAATCAGATTGTTATTGACCGACTTAAACTCGAGAAAAAATTGATTCACGTAGGAACTATTGACCACTCGTATCCGCATTGTTATCGATGTCATACTCCACTTATTTACCGAGCGATTTCCGCTTGGTATGTGAGCGTAGAATCCCTTAAGGATCGGATGATTGCGAATAATCAGAAAGTAAACTGGATGCCGGATAATATCAAGGACGGACGATTCGGGAAATGGGTGGAAGGAGCGCGAGATTGGAATATCTCTCGTAATCGTTACTGGGGTTCTGCGATTCCGGTATGGAAGAGTGAAGATGGGGATATTCAAGTGGTTGGTTCTGTCGAGGAACTTTATCAAGGGAATAAAGAATTTGGAGATATCACGAAGATTATTCTCGTTCGTCATGCAGAAAGTGAAAAAAATATTCAATGAATCGGTTGGGAGCCAGATGCTCATCTGACAGAAAAGGGTCTAGAGCAGGCAAAGATGCTTCAAGAAACATTGACTAATATTCATATCGATAAGATATATAGTTCTCCTTTTGTGCGAACGCAAGAAACAATCGAATGACTTGCATGAGAGAGAAAACTTGATGTCATTATAGATACAGGATTGATGGATGTGAATTATGGAAATCTCAATGGTCAGGCGTATCCAAAATATGAGGATTCTTGGCATGAGTCAAAACTCGATGATAAGCTTGGTGAGAATGGAGAAACACCGCAACAATTTTATGATAGAATTTCACAATATTTACAAAAAACTATTCAAGAAAATCGAGGAAATACCATAGTTTTATGCGCTCATTCTTCTGGTATTGCGATAATGGATTATATTTTACGAGGGAAAAATAACTGGAACGAGCACTACAAAGAGGAATGTCCCAAACTGGCAATTCCAAATATTTCCTATGCATATTCTACTTCAGGAAAACCGGTCAATCTCCACAAGCACTTTGTGGACAATATCCTCTTGAAAAATCCGAAGGCAAGAAAGGCTAAAAAGGTACTTGGAGTACATGGATATAAAAGTAGATGATTATGAGCAAAATATGAGTGAATGTGGCTTCCAACACAAGAAAAACTTGCAAAGAATGACATTGTTCTTGATGTTCAAGATTTTGATAAAAGTGAAGAGACGAGATATACTCTTTGGAAAGAAAAACTTGATACTCTAGATGTTAGAGGATATGACACAATCATTGCTCATAGTTTTGGTTGTCCAGTAGTCATGCAGTATTTACTCGAAAATAAGATTCATATAAACCGTCTTGTATTGGTAGCTCCAAGTGGTCTTGTATGAAATGAATATCTTGAAAAACTTGCATGAGAGTTTACCGAAGATGTATGAAACCTAAGAGATTTTGTTGATGAAATTATTATTACACATAGTAAAGATGATGATTCAAATTCGGCTACGTTTTTGTATGGACAATCTCTTTCGGAAAGAGTACGTGCTCATTTTATTCCTGTTGACGGACTTAAACATGCTTTTGCTGGTTGGGGAACAGCTCTTGTATCAGCATTAGCTGGATACGGTGCTCCAATGCGACGTATTCCAGAAGTTCTCGATTGTTGGTTCGAGTCTGGATCTATGCCGTATGCGAGCAAACATTATCCATTTGAAGGAACCGATAATTTCAAATTTCCTGCAGACTTCATCGCCGAAGGACTCGATCAGACTCGTGGTTGGTTCTATACACTCCTCATTCTCGGGACGGCGCTTTTTGATAATACGCCATTTTTGAATGTCATCGTAAATGGAATGATCCTCGCGGAAGATGGAAAGAAGATGAGTAAATCTCTCAAGAATTATCCAGATCCTATGGAAGTGGTGGAAAAATATGGAGCTGATGCACTAAGATTTTATCTCCTTTTATCACCGGTTGTAAAAGCCGACGATCTTCGATTCTCAGAAGCAGGTGTGGAGGAGATTGTGAAAAAGGTAATTCTCCCCCTCTGGAATACCTATAGTTTTTTCACGACTTACGCCAATATCGATGGTTGGACTCCGTCAGGAACGAGGATTACTATGATGCGTCATGGTGAAACAGATGCCAATCTCGGGAAACGAATATCGGATGCAAGAGAAACTTCTCTTTTGAATGAAACAGGAAAAGTACAGGCACAAGCTTCCGGAAAGAGAATGAAAGAAGAATGAAGAGCATTTGATATTATTCTTGCCTCACCAGCCATACGTGTTCAGGAGACAGCACAGATAGTCGCAAAGGAACTCGGATTTACTGGGGAGATTATTACTATCCCAGAACTCATCGAGCGAGATGCAGGAATATGTTCGGGAAAGAGTTTTGTAGAAATAGAAGATTGGTACAAGAAACAATCTGGAAAAGATCTTGGTGGATCACATCATTATCGAGCTGCTTATGAATATGGGGAAGGGGAAAATGAGGCAGATCACCAAAAACGCGTAGAATGAGTTATTGATGATATTATTAAGCAGTATCCAGGGAAACGTATATTGGTAGTAGCTCACGGTGGAACATTTCGTGCATTCAATACACATTTCTTCAACCTCTCTATGGAAGAAGGATATCGATGAACGGCTCGCATAGGAAATGCAGAATATCGAGATTTTCTCGCTCTTCCATTGACAAATAATCTTGATACATGGATTATTTCTCGTCTCAACCGACTGGTTGCGACAGTTGCGGGAGGATTTGAATGTTATGATCTCCAGATTCCGACTCGTGCTATCACAGAATTTATGGATGACCTGACAAACTGGTATGTTCGTCGTTCTCGTCGTCGTTTCTGGAAATCAGAAAATGATGGAGATAAAATCGAAGCATACGAAACACTGTATCATGTTCTTGTGACACTTACGAAAGTTATGGCACCGATTACTCCGATGGTTTCGGAGGCGGTATATCGTGGACTGACGAGTCATGAATCGGTACATTTGGAACGATTTCCAGAAGCAACCCGAGCTCATATGTTCGATAATCTGGAAGCAGATATGAAACGAGCGCGAGATATCATAACTCTCGGACTCGCACTTCGAGGTCAGAAAAAAATCCGTGTTCGTCAGCCACTCTCTTCTATAACTATCGGTGAGCAATTGAGCGATTATTTCCAGGAAATTATTCGTGAAGAATTGAATATAAAAGAAGTAAAATTCGAAGATATGTCGCATGTGGCTCGAAAAATTTGTAAACCCAATGCGAAACTCATCGGACCACGATTTGGAAAAGCAGTACAAGATGTGATCATTCAAGCGAAATCTGGAAACTTCCAAGAGCTTGAAAATGGAAGAATAAAAATCCCCCCAACCCCCTTTGTCAAGGGGGAAGCGACGAAGGAGCAGGGGGATTTTATTCTCGAATCATGAGAATATGAAATCGCCTATGAACCACTTTCAGATGTCACGCTCGATGTTATGAGTGGATCAGGAATGGTGATTGCTATGGATACTCATATAACTGAAGAACTTGAACTCGAAGGTTTTGCTCGTGATATCGTCCGAGTGATTCAAGACCTTCGCAAGGAAGCAGGGTACGAAGTTTCTGACCGAGTACGAGTGGCTCTGAAGTGAGAAAAGATGGAGAAAATTCTTGTACTTTTTGCAGATTATATCACTTCGGAAACACTCTCTGTTGTGGACAATAGTTTGATAGAAGGAGATATATCGAAAGAAGTTGATGTAGAGGGGGTAGTGGTGAATGTGGTAGTGAAGAAATAGGAAATATTGTCATTCCCTCGAAGGAGGGAATCTACCCTGTATTTTTGAATTTCACACAAAAGATCATCTTATAGTTTTCCTACGGGATATTTGGAAGATTCCCGTCTTCACGGGAATGACAATAATAATATAACAAAATAATCCCACAAGGAATTTTCCTTGTGGGATTATTTTCTAAAAAAGTTATCTAGGAGGCATGGGAAATTGATTGGAGAATTCATTGGAAATTGCTTTTTCGCAACGTTCACGATCCTTGAGTTCTTGACATCCAGTTATATCAGAGCCATTTTTTGCTCATCGTATCGCAAGAGTGAAAAGACAATTTTCACGATCAGCTTCTGGAGATTTCTCACAATCCTTTTTTGACAGAGGTATATTTCAAAAAAGGAGTGCCTGTGGAAGTATCTGAGATGATGAAGATTTATTTCCAGAAGAGGAAAGATTAGTATTCGGAATAAGGGATAATTTTGGAGAATCTCACTTATGAGTTCAGAGAATGTATCCAAGGAAAATACCTCCTCAAAAACAGAGAAAGAAACTAAGAAGAATAACAGATTTTTTCATAAAAATTAAAATTTAAGGAGTAGGAGTTCCGATACAAGATACGTTGAAAAATGCTGGGATATTTGGATGATAAGTAGCATAACTACATGAATAGCCCTGAGTACATCGAACAATATTTGGGGCACTCAAACATCCGTGTGGAACAAAGTTATTCGGTGCACCACCTGCTATAACATAAACAAGTGCTCGAAGTATGGCAGGTTGATAAGTATATCCAATAACCGCATCGATATCACCATCAGAACTCGTGGAGCAACCAGCTGTTGACTGCCCCAATGGTGGTAAAATAATATTGCAACCAGCTACAAAATAAGCTCTCCACTGATCTTTTATATTTTGATCGGAAGTTCATTCCCAATGACTACTTAAATCATACAATACAGGAGCACCAGAAATATCTATTTTTTGAGCTGCGGTACTGAGGCAAGCACCAGACTGGGTGCATATATCAGGATTTACAACTACTTTTGTGGAGGTAAAAGTCAGTTGTCCGAATATTTGATTGAAATATTGCATAAATTTTCCACCTGCTACTTCTCCTACTGGTGGAGCGCTCGGATAATTAATGGCATATACTGTTCCAAGAACGGCGAGTATGAAAAATATGGCCGTTATTAGACTTGTTGCTACTTGTTTCCCTATCCACTGAAAAAACTGTTTCATAAAAAGAATTGGTAAAAAAATAAATCTCAATCCATTATCGTTTTTTTTTTTTGTAAATCAAGTTTGCTTTCAAAAAGAATAAAAAAAGCGACTATGGTGAGATAATCGCTCGGTATTTTGGTGTTTTTGGCAACAAAAATGGAGTAATTATCCGTAGTCGCCAAACTCATTTATTTGTCCACGCCTCTCGAAAGAGAAACTAAAACGCATAAATTGGATAATTACTCCAACTTGAACATGTTTTTGAATCTTTTTCGAGAAATAAAAAAAAGCGAGGTTATTAAAAATAAATGAATTTGGCACCGATATAGTATATTTTTCCGGATAAATTGCAAATAAATAATCCCACAAGGAAATTTCCTTGTGGGATTATTTGATTTATTAGACTACTGTCAAAATCTCATATCCACTTTCTGTTACTAAAATCGTGTGTTCGAACTGTGCAGAATCACTTCCATCCTTGGTCTTCACAGTCCATTTGTCGGACATAAGTTTGGTCTGGTGAGCTCCACTGTTAATCATGGGTTCTATCGTGAATATCATCCCTGGTTCTATCAAATCTCCAGAATCTTTTGGTGCTTTATGATAGACATACGGTTCTTCATGGAAAGCCACTCCGACTCCATGTCCTGTATATTCACGCACTACTCAGTATCCGTGTCGTTCTGCATGACGTGCAATTTCATATCCGATATTTCCAAATCTATTTCCAGGATATACTTGCTTGAGTCCTATTTCTAGACAAGTCCGTGCTATATCGATTAGTTTTTCTCGTGTCTTAGAGATATTTCCCACAGCAAACATTCGAGAAGTATCTCCGAAATATCCATCCACAATAGTCGTCACATCAACATTAATGATGTCTCCTTCTTTGAGTATTTCTTTCTTGGATGGGATTCCATGACATATGACATCATTGGTGGATATGCAGGTGTATCGAGGATATCAGTGATAACCAATACAAGCGGAAATGCCTCCATGATTGAGAATGTAGGTATTGCAGATTTGATCAAGTTCCTCGGTAGAAACACCTGGTTTTATATAGGACTTGATCATATCAAGAACCGAAGCAGCAAGCTTAGAGGATTTTCGAATCCCTTCGATTTGTTCTGCATTTTTTATGATGATTTTCGGTGTTTTTGCCATATTGGTAGTTTGTGAAGTTTGTAAGGTCGAAAGTCTATAAAGTCAGTGGTTTTTTTGTCATTCCGAGTGTAACGAGAAATCTTCCTTGGCTCAATAAAGGAGTGTTAGCAATAAGAGCTATTGAAGATTTCTCTCTTCGTTCGAAATGACAAATTCCTATAAAAATAGGAAGATTCCTCCACTTCGGTCGGAATGACAATTGCTTATAATAATCTCAGTATTTCTTTCTCAAATTCTCGTGCTTTTTTATCGAGGAGATCTACAGAAACAGGCTCCATATCGTGAGCGAGTTTGTTTCGGAGTTTATGGAGACTCCATATTGTATTGAGGTTTTTCATCATTCGTGGCTTCGCTTTGAGTTGATCTCCGACGGTCCCAGAATAGCCATAATCTCTCAATATATGATTGAGAATTTTATCATATTGGAGAATCTGTTCTTGTAAAGAGGGGAGAGTGGAGGTTTTTTGTATCTCTTGTTTATAGTATGTTTTTTGAGATTTACTCAGATTTAGTTTACCGGAAAATCGAAAAGTCAAAAATACTCCAACGAGGAGTATGAGAATAATGATAGCGAGAAAAATGTATTCCATCGAAAGATTTTTGAGATTAATTGTTGAAATGTGAAATAACGCAGATATTCGCATGAAAAATGAGTACTGTAATGAGTCGTAGCGGAAGCTACGGTGAATGAAGCACGGAAGTTTTCATGATGAAGATCGAAGTTAGTTCGCATTTCCTTACATTCCAGGGAAATTAAGTCCCATATTTCCCATAACCCCCTTCATCTTGTCGGCAGCGATTTCTTGTGATTTCTTGAGACCTTTATTGATCGCTTCCATAGATGCTTTTTCAAGACGAGCCTTGTCTTTGAGAAGAGTTTCATCTTCTATCTCTACTTTGATACATTTCATCTGTCCATCGATAGTTACGACAAATCCATCAGACTCTGCTTCTATGTGGATATTGGAGAGTTCATTTTGGATTTTTGACGCTTCTTGTTGAAGTTTCATAAGTTCTTTTGCTTTATTGTAGTCCATATTTTTGGTTGATTATAAGTAAGATGTGGGCAAGTATAAAAAGAAGTCTATTTTTTGCAAATATTTTGTAAAATTATGAGATATATAGTACTATACTCGCAAGTTACCCTATTTTCTATTATGACTGAGATACTGCAAAAAACTCCCGAAAATAGCAAACCGACGATGAATGGAGAGAAACAGACATCTGAGAATCTCGATTCTATGCTCGATGCGATTAAAAAATGAAATGTTCCACAAGAAAAGATGGAACATATTTTTAACTATGTTTTACATTTAGCAGAGATAGAAGGGAAATATCAGGGACAAAAAGAAGAAATCAAAAAATGAGTCAGAACATTTATAGAAGCAGCACTCTGAGATAGGCTCAACAAACACCTCGGAGAATTCAATGTTACGAAATTTGATGTGGATGGACAAAAGTGATGGGATAGAGAAGAGGAAAAAAACTTCTGAAAAGCTATGCAGGAATCGGTCGGGCAGATTATCATACTTGGATGATTGGAGAAATTCTCCACCATTTGTAATGAAACGAATTCTCGATCAGGAGTAATAGGAATCCTGGCAAATGCGGTAAATTATGAAAAACTTATTCCGAAGGCTCAAAATGGAAAACATTTTGCAGAATGATTGACACAAAGGGCAGAAAATATCAGCGAGGCAGAACTGAAAACTATACAAGAAAATAAATTTCACCCCACATCAACAGAAAGTAGAAAAGAGCTCTGAATACTTCTTGCAAAAGAAATAGGAAATACTGCGGAGGATGCCTTAAAATTTCTCTATAATATACCGGCAGCATATCTATTGAGTGGACGATATACACAATATAGGATCGATAGTAATTCAGACAATCCAGAGATGAAAGTACTATGAGAGATAAGATTGAAGAGACTTTTATGAGAAAATCCAGCCCTGTGAATATTGGAATTAATTGGAGAAAAATGAATAGAAGCACTCAAGGAATTGTGGAAAATGTTGATGAGCTGAAAACAATGAGATATAGCTGCGACGATAGTAGCTATACTCTGATTATTCACTGGCTGAGCATGAATGCTTGGTATGGCACGTAAATGAGCGATGAGAGAAACTGCGGTAGTGATAGAAGAATCGGATGCGGTAAAAACAAAACAGCATAAAGATGAGAAGAGAAAAAGTTGAAAAATTTTCTCTGATACAAAAATAGGTAGGATTTTCCCGAGTCAGTTTCCAAAGAGTTTTATGAAACTATTCCCCACGCTGAGTCCTTATTATTTCATGCCAAATACACACATTCCTCATCAAATAGAACCTGTCCATAGCTCTCATTTCCATGATAAAATAGAAACTTCTCCCGAAAAAAATAAAGTAAAAGGAAGAGAGTGAGAAAATAAAGAAGTCATACATCATTCTCCAGAAGAATATTCTAAAGCTTATAGAGGAGGATTGAAAACGCTCGGAACATTGCTGGCAGATGTGAAAGATTATCAAGTTTTGAGTAGCAATGCGATGTTTGCTAAATTTAAAGATTATAAGTCTCTCCCTGATGATTTTGATGTAGCGATTATGGATAAGGATTTCCATACTATTCATAAGAAGTTACAAGATGCGCAAGCGAGAGGAGAAATTCGATGATTAATGGTAAAATCTATCGATAATTCTCATTTGACCCATATAGAAGATCTGGCTACGCAGGATAAATTGCTGGAAACGGGAAATCTGCAAATTATTTTCCATATAGATACTCCCGAAGGGATTCCGTTTGAAGTGGAGATGTTTGCGGAAGGATTGGGTCATGGGCATACACAACCAGGCTATATACCAAGAGAGGGAAACCACCATATCATGATTGATGATGTAAAGATAAAACTTGCCAGTCCCGAAGCGACAGCAGATCTCTATACGCTCAATTTTCTGAAAGAGATGTTCAATAATGATGTGAAAAAACATGGAAATAAAACGAAAGATGCTTCTCGAATAGAAAGTCTCATACGCCATCTCCAAGAAACAGGTGATAAAGATCCAAATAAGATTATTGCAAGAATGTATGAAGTAGAGGGAAGATATCGATTTCCACTAGGAAGAGATGCTCCTCCGATAAAACTTTCCCCCGTACTAGAAGATATTTTCTCAGAGATACCAAATGTGGAAAAGATGCTTAAACCAATAACGAGAAGTTTTGACGCAGATAAGAAAGTTAAAATGAAAGAGGATGCAAAAAAAGGAGAAAATGAATTAAATAATCGCCCAGTATTGCCAGAATTTCAAGAATTTATAGAAACCTGGAAAAAGAACAAAGGAGAAATACACGTTCTTTATAGAGAATTATTGGATAATCACAAGCCCTCATATGAACGTATGTGAGTAATAAAAGCAGCACTGGAAGTACATAAAAATAGTATGATGAATATTCTCAGTGCAAGATTTAAAAACGAGGATTTTGCATATTTTTATGAAATGACTATGATACGAGATAATTACATTCAACCTATCGAGAAATTGATAATCAATATAGAAAACAAATAATACATACCTACTTATATCTTAAATATATACTTTATGTCACCTAATAGCGCAGGAGTTTATACATCAGAAGATGAAGCTCAATTTCTCGAAGCTTCTGCACATCTTCGAGAAGAATTAGTGAGTAAAGAAATAGATTCAAATATGCTTTATTCAGGACAAGTTGAAACAGTAAGATCTTGTCTTAATGAAGCATTTGGTGAATATACAAAGGATATACAGCTCACGAATAGTTTTTTTCTGGATCTGAATACTTTCATGTCTCGACTGAAAGAATTTCAAGAATTTACATGAGATAAAACATCTGCTGAATATAAAAAATTGGTTGCGAATGCAAATGAGTGAGGAGAGGCTATACGGTCAAATATCATTAGGAATGGCATGGATGCAGCGGATAAAATGGAACAAGATTTCATAAATCAGTGAAAATCTGAAGATGATATTATCATGTGAAGATATGATATGTTTCTTGCATTATTGAAAGACAATATTCGTTTTGAAGAACCTCCAAAAAAAGATAATTAAATTCTATTTTTTCAATTTCGAAAAAAAGCTCCCCGTCTATTCGGAGAGCTTTTTTCTATTCAAAAACCAAACTCCTCCGATTCCTCCGAGATAGATGACAGAAAATACTCCAGTACAAATAATAAGCGTTATAAAATTTCCCATATGAAGTATTTGTAGGAGATAATAATTGACCCCGCTGGCAATGACTGCAAAGAAAAGAACTCCGAAACTGAAACTCGGGAGGAAATTAAAATGCACCAAATGACGAGTGGCTCGATAGGTTTGCACGAGCAATAGAATTTGACATACAAGCGTCACCCAAGCTGACCCGACAAAAGAATAAAATGGTATGAGTGCGAGATTTCCCACGAGATTGGCGATAGTGATAATGAAGTTGATTTTGAGAAGCTTCTTCTGCTCGTCGTGCGCGATGAGAAGATAAGTAAAGAGCGAAGAGAGGAAATAGAAGAGGAAAATAAATACGACAATCTGCATCGCATCGAGCGAAGTATAGAGGTATTTTGCATGTTCGATGTACTCTCGAGTCGCTATGAAACTGATAACATTCGCATCGTTCATAAAGAGAAATGAAGCAATTCCGACTCCGAAAATGAGGAGGATTTTATAGGCTTTCGCAACATATCCAAAAAGCTCTTCTTTGTCTACTTTCTGAATAGACTGTGTAAAGAGTGGGAGCATAGAGTTCAGAAACAAGGTTCCAAACATCATCCCGACCTCGACTATTTTCATAGGAACAACATAGAGAGCGATGGAAATATCGGCAGTGGCACGAGGTTCTAGGATCGAAAGGAGGATGATATCTACCTTAAAATAGATGACATTCAAAAACAGAGCAATCCCATAGGGGAGGGAAGTACGGAGAATATGTGTCATATAGACGGGATTGAATCGAAACTTGATGGGTTCTATTCTGCGAGCATAGAAGTAGAGAAGTCCCGTCATGACGATATTTCCCAGAAGTCCTGCGAGCAATATCGCAACAAATCCCCAAAATTGCAGATTGGGGTCTGACGACATAAGTCCTTTTGGGAGGAGTACGAAGACGATGAGAAGGACCGAAAGAAAATTGATAACCTTTCCAGCGGTAGTAGAAACGAAGGAAAACTCGGTTTTGAGGTGAGCTTGGAGTAGTGACATAACCGAACTATTCATGAGTCCAAAGAGTGTAAAAACTCCCGTTATGAGAATCCCTGCCATCGCCATCGGGGAATTGTATCCTGGCAAGAGGAACCCAATTGCGAGCGAGAGAAAGATAATAACTCCCCCGAAAAATGTACGAAGTGTGAGGATATTTCCGACGATACTCTGAACTTTCTCATGATTATTTTTATGTTCCGATATCTCACGAACGGTAATAGTATAGAGTCCGAGATCGGCAATTACCGAGAAAATGGAGAGATAATTATAGACCTTGGAATAGAGTCCATACCCAGCGACATCGAGATAGTTTGTGAGTATCTTTATGAGGAATATCGAAATAAGCGCGGTAGCCACTTTTCCGGCGATTTGTGCGAGAGTATTGGAGTAAACTTTTTTGGTGGCCATTTTAGTAATTGTTAATAGGGAACAATAAATATCCACCAGATTTGTTGATGGATATTTACTTTTGAAGTTCTTTTAATATTTCTTCTTTTGCTTGTATAATATCTTTCCAAGATACATTTTCCATCTGATTTTTGCTATACACTATGAGCGGAATACAATGAGTTTTGTCTAAAAATAATACTATGAGTCGAAAACCTCACCGTTTTCATACCGGTACAGAAGAATTCTTTATCCGAAATTTATATACTCAGTTTCATAGGTCAGAAAATGGTTCCTGTGTTATAGAAGATTCAAAATCATCGATATCAAATCAGGCTTTGGGGAACTTTCTCTGCAAACCGTGAAGTTGCTTCAAAAAATAATTTGTTCTTATGAAATTCATAGAGTCGTTTTTAGTGCAGTATTGATTTCCTTATCTTGTTTATTATTTTCCAGTAGTGATTTAGTTTGGGCATCTTGGTAGAGTTCTATTAAATAATCCTCGACAAAATAGGAAGTAATTCTTTTCAGTTGAGTATTACTTGTCACAATGGTTTTGAATTTGTCGGGTATCTGAATGGTTACTGAGGCCATATCATGGATATTAATGGTAAATATGCTCTCATTATAAGGATTTCTGATTGAAATCAAAAAGATTTTTACTCACCGAATAAGAGACCGGTCTCAATTCTATCTAGTCTCTCGTTTAAATCAAGCTACAGATGAGCTGATTCGCGATTCAGAGACCGGTCTCAGAGTTGAAACAAACCTTTCTATACATACAGAGAAGCCAGTCTTATGTTTCAAAACAACTTCTGTGAAATGGTATAAAAAATCTCCCGAGAATCGGGAGATAAGAAGCCAGATAAGAGATTATTGAGGACTCCTTTGATCAATAAGAACAAATAGTACAGCAATATTTATAAGACTTATTAACCTCAACATGAATTGGATATTTGAGGAGAATATATTTGACTCCATACCCCATTAAGACATTTCATAATAGGAGGCCCACTCAATACTGAACAATTTCAAGGATTGAGATAACTGATCCAATCATAATATAATTCTCAATTTTGAACCATATATCATGGTGATGGTAGTATTGTTGTAAGCAATCATGTAACTATCAAATTAGTATTACATGATCCTGGGCCACCTCCAGCAGGAGCATTCTGTGTACAGTCGACTTTTCCTCCGACTACCTGACACCATTTTCCCTCAGTGAGGGTCCCGATCTGGTCGGTGGTGGCGGCTTTTTTCACTGTTCCATCGGTTGTTGTTATATTGGAATCTACGAGTATTTTAGTAAAATACTGCATAAACTTTCCACCTGCTACTTCTCCCATTGGAGGAGCACTTGGATAGGTGAGAGCATAGACAATCCCTGCTATAAAGAGTATTGAAAATAATGAAAATACCATTGCTCCGGCAATATGTTTCCCGAGCCACTTAAAGAACTGTTTCATATGAAAAAATAGAAAAGAAAGTAAAATAAAACTAAAACAAATCTAAAACCATTATCGTTTTTTTTTTTGTAAATCAAGTTTTACTTCAAGAAATAAAAAAACAACAAGAAAACAATAAAAAAGCGACTATCAGTGAGATAATCGCTCGTGTTTGATCTGAAAAACAAAGTGGAGCGATTATCCGAAGTCGCCAAACTTTCATTCTTAGCCTTATCTGCGCAAAACACAGGAGAGGAGAACGGGATAACCGCTCCAATCTGGAGTTTTACGCAGGCATGAAAAAATTATGAATGAAAATTTGGCACGCACATAATACGTTTTTCTCGGGAAAATGCAAAAAAAATTGATTTTTTAGGGGATTCTTTTATACTACTTGTACATTTAAAGTTACATAACCCTGCACACTATGACAACGAAACTTATAAGTTTGGGTGAATATCGCTCAAATCTCAGTAGTCTTTGGAAGGAAGCGAAAACAAAAAATATCCGGTATGTCGTTATGGTACGATCTCAACCGGTATTTGAAGTGAATCCGATTCATGGGAATGTTTTTGATGATGATTTTGTGCCAGAGTTTGTACAACTTCCTGACAATCAGGTGACACCGGAGCTTCTCGCAAAAATTGAAGCGACAATGAGGAAACCAAAGTCTGAACTTATGAATATCTAATTTTCTAATATGCAATCC
This sequence comes from uncultured Candidatus Altimarinota bacterium, assembly GCA_963751115.1. Classification (GTDB taxonomy): domain Bacteria; phylum Patescibacteriota; class Gracilibacteria; order BD1-5; family UBA2023; genus UBA1545. The sequence goes on from CAVVTN010000017.1 coordinate 76,865, forward strand.
ATATCGATCTATGAAGGAGATGGAGTTTATGATTATCTCTCGAAACATTGACTTCTTAACCAATACAGTAAGACAAAAAGGATGCTCATGACAGGAAGTAATACTGGAGCAAAATTTCATAAGAAACAACCGAAACATCTCGACGTTTATTATTTTCGTATCAATAAAAAATATCGTGCCATCGGAAAATTTGATAATGATGGTGATTTCCGTGTTTGAGAAATAGATGATCACCAATAATAAATATGACCCTTCTAAACAAAGCTCTCCTTCACACCACAGACTCCTATATTAAACGCCTTCAGAAAGGCGGGATTTCGACGGTGGAGGATTTGATTGGACACTACCCGCGGACATACAAGGACAAGTCGGAGGTTCTAGAGTTTTTTAGTTATGTGAATATAAAAGAACCGAATACGATTCGGGTCAAGATCGAATCTCTGACCACCGAACGAACGAGAAATAATAAAGAACTGAGCAAGGCGATTCTCTGTGATAAAGCAGGATTTCTCTCGGAAGCTGTTTGGTTCAATAGGAAATATATGCTTCAGAAATTTCATGCGGGTGATACAGTAAAAATCTATGGGAAACCGAAGTATGAATACGGGAAACTCTCATTTCCGAGTCCCGATATAGAATTCGCAAAAGACGAAGGAATATCGATTGTGCCTGTGTATCCTGAGTGTAACTATATCCCATCGGCTTGGTTTGAGGGGAAAATGGGCTGCATTCGTGAATATCTTCGTACTATTCCTGAAGTACTTCCCGAAGAGATTAGGAAAGAAAAGGGTTTTCGCACGAAATCAGTCAATTTGACGGCGATTCATTTTCCGACTTCCAAAGCAGATTTTGAACGAGCGAGAACCGAACTGGCTTATGAAGAACTCTTCTCTCTTCAATACGAGGGAATTCGACGGAAAAAAAGCGGAGAAGAAATCAGTACTGGTCGAGCAATATCGATTCCTTTGAATCCAGAAACAGTGAAAGAGATTATTTCCAAGCTCCCATTTCCTCTGACGAACGGTCAGAAAGTAGTACTTTTTCAGATTCTCAAAGACATGGAAAAACCTCATTCTATGCAACGCCTCCTCCAGTGAGATGTCGGAACAGGGAAAACGATTGTGGTGATGATCGCAGCAATTCACGCGATACTAGAGAGTAGGAAACAAAATCTCCCCCTTGACAAAGGGGGGTGAGGGGGGATTTCTCAAAAACATACGGATTTTACTTTTCTTCCATATGAGAAAAAACTCGTAGAACGAGCAAAAGAGCTAAGAAAAAATCTTACTCATCCAGAAAAAAAACTCTGGTATTTTTTGCAAACGATTGAGATTACTTGGCTGAGACAAAAACCAATTGACTCTTTTATAGTTGATTTTTATTGTTCAAAATATTGAGTTGTCATAGAGATAGATGGAGACTCTCATTATGAAGATGATGCAAAAATATATGATGTAAGAAGAACTCAAAAACTTGAGTGATATGGATTAAAAGTTCTTCGTTTTACAAATTCTGAGGTTGAAAGTGAATTTGACGGGGTTTGTGAAAGAATCGTGGAAGAAATTGATAAAAGAAAAAATCCCCCTAGCCCCCTTTGTCAAGGGGGAATAACAGGAATTCAAGTTGCTATTCTTGCTCCGACGGAGATTTTGGCTCGTCAGCATTTTGCAAGTTCCATGAAACTTCTCGGAGAGTTTGGAATCACTTCTGATTTCCTTGTCGGTGGACTCACACCCAAACAAAAAACTGATGTGAAATCTCGTCTCAAAAATGGGGATATTTCTGTGATTATAGGGACGCATGCACTCATAGAAGACACCGTACATTTCGAAAATCTCGCATTTACGATTGTCGATGAGCAGCATCGATTCGGAGTAGAACAACGTCGTGCACTTGAACAATATAGTTCACACAAAACGGGAGTTCTCCCACATGTTTTGAATATGACCGCTACTCCCATTCCCCGAACTCTTTCATTGACTATTTATGGAGATCAGGATATCTCGGTTCTTTCTGAATACCCCGTTGGTCGCAAGCCAATTCATACCAGAGTTTTGGCCGAAGCAGAGCGAAATGAAGCATATAATTTCATCGCAACTGAGGTGCAAGCAGGCCGTCAGGTTTATTGGATTTCTCCACTCGTGGAAGAATCGGAAACGCTTGATGTCGCCAGTGCGGTCAATATGCAAGAAATTCTCCAGAGTGTATTTCCTAACTTTCGAGTGGGACTCATTCATGGGAAGATGAAAGCCAAGGAAAAAGATGCGATTATGCAATCTTTTTATAATCGAGAAATAGATATTCTTTCTTCCACTTCGGTCGTGGAAGTTGGTGTAGATAATCCGAATGCTACAGTTATGTGTATAGAAGCAGCCGAACGATTTGGACTCTCGCAACTTCATCAGTTTCGTGGGCGTGTCGGTCGTGGAAAGGATCAATCATACTGTTACTTATTTACTATAAAATCCTATACTGGAGAACGACTCAAGGCTATGGAACGAACCAACGATGGATTCGAACTTTCAGAAATTGATCTGGAACTTCGTTGACCGGGAGAAGTATACGGTGTTCGTCAAAGTGGAGTCCCTGAATTCAAAATCGCAGATATCAAAGATCTAGAACTCGTGAGCGAGATCCGAGAAGATATAGAAGAATGGATGAGGACAAAAAAATAAGATTTTCTTAAGAAATTATGTGAGCATAGGTACTTCCATAATCAGTATTTTTGCGAAGGAGGGTATTTCTATAGTGAATTTCTCTGTATCCCAGATTCCGATTCCATCACGAGCATGAAGTATATTTTCATTGACTTCAATATTTCCAGAGATGATAAATATATACACTCCATTTCCAGATTTTTTCAGGATATATTCCGTAGTATAGGACGCGTCAAAATTGCCGATATAAAACCAGGCATCTTGGTGAATCCAAGTACCTGCATCGGATGAATTTGGAGAAAGGATTTGTGCGAGTTTATTATGAGAATCTTCAGGTTTGAGAGTAATCTGCTCATAACGCGTTCTGACTCACTGTTTATTGGGGAGAATCCAAATCTGGAGAAGTTGCGTTTGTTTATTTCTATTGGGGTTATATTCACTATGTTGAATCCCTGTTCCTGCACTCATAAGCTGAATATCGCCACTTTTGATAATAGTACCATTTCCCATACTATCTCGGTGTTCGAGATCTCACTCTAGAGGAATGGTAATAATCTCCATATTGACATGTGGATGAGTCCCAAATCCCATGCCCGGAGCTATGGTATCGTCATTGATCACTCGAAGAGTCCCAAATCCCATACGTTTGGGATTATAATAATCTGCGAAACTGAAACTATGATAGCTCTGAAGCCAACCATGATCGGCATAGCCACGAGTATTTGCTTTATGAAGAATCGTTTGAGTCATAAGAATAACGGAAATATAATATTATGTACACAAGATACTGATAAGGAGTATTTTTACAAGATGAAAAAATCCCCTCGGTTCAGAAATGAACTCGAGGGGATTTTTCAGAATTTAGGTTACACTTTCATGTTTATAGACATTTCCACTTGGATAAATATCTATACCGTGATTACCATCAGAGTAAATGGTTATTATACCGTTACTTTTTAGTACAACCTCATCAACAACTTTAGGGAAGTTGGGATTATTTTTAGCTGAAGCTATTGCTGGTGAAATTGTTTCGTATCCAGATAAATTTACTCCTCCGACTCCACTTGTTTTTCCAGATTCATCACGAAATATATAACAGACACGCCCTCTAATATTATATAAACGAGAATCTATTTCTCCTGCATTTTTCAGGTAATCTCCTGTTATAGATATATCACCATTTCCATAGTCTTCCACTTCGGCTCGATCGCCAAATGTTTTAGAATCAAATGCCATAGTAGTAAAATTAGAGATATTTATATAATATATATACTTCTAAAATATATATTGTCAATATTTTTTTCGAGACATTTTTCTAAAAACCTTCTTCATAAGCGGGAGATTTTCCCCGAAGGGTAATCCTGTGCCAAACATTTTTCGGATGATGTTCGGTTATTTCTAGAAGCTTAGAAACCGAAAAATTTTGGAATGACAGTAAATGACAGTAATTTTTTGTCATTGCGAGCGGAGCGTGGCAATCCAGGACAGTTAATCCTTATAAAAAAGTGGAATAAATAATCTGGATTGCTTCGTGCCTCGCAATGACGTGAGTATCTAAAACACTTCCGCGAATCCTTTTTCGGGTTCGTCGAAAGTTCGAAGAACTCATTCCTGGATGAGCCACACCTTGTTGGAAATATGTTCCAAGAGATCTCGGTCGTGGGAAACAATCAAACTCGTTCCATTGAAGTACTCGAGCATATTCTTGATGACATTTTTAGAGTGAAGATCTAAATGATTGGTCGGTTCATCCATGATGATAACATGTGGTTTGGTGAGAAGCATTTTCGTGAGAGCTACTTTTGCTCGTTCTCCTCCAGAAAGTGTTTTGATTTTTTGTTCTACTTTATCACCTGAGATGAGGAGTCCTCCGAGCATCGCACGGATTTCACTTTCTGTTTCGTGATTCTTCCCGAGTTCTGCGATAATACTTTCTTCTCCATCCAAATCCGCGAGGACTTGTGAATAGGAGCCGATTATGAGATCTGGATTGATTTTGAATGTTCCTGAAAGAGCGGGAAGTTCCCCGAGAATAGTTTTGAGAAAAGTTGTTTTCCCCGCTCCATTTCGTCCGATAATCCCGATTTTGTCGTCTTTCCGAACGATCAATTCATCCGAAGTGGTGATAATAGGATCTTTGTAACCGACCGCAAGATCCCGAAATTCTATAACTTTTTCCGGCAATCTCTTGTCGGTTTTGACGATGATATTTCGAACGGTGGATTCATTCTCTGGACGCTCGATTCGCTCAATTTTATCGACCTGCTTTATGCGACTCTGAACACCCGCAGCTTTACTTGCTTGGTAGCGAAACCGATCGATATATGCCTGTTGTTTTTCGAGCTCTTTTTGTTGAGTTTCATAGTCTTTGAGTTGTTGGTCGTATTTTACTTGTTTGAGTACCAGATATTGTTCATAATTCCCCGGATAATTATGGAGTTTCTTGTCGGAAATCTCGACGATTTTATCCGAAGTATTATTGATAAATCGAACATCATGGGAAATGGAGAGAATGGCTTTTTTCCAGATTTTACAAAAGTGTTCGAGAAATATAATCCCCTCGATATCCAAATGATTCGTCGGTTCGTCAAGGATGAGGAGATCTACTTCAGTGATGAGGAATTTCGCAATCTGAACTTTCGTTTGTTCTCCACCAGAGAGTTGTAGAACATTGAAATCCATCTGTTCATCGGTGAATCCAAAATACTTAAGAATCTCGAGCTGGAGATCATATCGAGCATAACCATCATTTTCCCGCATGAATCTTTTCAATTCATCCGCTTCTTCCCAATGAGTCTCGTCGTGCTCGATTTCCATAAGCAGGTTCATCTTCTCGGTAATCTCGGGAAATACCATCAACATCTCCGTTCGAAGAGTATTGCGCGTATCCTGCCAGAAAAGATCCTGGGAAAGATATCCGATTTTGAGATTTGAAGCTTTTTCGATTCGTCCATCGAAATCTCCTTCTTTCCCGATAATCATCTTCAAAAGCGTTGTTTTTCCAGCCCCATTTTTCCCAATAAGAGCAATCTTATCTCGACGGTTTATTTTCAGTTCAGCATCCAGAAAAAGTTCGGTCTGTTCGATATTTTTCGTGAGATTGGTGATAGTCACCAAACTCGATGCAATCTCGGCTTTTCCATTGAAAAGGTACTCGGGAATCAGCTCCAAACTATACGCCCTATTGGAAACTTTTTTCGTCTCCTGACTCTCGAGTTCAAATTCTTTTTCCAGATATTTCGTCAGTCGTTTGATTTTGGTTTCTTCTTTGATTTTCTCGGTGATGGAAGAGAGGAAAAGTTCGCATACTTCTTCGACTTCTTCGTAGCTAAAATCGGGATGAACCTCAAGGACCCGGTAGATTATTTCTGAAAGCATTACTTTTGAATGAAAAATTATATGTTGATGAGTGTAGTGATAGAACCTATTTAGTCAAGCAAGGATTCTATAATAATTCTATTTCCATAATAGAAAAACTATACAATCAATTATATTGATGTGAAATATAAAAATAACTTGCATTTTCGTGTGTTATCATATACTCAGATTCATATATTTCTTGTTTATTTTTTATGAATAAAATAATAGATTTTAGAATTCCTGAGAAGATAAAACAAGAAACCTTGGATAGCTCTGTGATTTGAGCCAAAAAGTCTGCTATGGTCCATAACCTTATGGTACCAGAAATGAAATTTACAGAACCAGAAAAAACAGACTATTTTCATCATGAAAGACTCATTCCGGGGGATGTTAATTCTGTATTATTTTTTATGAATCTCATTCAATCAGGAGAAGTAATTCTTGTAAATGAAGGGGGATATGTTTGTCCTGAGTCGGCACTCATAGTAAAAACAAAATCAAATCATGTACATAGAATGACTGTGGCTCAGTTTGTCTATCTTACAGAACCAGTTATATGAATAGTAAAGAAAAAGTATTTTGATAAATATATCACTCAGATATTTAAAAGTTCGGATACAAAAATCATTCCTATGGAAGCTAAAGATATAGTTTTCGAGTCAGTTATGAGTAAAGAAGATACAGAAAGATTTCATGTAGAAGATATGCTATTAGATTCAGAAGATGGTTATTATTCATGCTGTGTATACAATAACGAATCAGGGAAATGAATCGACTATACAACTGAACATTTTATCTCTACTCAAAATCTCCCACTTCTCTATCTTTTATGTCATGCATATCAGGGATATTTCGCAAATGGAGTTATAGTAGATAACGAACAAATACAGATAGAATTGGATCAATTCAAATGAATATATGTAATTTCGAAACGTATCTCTTTTTCTCTTTTTCAAGAAATTATCTTTTCGGCAATCGCTCGAAAGGACAAAACTTGTCTTTACTCCAATTTTTCACCTGACAAGCGTATTAAGATATTTTATGAAAATGAAGTCTATCCGCTTCTTTCCGAGGAATATTTGAGTGGTGAATTTGAAGAGGAGTAGCGGTTATTTTGCAAAATAAGACTCTTTAGAATATAATCAAAGTGTTATTTTATTTTTTATCTTTATATATATGGTTTTCGATGTATGAGCAACACCTTTAGAGAGTGTTGAGGAAATGGGGCCTCAAATAAAGGGGACTATAAGTTTTATGGGATAAGCCTAAAATGTGTTGGTACAAATCCTTTGCTTTTAGCTACTGTATCTGCTAAACTTGGCAGTACTTAGTTTCTAATCTATCTTTGTATGATTTACACAAAAAAACACTTGTAACAAATGCGGTAAAAATAGGGTGCAGAAATACGGGATTAGCAGAGGAAAACAGCGATACAAATGTCTTGTGTGTCTCGCTGTATTCATACCGAAAGACACCTCTTGGATACGCACTGCTTATGTAGATTACTCTCTTCATAAACAAACCCATAGAGAACTTGGAAAAACACTTGGAAAGAATCGAAATACCGTTCAAAAATATCTAACGGGAAACATCCACTATACCGGAGAACTACCAATCCTTCGTGAGACCGAACGTATGTGCGTTGTGATCGACGCAACCTATTTTAGTTCCCGTACGGATGGCATGGCTTTAATCCGAAGTAATGCAGGACTCAATCTGGTATATGATTTTGTATCATCAGAATCATTAACGAGTATTAGCAAGCTCATGAGCACTTTTGACTCTGCCTGATATACAAAGAATACCGATGCATTTACGATCGACGGAAGGAGATTCATGTTCGATCTTCTTAAAAAGAAATACCCTGCTATTCCCATACAGATGTGCATTTTTCATATGAAAGCGATTATCAGGAGATATACCACTCTCAGACCGAAAACAAGGCTCGGGAAAGCCCTTAAAATCCTCAAAACGATACTGTGACGCATTCCAGAAAAAATGTTTCTTCGGATATTATCCCAAGTAGAGCATATCTACATTGACTTTCTCAAAGAACGGAACACAAACGGACAGTACGAGCACAAGCGATTACGGAGTGCCGTGGCAAGCATTCGGTATTATCTTCCATACCTGCATACGTACGAGAGATATCCGCACCTTTCGATACCGAGAACTACGGGCATTTGTGACGGTTATTTTTCACATGTAAAAGAGAAGCTAAAGCCTCATCGAGGAATCTCTCGGATTCAGCGAGATTCTCTTCTTATCTTTCTCCTCGAAGAACAGAACAGGAAGGCAAAAGTTTAGGAATAAAACCAACACATTTTAGGCTTAATCGAAAAACCAACACATTTTAGGCTTATCTCAGTTTTATGAAGAAAGGGTCAGGTACTATAGGTTTTGGATTTATTACTCCTGATGACGGATGAAGGAAGGTTTCTTTTTCTCCCTTTAGTCTTGCTTCTTTTAATCCTGATAAGAAGGGTTGTCAAGTCTCGTTTTTTTAGGACACACAAACTATGAAGCTCATGTGGTTACAGGAATACTTGTGAGTTCGCCAGTTTCCTGAGCGAAAACGAACAAGGATTCCTGTGGAGTAGAACTAGAATGGGTCATACAAACTTCTGGAATACTTTGTTTTTTAAGAATTTCTTCTTTTTCCCGTATGATGAATGTAAATTTCTTTGGTGGCATTTTTAGGGCAGTATGAATTCGTTCGTGATTGTAATAATAGATTCGATAATGAATTGCTGCAATGAGGTCTTCAATACAAGCATAGGCATTTGGAGAATCCAGCTCCAGTTTAAATTTTCCATAATAAGACTCTTGACCTCCATTCTCCCAAGGAGATCATTTTTTACTCATGGATATTTGTATGCCTTGTTCTCTGAGATAATTCATAATCAAGAAACTTCTGTATTCACTTCATTGGTCTGAGTGAAAGATCTGTGGGATAGCCTGTGTATATTGAAATGCCATTTTAATTGCTTCAAGTGCAAATTCTTTGGTATGCACAAAAGATATGGAGTATCCAATGATTTCTCTTGTATACGCATCAAGAACAGTTGCAAGATACAGATGAATTCAGTGATAAATAATATGAGTAAAATCCGTTCTCCATATAACATTGGCTCGTATAGGGCAGATATTTTTTGTGAGGTTTGGTATCTTGATATCTGGAAGTCCTACATCTGCACTCTTTGTAAACTTTCTTCATATCCGCACTTTTGCAAAAATGGAGAATTTTTTCATGAGTCTTCGGGCTTTTTCAAAACATATTCCCATACTCCAAGCAATACGCCTATGACCATACCAAGGATGAGCCTCGTGGAGAGATTTCAACTCTGATTGGAGTAGAGCATCTTTTACTTCTACTTTTGATTGGTAGTACACGAGGGATCGTGCTACCTGAAGTGTTGTACAAAGAAGAAGTTTATTACAACCAGGATTATGCGAGAGGACCTCTCGAACGAGCATTATCCTGCTCATCTTTTTTTTTGAATCGCTCAACAACAACGCTGAGCGATCAGATGATTTGAATGAGATCAGTTTTTTCCTTCTCAAGCCTTTGAATCTTGGCAAGATAGGCCGATGAAGTAATTCCACTCTCATCTACTTCTTTTTTAAGCCAAGATCGAATAGTTTCAACCGTGACTCCAAATTCAGATGCTGCATCTGACATTTTTCTTCATTCAAGCTTTACTTGACGAAGTATAGTGGCTCTTACCTCAGGAGGTATTTTATGAAATGTTCCTGGCATAGAATATAAAAATAAAGAAATATAAATATATTGAACTCTCATTTTCTTGGCATCTTATTCAAATTTCATTTTATTTCTATTCAAATGAATGAAAAATAGGACACCGAGCTTTCGAGTTCGTGTGTCCTATTTTATCCGGACTGGTCAGGTGATAAAGAACAGGAACTTGCTCTAATAGAAGAATTTTCAAAGCTTTCAGAAGGTCAAAAAGTGACATTTAATAGAAGAGAAACACAATACGGATATGAAGCACGAAATCTCATGCTCGATACTTCGGGAGAAGTTGATGCTCTTGTTCCAAAAACAGAGAATATTGTTGAAAAGATATTGAAGCTTGATAATCCAAAGGAAATTAAAGAAATTGTTGCAGATTCTCCAGAATGTTCTCTCGAAGATGAAGCTTTCTGTATCGATTCGATGGGATGGAGCGAAACGGTATTGGAAGATGCTGCAGGAAATCTGATAAATGCGAAGATGAATACAGAAGGGGATGTTTGGGAATTGGACAGTGGAGTTCAAATCTTCACTCCTGCTTCCATGGAACGCGAAACGAAGAAAATTGGAAGAGAAGGGGATGTGATGACAGAAAAACAGGCACTATGGCTTATGAAGAATACACCAAACAATGTACCAGGAGGATGTAAATTTGCAGGATTTCTTAGTTCTAAGGATGGAAAAATTCATAAATCTTATGCAAATGCTTGTTATTGGATAGGAGAGGCGAATGAAAAAGGAAATCAGAAAGCATTATTCTGTATAGATATAAGTACGGTTGATGAATACATGAGACCATATACAGACGAGATGGTCATCAGTGATTATGATACAAAGTCAGCAATGCAGGTTCGTTTGCTTAAGCAAGGGAAAGGATTGTTAGGCTTGGTAAACCTTTTAGAAAGAATGGAACTAGTGAATAACCGAAAAAAAAGAGGAACATAATCACTTATGCACCTACAGAAATAATTTGAGATAAGCCTAAAATGTGTTGGTTTTTCGATTAAGCCTAAAATGTGTTGGTTTTATTCCTAAACTTTTGCCTTCCTGTTCTGTTCTTCGAGGAGAAAGATAAGAAGAGAATCTCGCTGAATCCGAGAGATTCCTCGATGAGGCTTTAGCTTCTCTTTTACATGTGAAAAATAACCGTCACAAATGCCCGTAGTTCTCGGTATCGAAAGGTGCGGATATCTCTCGTACGTATGCAGGTATGGAAGATAATACCGAATGCTTGCCACGGCACTCCGTAATCGCTTGTGCTCGTACTGTCCGTTTGTGTTCCGTTCTTTGAGAAAGTCAATGTAGATATGCTCTACTTGGGATAATATCCGAAGAAACATTTTTTCTGGAATGCGTCACAGTATCGTTTTGAGGATTTTAAGGGCTTTCCCGAGCCTTGTTTTCGGTCTGAGAGTGGTATATCTCCTGATAATCGCTTTCATATGAAAAATGCACATCTGTATGGGAATAGCAGGGTATTTCTTTTTAAGAAGATCGAACATGAATCTCCTTCCGTCGATCGTAAATGCATCGGTATTCTTTGTATATCAGGCAGAGTCAAAAGTGCTCATGAGCTTGCTAATACTCGTTAATGATTCTGATGATACAAAATCATATACCAGATTGAGTCCTGCATTACTTCGGATTAAAGCCATGCCATCCGTACGGGAACTAAAATAGGTTGCGTCGATCACAACGCACATACGTTCGGTCTCACGAAGGATTGGTAGTTCTCCGGTATAGTGGATGTTTCCCGTTAGATATTTTTGAACGGTATTTCGATTCTTTCCAAGTGTTTTTCCAAGTTCTCTATGGGTTTGTTTATGAAGAGAGTAATCTACATAAGCAGTGCGTATCCAAGAGGTGTCTTTCGGTATGAATACAGCGAGACACACAAGACATTTGTATCGCTGTTTTCCTCTGCTAACCCCGTATTTCTGCACCCTATTTTTACCGCATTTGTTACAAGTGTTTTTTTGTGTAAATCATACAAAGATAGATTAGAAACTAAGTACTGCCAAGTTTAGCAGATACAGTAGCTAAAAGCAAAGGATTTGTACCAACACATTTTAGGCTTATCCCAATAATTTTCATAAAAACTCCCTTTTCCAGAATCTGGAAAAGGGAGTTTTTATGAAAGTGTATATATTATTTCATTTTGTTTCGGAGGAATGCTGGAACATCGAGATCAGATTGTGGAGCAGTATTTGTAGTGCTAGTATCTTTCTGAGAGCTTTGATTAAAAGGAGAATGTCCGAGATTTTCCTGGTGTCCAAGCATCTTCTTTCCGAACTGATTTCCGATAGTTTTTGTAACTTCTGGATATCGTTGATTGGTTTCTCCATTGAAGCCAGTAGCAACAACGGTAATCTTGATTTCTCCAGTATAGTTTTCATTGATAGTCGCTCCGAAGATGATATTTGCCTCTGGATCACATGCTTCGGTGATGATACGAGCTGCTTCGTCAACTTCAAACATAGAAAGATCCGTTCCTCCAGTTATATTAAAGAGAAGTCCACGAGCTCCTGCGATAGAGAGTTCGAGAAGAGGGGAGTCTATAGCTGCTCTTGCAGCTTCAACTGCTCGAGTTTCTCCGCTTCCATAACCGATTCCCATAAGAGCAGAACCAGCATTTTCCATAACACTTCGCACATCGGCAAAGTCGACATTGATAAGTCCCGGAAGAGTTATAAGGTCAGAAACTCCTTGTACTCCTTGATTCAGAACTTCATCTACGATACTGAACGCGTCAAGAAGAGGAGTTTTTTTATCGATAATAGAGAGGATTTTATCATTGGGAATAGTGATGAGTGTATCTACTTTTTCTTTGAGTTTATCGTACCCATCGATTGCTTGAACAAATCGACGTTGTCCTTCAAAAGCGAAAGGTTTCGTAACAACTCCGATAACAAGTGCTCCGAGTCCTTTTGCGATTTCAGCAACGACAGGGGCAGCTCCTGTACCAGTTCCTCCTCCGAGTCCACAAGTAACAAAAACCATATCTGCTCCAGCGAGAGCTTGTTTTATTTCTTCACTGGATTCCTCTGCGGCTTTTTTACCTACTTCTGGATTTGCTCCAGCTCCGAGTCCACGAGTTGTCGCTCGTCAGATATTGATTCGAACTTGTGCTTTTGATGTGAAAAGTGCCTGTGCATCGGTATTAACTGCGATGAATTCTACACCTTCGAGTCCAGATTGGATCATTCGATTAATCGCATTCGATCCAGCTCCTCCGATACCTACAACTTTAATACTTGCAACAGGAGAGATGTATTCAGATACATGAACCTCTTCAGCGCTTCTTGAAAAATTATTTCCTCCACCAAGGAGAGATTTGAGTTTGTCATCAGTTTTTCTGATAGCCATATATTTATGAAAATTAGTAATAATAAAATGTTTAAATATTTGTTGCTTTGTCATTCCAAACTCGTTTCGGAATCTTCATTTTTTAGAAAATAGGAAGATCTTCCCCGTAGGCAATCCTTTAGGGCTGAAATAAATTCAGGATGACAGATGTATTATCTATGGCATTATTTTTTTCAGCGCATTCTTGATAGATCCAAGGAATCCACCAAAAGAAAGATTGAATTTAAATCCACTACGAGTCACTCCGTATTTCTGAGAAAGAAGGAGAGTTCCGATAATTCCAGCAAATATAGGGTCGCCGATAGAAGTTCCACTTATGAAGTCAGAATCTTCAGGAGTTCCAATCATAGACGGAAGTCGAAGTACTTCTTTGGCAAGCTCATTGATATCTCGTGCTTTTGCACCACCTCCGCTAATTACCGCTCCTTCTGGAAGCATACCATCTCGTCCGATTTTCTTGAGTTCATTATTTACATAGTAGAAAATCTCAGAGTAACGAGCTCGAATAATTTCGGAAAGATATTTTCGAGAAATGGTCGTTGTTTCATTTTTAGAAATCTTTGCGAGATCAATCTCATCATCTTTTGCTTTTTCATCTTTGCAGAATCCAACAGAACCGTATTCGATTTTGAGCTTCTCTGCTGTATCGATAGATACGCGAGCACCGAGCGCTATATCAGAAGTAACATGCTCTCCTCCGATAGGTATGACCGCTGCAAAAATAAGCGAACCTTCTTCATACACAGCAACATCTGTCGTACTTGCTCCGATATCGATACATACCACTCCGAGTTCTTTTTGTCTCTTAGAAAGAACTGCTTCTGGTGCTGCGAGAACATTTGGGTAGATATCGAGAATATCGACACCGACATCGTAAATACCCTTCTTAATATTGCTGAGAATATTGCTAGAGATACAAAATATATGACTACGAACTTCGAGTTTTTTCGCTGACATTCCCACTGGATTTTTCACTCCAGATTCCATATCGAGAGTAAATGACTCAGGAATAACTTTGAGGACAACTTTATTCATAAGATCCACTCCATTTTGACTCATATCGAGAACTCGATTCACATCCTCCGTGCTCACTTCTCCATGCGGAACAGAGATGATGCCATTATTCGTAACTACTTCGATATTGGTTCCAGACAGAGAAAGATAGATAGCAGAAACTTGCTCTCCAGTCATTCGTTCTGCTTCGGAGAGAGAATCGTCGATATTTTTCTTGAACTCATCCATATCGATGATATTCCCTTTTCGGATACCATTGGATTTCGCAATACCAACTCCGAGAACACGAAGTTTTTTGTCTTCGGTGAATGTTGCGATAACGGTTTTGATTTTTGCTGTTCCTATATCTATGGCGGTAAATACTTCTCCAGATACCATACGTAGTGATTGATTAGTAGAAAATAAAAAGTTGCTGTATAAAAAATGTATTCAGTGATATGCATTATTCAGAGATACTTTCTCTATAAATGTTTCCTGATTGACGCGACATATTATATGGTGGAACGCCTATTTTTCAAATGGAAATAAAAAAATAAAGAATCCATTTTCCTGGAGAGAAAATGGATTCTAAAAATGTAAGAAATTATATGAGAATAATTATTCTACAGATTTCAGTTTATTTGGAAATATCTGTCGACAGAGAGTGAGATTTTCTTTCAATTATTTTTGAGTCGGTAGTTTTGTTTCAAGAAAATACTGTTTATAAAACTTAGCAGAGACTTTTTTTCATTGGTTAGATCCTGAAGACTCAAACTAAACCACTACCCACTGAAAGTGGGTAGGTTGAGTATGGACTGGAAGTCCCCTATTACTCAAGTATAATTGTGTTTGTATCTGTATTTGATGGAGTACGATGATGTTCGAGATATTTTTGTACCATTTCATCGGTAATATTTCCCGTACTCCAAGCTCCATATCCTATTGCCCAAAAATGCTTTCACCAGTAACGTTTTGAGAGATCTGGAAATTCTTCTTGTAGTTTACGAGAAGTTGGTCATTTAAGTTTCTGAGCAAGATCTGAGACTGAAAGAGTTGGTGGATATTCTACATGCATGTGAACATGATCCTTACTTACAACTCAAGAGAGAATTCGCACATCTTCTGAATCGCATATTTGTATGATAAGTTCTCTACAACGAGATTGAATCTCTCACTTTAATACACTGAAACGATACTTCGTTACCCATACAATATGCACAGTTAGTTTTGTCACAGTATGAGAACCATGTCTGTCGAGATCATGAAAAGCAAGATCCATAGAAAGTGACGTTACGATATATTCATCACACTGTATCTATAACTCTAAATCCGTCAAGGCCAGTGCTAAAGCTTCCGAACTAAAGTTCGGGGTTTAGGACCAAAATCTGGGACCAATCAACCAATTTTATACTAACAGTATCCTTCTCAACAGAAAATTCAGCGAGGGTATGTCCTTTTTTTAATTCTTCGGGAAATGCTATTTTCCATTTATTGAGCAAATGAGCATTGAGATCATATTCCATAACCTGTAATTCATTAAAACTGCCCCCGAAATTAATGAAGACTCGATTTGCTGGGCAACTTATCGCACTTATTCTGTCCATCGCACTAAAACCTTTTATAGGTAAATATAAAGAATGTGTCCCATCTTTGGTATTTAATTCTACTCGTACGGCACTACCAGGACTTTTGAATGTTCCACTTGGCACTCCGGCCACATTCGAGAACTCTGCTTGATTCTCGCGTGCAATCCGTGCTGTAAAATTTCGCTGAATTACTTGAGCACAGTTGTCATCAGTTTTTGGAAGGGTATATAACTTATGCTGTTGTGCATCACTCACCTCTACTTCTTCATCAATAGTTCGAATCAATTTTGACTGAATAGATATCGGTTGTGTTTCTATATATTCACGAAGCGAGCGTCTCTCATCTGGATCGATTGGTGGGTTCAAATAATAACATGATGTATTCCGGGCAATATTAGGAAGACTGAGGTTGACTTGGGCAATTTCCTTGATAGCTTTTCCCTCACCGTTTTTCAGGATATATGTATCCTTGTATCTATCATCTATCTGAGCATCTAGATATTGTCGCATCGTTGGCGTAACCTCTCTTCCATAATTTGGCTTGATTGGCTGAATACTATCCTTATCCACATAAATAGCACCCTCGGGATTAAGTCGACATACATAACCTCCGAAGTCCCATCCTCCATATCCTGTAGTAGACCAAAATTCGCAATTAGCTCTATCCATACCCGAACCATTTTTATATGCATCCCTGTTTCGTAGTAGATTCACTTTCAGATTCACTGGGGCTTGAGCATAATGGGTTTCCTTCCATGTCTTATCTTCAAGCTTGAAAAATATCAACCCTTCACGTGGAAATCCAAACCTTTCACATTGATTGCTCTGAACAGGCAGAACTATCCACGGAATTTTACCAATTACATCGAATGTAATAGGTAATTCGCGACCATCTGATGAGATTCTAAATTTACTCTCAAAGCTCCAATCTGGATAATCTTCACTTTCCAATGAATATTTATATCTACCCGTATAATACTTGGATGTTACATGGACAATAACATTCGGACCATCAGTAGTTTTTATTTCTTCCGTAGTAGTAAGTGTTTCTGGAATAATACTTCGATAAGAATCTCTAGCAGCTAGTTTTGTCTCATATACAACTAATTCACAACCACTGAGATTTAAGGTTAAAAGCAATGCAATAGCTGCCGAATTTAAACTACTAAATTTACTTACGACAGGATTTGTATTTTCTCAATTTTCATATGGAGTATTCATTTTTTATAGTAAAATAATATATTTTGTCAAAGGCGTATGGTTATAATAACTTTTTTTCTTTTTTCAAGTTTATTTTTAGGAGAACTATTTTTAACCAAGAATACATTTGCCTTTTTCTGATTTTTCATATAATGGCGCCACTTTATATTCTGTAAAAATCTCATTTTATGCAAAGTAGTTCAAAAAAGCTCAATGCCTATACGGTAGAGCTTACCATCAAAGAAAATAGTAAAGAATTCGACAAAGCTCGAATGGAAGCTATTGAAAATATTCGAAATAATGCGAGTATTAAGGGTTTTCGTAAAGGAGCCCAGATTCCCGAGGAAGTAATTGTGAAAGAATACGGGGAAGATATGATTCGAGAACGAGCAGTAAATATGCTTCTCGACAAGATCTATCATAAGGCACTTCAAAAGGAGGGGATTATTCCTGTATCGGCTGGATCAGTGAAAACTGTTGTATCAGAATCTCCGCTTGAAGTTATTCTCGACGTAGAAGTTCTCCCAGAAGCGATTATCGATGAGAAAAAGATGCAGAAAATTAAGATTAAAAAAACAGAAGTAAAAACTGAGGAAGATGAAGTAACCTCTACTATTTCTGAAATCGAAAAACGATTTACACACTATCATGATGCAGGAAGTGAGAGTGAAGATGGGTTTGATGCTTCTGAAGTAGTTATAGAAAAAGGAGATCGTGTTACCATTGATACACAAGGATTTGATAAACAAGGAGGAACAGCTATTCCAGAGACAAAAGTTGCAGCATTTCCACTTGTTATCGGTTCTGGATCATTTATCCCAGGATTTGAAGAAAAAATGATGGGAAAGAAGGTTGGTGAAGTAGTAGAATTTGATATCACTTTCCCGGCAGATTATCATTCAGAGGAATTCAAAAATCGTAAAGTATTCTTTATGACGACTATTTTCCGAATTGAAAAAGCTCATAAACCAGAATGGACTCCTGAATTCATTGAGAAACTTCGAGGTGTGAAAACAGATTTTGAAGGATTTAAAGAAGTTCTTCGAAAAGAGATTCATAGTGAAAAAGAATACCAAGCACGAGGAAAAGATGAACATAATCTCCTCACAGAACTTATGGCAATTACAGAACTCGAAGTTGGTCCATCACTTATTCAGAGCGAAATTGACCGAGTATTCTCTGAACAGAAAAGTAATATTGAATCTCAGGGATATACTATGAAAGACTATCTTTCGCATGCAAAACAAGATGAGGTTTCTTATAAAGAATCTATCGTAAAACCAGAGGCAATTCGTCGAGCAAAAGCAGAACTCATTCTCAAAAAAGTTCGAGAAATTCTCAATATCGAGGCAACAGAACAAGAAGTAAAAGAAGAAGTGGAAAAAGTAATCGCTGCATACTCAAGTAGTAAAGTAGTAGACCGACTTCGAGAAAAGCTCATTCCTGGAGATGATTATTATGAAGATATCAAGAATCGAGTTACATACCGAAAGGTGGTAGACTCATTCTTTGCTGTATAAAACTCTGAAAAACTCGTTCTTCGAGTTTAAATCTCCGTGTCTCACTCATCGTAGAGTAGTATGCCTCGTTTCGATACTCGATTTGCACTCGAATTACTTCGTTTTTGAGAGTTTTCTCGTCTAGTTATTATAGAATAGGAGTTGATTTTTTTATTGATATGTATAAAATGTGTATAAGTAACTTTGTTTTTTTATGAAACTCTACTGGAATGAAGAGAAAAATAAGGTGCTGAAAATAACTCGTAATATCACTTTTGAGGATATCGAAATGATTATTCGAGAGAATGAAACTTATAATATCAAAGATCATCCAAATCAGGATAAATATCCGCATCAAAAAATATTGTGTGTTGAGAAAAATGATTATATATTTGTGATACCTTGTGTATCGCATGAAGACGGATATTTCTTGAAAACTATATATCCATCGAGAAAAGTTACAAAACGTCTTTTATCTCATAAAGATAAAAATTATGAAACAGAATAACAAACAGTCTTATTCTATAGATGAGCTTAAGAATTTCCCCTATAAATCCACGACACTCCATGGTATGGATGAAGAGGATGGAAGTACTAATATGATCCATGAATGGCAGAAAGGAGCATTTAAAAAACTTCCATCCCCTGCGAATTACGAACCAGTTGAGTATATGGGAGGGGATGTGCGTGAACGTATCACCATGACTATACCTCGCTTCCATCTTCTTCGTCTCAAAGAACAAGCCAATCAAAAGGGGATGCCATATCAAACTTTTCTTAATTCCCTGATTAAAGAGTATTTGGATGGAGAGTTGATGAGGAAAAGATAGGTTATATTTACAATTTTATTTTTATGTATGGAAATTGCATTTCTGCTCATTTTTTGTCTTTTATGAGTTTTAGTGATATCTAAAGCCTTTAAGGATGATAAAAAAATTTCCTTAACATATGCTTTCTGGATTAAGAAAATCCAAAGGAATTTCAAATTTTGAACATACTTATTTCTATTTTTTTGTTTCGTTACATTATTGACATCATGATTTATTGATAACGAGTCTACATGAAAAACTTGTAATATTTCTACGGATTCTTATAGTTCTCAGAAGAGTACATTAGGACGAGAATTATTTTGTACGAGCTATTTTTTTATACCACAAACTATCCAAGATGTAATACGTGATAGTAATCCAATACTCATACACGATATAAGTTTTTATATTACTATTTGATTATCTATGGCGATACTTATAGGTATACCTATAATGTGTATTCAATTCGTACCAGAAGAATGATTAGTTAAGGATAACAGGGATTTTGACAACATTTCATGAAATGGGGTGATGATTAATTTGGAAGGAGCTATATTTTTTACTTGATTTCTCCTGATGGTCCTGATTCCGCTTTTATATTGAATTATTTTTAATGTTAATGTTTAGTAAAAATTAGTGATATATAATATTTGTAACTTCTTTCATACAAAATGATCAACACTCTCATCACCAAAATCTTCGGAGATCCGTCTGATAAACGAGTCGCTTTATATACTACTGATCTTGAAGCAATCAAGACTCTTGAATCGAAACTTGAATTAGAACTTACTTCCCTTGAGCTCGTACAGGCGAAAACTCGCGATTTTATGGCGAAGTTTGAAGGTCTGAATTACAGACAAGATGAGGATTATAAAAAGATTCGTTCTATCTTAAATGAAATCAAGTTCGAGGCTTTTGCGGTACATCGAATCACTTGTAAACTCATTAACAATCAAACCTTTGTACTTCCAGAAAACAAGGTTATGAAATGGTCGATGATTCCGTACGATGTACAGTTGGTCGGTGCACTTGCTCTTCATGATGGTTCTATTGCCGAAATGCGAACCGGGGAAGGAAAGACTTTGGTTGCGACAATCGCTGCATATTTGAATGCACTCGCGGGACTTCCTATTCATATCGTCACAGTAAATGATTATCTCGCAAAACGAGATGCTTTGGAAATGGGGGTTATTTACCGAGCTCTTGGACTCACGGTTGGAGTGATTGTTCATAATCAAAACCCGAGTGAGAAACAAGAGCAATACCGATGTAATGTGGTATATGCTACTAATAACGAACTCGGATTTGATTATCTTCGGGACAATATGGCGCCGACTTTGGAACGTAGGGCTATGGGGCCACTATTTTTTGCGATTATCGATGAGGTTGATTCAATTCTCGTGGACGAAGCTCGAACTCCCCTTATTATCTCTGCACCTGATAGTGAACCGACGAGTAAATATATGAAGTTTGCTCAGATAGCAAAAAAGTTAGAAAATACGAAACATTACAAGATAGATGAGAAGATGAAAACTGCTAGTTTGACAGAAGAGGGGATTGTAGAGATAGAGCGTATACTATGAATAGACAATATCTATGTCTCTGCACACTATAATGATCTGCATCATATCGAGAATGCTCTCAAGGCAGAAACCGTGTATATGAGAGATGTGGATTATCTTTCTCGAAATGACGAGATTTTGATTATCGACGAACATACGGGACGCGTACTTTCTGGACGACGATATTCCGACGGACTTCATCAAGCTATCGAAGCCAAGGAAAATGTGACTATTCAACAAGAATCCAGAACACTCGCATCGGTAACTTTTCAGAATTATTTCCGTCTCTATCGGAAACTTTCTGGGATGACCGGAACAGCAAAAACAGAAGAAGAAGAATTCTATAAAATCTATCGATTGGAAGTTCTCTCTATTCCAACGAATCGACCTCTTATCCGAGATGATAAAACCGATCTCCTTTTCAAAAATGAGATGGGAAAATTTGCCTATGTCGTGAAATTGATTAAGGCATTTCATGAAGCAGGACAACCGGCTCTTATTGGAACAGTTTCTGTAGTCAAGTCTGAATATCTGAGCGATCTTCTGACAAAAGAAGGGATTCCTCATAAGGTTCTTAATGCGAAACAAGATGCGAATGAAGCCGAGATTATCGGAGCTGCTGGTCAGTTTGGATCCATTACTATCGCGACCAATATGGCAGGACGTGGAACCGATATCAAAGTATCAGAGGAAGTGCGTAATCTTTCTGGTGAAGTAACAGTCGAAGGACAGATTTATAAGCTTGGAGGACTCGCAGTTATCGGAACAGAGAAACATGAAACTCGTCGTATCGACAATCAGCTTCGTGGACGTTCTGGACGTCAGGGAGATCCAGGAATTTCTCAATTCATGGTGAGTCCACAGGATGATATTATGCGAGTGTTCGGAGGTGACACACTTTCTTCTATTTTTAATTCTCCTGCGTTTGCTTCGATTCCCGATTATGAACCGATTCTCCGTTCTGCGATGCTCACAAAGCGTATCGATGGAGTTCAGAAACAAGTGGAAGGACGAAATTTTGATGTCCGAAAACATATTCTCGAATACGATGATGTTCTCAATCAACATCGTCTTGTGATCTACGGACGACGTAATAAGATTCTAGAAAAAGGTGATATTCATGAAGATATTCTCAATATTGTCCGTGAGCAAGCAGGAACTTTTGTGGAATGAGTTCTCTATTCTGACGATAAATACGATTGGGATTTTGAGCATCTCATTACTGAAACGAACACTTTTGCAGGAAAGGAGATTCTAAAAATGGAACATATTACCGATGGAGAGGATAAAGAAGTTATAAAGGATATTGTTGGGACTCGATTTATTGCAACTATTGAAGAAATTCGAGCAAGTACGAGTGTTGAAGAGTTCGCAGATTTTGAACGTCGTTTGATGCTTCAATCTATCGATGAACTTTGGATGCAGCATATAGATGCTATGGCGCACCTTCGAGAGGAAGTGGCTTTTGAAGGATTTGCTCAAAAAAATCCATTGATTGTTTATAAAGAACGAGCGTTCGATAAATTTGTCGCACTTTTGAAAGAGATTGGATTTAAAGTTACAAAAGGTCTCCTTACTGCTTCTCCACGCCAGAAAATAGAACAAATCGAACTTGATGAAAAAACTCTTCAAGCACTTCTACAAACAGACGAAAGTGAGCTAAAGAATATGAATATCAATAATCTCCTCTCCGATGCGATGGCTCAGAAATTCGGTGCTCCAGGACATAAAGAAGAATGAGTTCGAGTATTTCAAGCCGATGCGAAAAAAGAATTATCATCGGAATACAAAAATGTTGGACGAAATGAATCATGTCCTTGTGGAAGTGGGAAAAAATTCAAACAATGTCACGGAAAATAAAAACATCTTCGTCATTCCGAATTTATTTCGGAATCTTCCTTGTTTTTAACGTAGTATTTAATTGGAAGATCTTCCCCGTAGGCAATCCTTTAGGACTGAAACGAGTTCAGGATGACAAAAAAGTAGTATGCTAAAATAATAATTGTTATTTTTCTCATTTGCTTTTTAGAGAGAATTTCATACATTAATCGTCAATTATTTATTTTCCTCTTATTGTCATGTCAGAAAACGAAATACTAGAAAAAGAGATTATTCCTTCTGTCACTATAGAAGAAACAACTCCTATTAAAGAAATACCGAATGAAGAACCTTCCAAAACTCCATTTCATGAAGTTATCGATTTTTTCCGAGATATTATTATTATCCTCGTAGTGGTAATATTTGTTCGAACATATATCGCCGCACCTTTTCAGATCAGTGGTTCTTCTATGGAAGAGAGTTATCATGACAGAGAGTTCATTCTTGTAAATAAATTCTCATATGTTGATGTTTGAGCTTTTAAAATAGGAGATCCTGTTCGTGGAGATGTAGTTATTCTCCGTCCACACGCGTCTAATGGAAAAGAATACTACATCAAACGCGTAGTAGGAACTCCCGGAGATATGATTCGTTTTTCGAGTGGAAACGTATTATTGAAACAATCAGGAAAAACAAATTTTGTACAACTCAACGAATCGTATCTTTCTCTTGCGAATAATGGAAAAACTTTTCTCCCAATCGATGTAAAAGAAACAGAGTTCACCGTTCCAGGAGGAGAATACTTTGTCATGGGAGATAATCGAAATAATTCTTCGGATTCTCGTGCTTGTTTTCAGTCTTGTTCTATCTCTGGTTCGACTCATTTTGTGAGTCGATCAAATGTTATTGGGAAACTTTTTGTTGATTTTGGGTATATAAATATCTTCCGAGAAGGAGGATCTATTGCTACTGGTATATGGACTTGGACCCATGATCCACGTTTTCTTTCTACACCGAAAGATTGGATATATAAAGAACTTTCATCCCTCTAAAAATGCATAAATCAAAAAAAACTTCTCTTAGGCGTTATAAACGTGCAAAAGAATTCCTCGGCTTCATAGGTCATATTATTGAGGATGAACATTTTAAATGACTGCAAGCACATAAACATCATATCTTCTTTAACCGATATGAACATCTCATCAACGCTTCCTATTTAGCGTATAGATTGGCGAAGCTTGTAAAAGCTGACTTAGAAACTTGTGCACTTGCGGGACTCTTGCACGATTATCACTTCACTACGCTCAAATCGTACAGTCATGCGGTTATTGCTGCTAAAAATGCTGCGAGATTTGAAGTTTCAGAGGAAGTTATTGAAATTGTTCGATCTCATATGTATCCACTTGGAAGAGGAAAAATAGATCGTGCAAAAGGAAAGAATTTCTGGGTAGTAAAAGTTGCAGACTTCAGTGCTGCTATTTTTGAGGTAAGTTACTCCATCTTGTCATTTTCCTTTCATCCACAGAAAATAAAGATGAAACGCACAATACTCCTTCTTGAAATGTTGGAAGACAAAGAAGAGTCTACATCTAAAAATATTCTGTAATGTTTTATCTGATACATAAACCCGTTGGTATTTCGAGTTTTTCTGCCATTTCTCACTTGCGAAAAAAGTTTGGAATTAAGAAAGTCTGACATACTGGAACACTTGACCCTCTCGCGACGGGTCTTTTATTGGTTGCGACCGGTAATTCTACAAAACTCATTCCGTATATCGATAAAGCTCGAAAGACTTATATTTTCACGGTTCGCCTCGATGGTTCTACACCATCATATGATCTCGATACTCCGGTAGAATATTTGGAAAATTCTATTTTAAAGCCAGCACAAAAAAATCTTACGAAAGAAAAAATTCAAGAGATCATTCAACAATATTTCTCAGGGGAAATAGAACAAATTCCCCCCTCTTATTCTGCTATTCGTATGCAGGGACGACGTGCTTATGAGTTGGTTCGAGAATGACAGGAAGTAGTTATTTCTAAACGAACGATAGAGATATTCTCTTCGAGAATTGTTGCATTTTCTTTTCCAGAAGTGACGATAGAGATGGAAGTTTCCGTCGGAACATATATCCGATCTATCGCTCGAGATCTGGGCGAGAAACTTGGACTTGCAGGATATGTCACTATGCTTCACCGAAGTAAAATAGAACACCTTTGAGAGAATCTCTCATATAATATAGAGGATATTTCTATCGAAAATATTCTCTCATATGAAAAAATATTCCCTCAATTTGAAGTGCTCGCTCCTTCACAAAAAGTACTTATCGATCTCAAAAATGGTATTGTTTTTGAAAATACACTCTGACTACAAATTTGAAAAAAGTACCTAGTAAAAGATGGAAATATATTTGTTTCTCTCATCGAAGAACATGATGGGATGGTGAGAATTTGTGCAAATAATATCGAATAAATAGTATATTCTCATCCAAAGAAGACCCTGAAATCGATTTATCCGTCTGTCATAATTACAGGTAGTATATTGAGAAACTTTGGAAGAGCAACTTTCATGAGTTCATCTCTTGCTTTTTTCTTTTCTTTCGCAGCCTGAAGTGGTGTTTTTCTTTTCTGAAGTCTTTGGAGTAACTCTTTTGTGAATTCCTTTCGTAGATGAGATTCCCAGTTAGGAAGTGAGATAAGTTTCTGGTAAGGTGTCATACAGTTCTTCAACGTATAGAGAATTCTCACTTTCCCATTTTCTTCACATACCTTCTCGGGGAAATGACAGGGACGATAGAAATTGAGATATGGGATAAAATGTTCCATGTAGAATCGATTGATTCTTGGAGCAAATACTCCAGGAATATGCCAGTGTCCGAATTCCTTTCGGATAATTGCACCATTTTTACATTCCACAAGTCCATTGTCTGTACTCTTTCTTGCTCTACTCTTAGTCTGAGAAACTCTGAGTTTTTCAAGAAGTGCTGCCACCTTGTAGTTGATGAACTCACTTCCATTGTCCGAATGAAAATTTTTTATCTCAAATGGAAAAGTAGCGAGTGCTCATTTGAGGAGAGGTAAGAGAAATCGTTCGGAGATTTTCTCGACTGCAAACATTACTTCCCACTGAGTTATTTCATCTACAAGATTAACGTGGTATACTCATTTTTCTCCATTCAGATCTCCCTGATGTACTGTATCGACCCGTATGAATCATGGGAGTCCTTCTGGATTTGGTTTCATACGGATTCCGATAGGAATATTCACACTCTTGGTTTTTCCAACAACTAATGATTCCTCTTTGTAATGGGAAGTGGAACGTAGACGATACAACTGAGCAACAGAAATATCTTTGAGACGAACAAATCGTATATCTCCGATAAGATACTCATCTTTCATGAGTGCAATAGTAAGTCCTCAGGATAGTCTTCCAGTCGCATTATCGACTTCAGCAAGAAGTCAGGAATCTTCTCTTGTGTAAGTAATAGGAAATACCCTACGAGAATATGTATGACCAAGTCTCTGTCACACCTTGAAAGCACGGATATATCGATCAACTTGTTTTTCTGCAAGTCCCGTCATACGCCCAATATATTGGATTATTATCCCCTTATCTTTCTTTTTAAGAGTAAGGTATTTAAAGCGTAAAAGACGCTCGAGTATCCAGTCCGATCGTTCTTCGAGCGTTCCCGTAAGTATGACATCCGTCACTACTGGATTATTTAGGAAACTGACCAAGTCAGTAACCGTACGGAGATTATTATCAGTATACATAGCATTCATAGGTTAATGATACCTATGACATACGGATTTTACAAATTTCAAGGTCTTCTTGTGTGAGAATACGAACCCTATTTTGGGGTCTTCTTGTATGAGATAAGAGTCCCTATTTTGGGGTCTTCTTGTATGAGATAAGAGTAATTTTTGACAAGAAATGACAAGTATATTATCATTGAAATGGGAGATAAAGATTTTATGAAAGTTTTACAATAGAAATATCCTCCATTTTTTATATTTTAATATCATTTTTATGGAAAATAATGAAATAATCACAGCGGTACAATGAGCTTTGCAAGACGGAGGTTTTATGCAATTTATTTTTCAAAACATCTATGCATATGATCAAAGTATTGGTATAGCTGTATCGGGTCCAGGGGGAGATTATAATATTGCCCCGACACTTATATTCCCTATTGGAGTAAATGAAAATAATGATATGTTTGCACTGGTACAATTTGATACCAGTAGAGCAGGAAATAGTCTTCGTTATACTGGACTTGTGACAATTACTGCCGAACAGATGAATTTTCAAGTTCTTTACCCAGGTTCTTCCAATACTGATTTCACACTTTTCAATGATCTGTTTCCGGTTGTTTCTGGACGAGCAGGGGAAGGCGCAATTCTCACAGAAGCAAATTTACTCACAGAAGTGACTCCATCTGGGTGGTCTGAAGTTTGGATGTTTCTTCTCCCAGATGGGATGACTACAGCAACTGTTATTGATTTTACGACCGATGTAGCAGGTGGAACTTTTTGGACTATACGTTAAAATAAAATGTTATTTTATAACTACTATTACTATGCAAATAAAACAATTAACTTTACAAGAAATATTCCCCTTAATTAGTGGGAATATCGCACAATATTGAATATCTGTGCCTGAAAATTATGAAACAAAATTCATTTCTTATAAAGATGAAGAAATGCCAGCCGATAGTCCACTTTTTGATAACTGTCTTCTGTGAGAAAAAGATGATATAGAAAATATCATGTCTCAAGCATACATTTGAGATACTATACGTTTTTCTACTTCTCATGGGATTATGAGAAGTCGTTTTACGGCAAATGTATGACTCAATGAGAATGGGAAATTTATAGATAGAATGAACTGACCTATCACGCAGCAAATGTACGAAAATATGTGAATGGAAGTATTCGGTTTTATAGAATGATCTTTTCAGAATATTCCTCAGGTTCCGACACTTATGATTATGGGGTATTTGAATGGAAGTTATGTCCGTATGTTCTATCTCTATAGTCCAGTTGATAATCTTACGATTCTCTTTTCTCTCCAAGGCGGTACAGATCAAGATGAGAATGATAATGTATGGGTAAATTTCGTTCAATCATTTTAAAAGTTAATAGATTTTTTTATAAAAGGAAAATACTATCGATACGATTCTTATTTATACTAACTTATCAAAATATTTATGAAAAATAATATTTCCGCAATGGATTTTTCTGAACTTTGTAATCATTTTCAATCGATCGATGAACAAATGTTCGCAAGTTCTACACAAGAAAACATTATGACTTGTCGTGAGGCTTATATAGACGCTTTTGCTCAATATCTAGAAGCTGGCCAAGTGGATTCATTTATTCTACAGAAATTAGCTCTCAGTATGATGTATAACTATATCTTTGCTCAAGAATCAGAAGAGGCTCTGAGGATATGGAATCCTGATGAAGATGAATCAGATAAGATTGTGCAACTTCTCTCGTTGGGGGCAGAACAGATTGCAACAAATCCTTCTGTTTCCGTGATTGATTTGATGATATATTTTCAGATTTCTGCGTATCTTCATACTTCGAATCGTGTTTTATCTTCTGTTGAAGAGAAACAGGAAAATATGGAATATTATCTCGAAAAATGTTTTACCCACTTTTATGAGATGCAGGCGGTAGGAACTTTTAAGATTCTTGGAACATGGAAATATCTTCTTGATAAGATTTATGATAATGATATCCCAAAATGAGCGGACGATCTCTATATGCAATGTGTGGATATGATTCCTGAAGAAATAAAAAATCAACTACATGAAGATCTTGAATGGATTGAACCAGATCAGTGGATCCTTCCTAACGAATAAAAATACAAGAAAGACAAAGAATCGATTTTTGCTTTTTTATAACTTATATACTATACTTACTACCATCTACTTTAATATAAATATATATAGTTACTATGGTAGATACCATTTTATTTTATAATACATCATTATTATGTCATTAGCTGAAAGAAGAATAGTTAAGGAACTTCAGGATGTTTATATGCCAAAATTTCAGGTGGAACTTTCTGCACTTACTGATACAAATATACCTCTTGAAATTAACTGGGATAAATTAGCTTCTACAGAAGATAGTGCTGGATATCTCGCAGATGCTATTGAGAAGATTTTCTTTATTCCTCTCATCGAAGGTCTCAAACCTATATGTGCGGATGATATGGGAAAAGAGGCATTGAAAGACAGTCTTAAAAAAATTGTCATCACAAATGAAGGAGAAAATATCTATGCTGAATATGCTATCACTTTTGAGTCCGGACTACTCCGTATCGATCATACTCTCTCAAATGTTGATAATATTCAAGAGCGTACCGAAATGATCACTAAGGTTTTGGAAGCAGGATTGTAATATATTTTTTAGAAAAATTATCTACTACATCAATAAAATAAAAAAAGGAATCGATCGAGACTGTCCCAAAAATCCCATCGCTCGATGGGATTTTTCTTGTCTTTATATCGAACTTTCGGCTTGTATTATGGAAGAAACGAGTATAATGATCTTGTAATATTCTTCATCTCAAACCATGTTTAAGCCATACGATCAAAAACAGAACTTCCTTCTTCCACCGAGCTTCCAGAACTTTCTCGGAGAATGACACAAAGCCGTTGTTCTTAGTGAGATAATTGATGGACTTGAATTTCGGGAGCTTTTTTCAAGCTATGCGAATACCGAACGCTGAACATCTGCATATCACCCTGTCATGCTCGTGAAGATTCTCTTCTACGGATATATGAACTCTACTTTTTCCAGTAGAAAACTTGCCGACAAGACCCAATCGGATCTCGCATTCATGTTTCTCTCATGAGGCAACAAACCTGACTTCCGAACCATTGCCCGATTTCGCAGAGAGAAATGAGGTTTCCTTACCTCTATATTCGTTCAGATAGTCAGAAAAGCACAAGAACTCGGTATCATCTCATTCAGTGTCGTCAGTATCGATGGAACCAAGGTTTATGCCGATGCCTCCAAAAATAAAAATTCTGACCTGGAAGCGCTTGAGAAACAGATGAAGAAGTTCCTCAAAGAAGCGGATGAAATCGATGCGATGGAGGACGATGAACTCGGAGCAGATGATGACGGAAGTTGAATCCCCGAGGAACTCAAAACAAAGGAGGGGCGAGAGAAAAAACGCAAAGAGATTGAAGAAAAAAAGAAGAAAGTCGAGTCTAAGAAAGAAGCAGTAAAGAAAGAGATTGAGCACAAGGCAAAAGAAGGAATCAAGATGACTCTGACCAGTCCGGATAAAATAGGACACACGAACTCGAAAGCTCGGTGTCCTATTTTTCATTCATTTGAATAGAAATAAAATGAAATTTGAATAAGATGCCAAGAAAATGAGAGTTCAATATATTTATATTTCTTTATTTTTATATTCTATGCCAGGAACATTTCATAAAATACCTCCTGAGGTAAGAGCCACTATACTTCGTCAAGTAAAGCTTGAATGAAGAAAAATGTCAGATGCAGCATCTGAATTTGGAGTCACGGTTGAAACTATTCGATCTTGGCTTAAAAAAGAAGTAGATGAGAGTGGAATTACTTCATCGGCCTATCTTGCCAAGATTCAAAGGCTTGAGAAGGAAAAAACTGATCTCATTCAAATCATCTGATCGCTCAGCGTTGTTGTTGAGCGATTCAAAAAAAAAGATGAGCAGGATAATGCTCGTTCGAGAGGTCCTCTCGCATAATCCTGGTTGTAATAAACTTCTTCTTTGTACAACACTTCAGGTAGCACGATCCCTCGTGTACTACCAATCAAAAGTAGAAGTAAAAGATGCTCTACTCCAATCAGAGTTGAAATCTCTCCACGAGGCTCATCCTTGGTATGGTCATAGGCGTATTGCTTGGAGTATGGGAATATGTTTTGAAAAAGCCCGAAGACTCATGAAAAAATTCTCCATTTTTGCAAAAGTGCGGATATGAAGAAAGTTTACAAAGAGTGCAGATGTAGGACTTCCAGATATCAAGATACCAAACCTCACAAAAAATATCTGCCCTATGAGACTGTCCCAACAAAAATCCCAGGCAAACCTGTTCGGGATTTTTCTTTGACGGGAATATGATAAATTTTTCGATAGTATTGGATTTTTCCCAATTTCCTTCAATGGGTATCTTACTGGTCTGGAACTTTATAATTTTTCTTCAGATTGTGAACCATTGCTATCAAATTCCATTCATTGGTGACTCATTGTAGTCATCCTGAACAGAACCTCTCGAATTTAAGGTTCCGCTTGATGTTTCAGAAGACGGGCTCGACTGAGTAGCACCGTTTCTTGTAGAGTTCTTTTCCGTGCTCGGAGGAAAGTTTTTCATCCTGAGACTTACAGTGGTCTATCCAGTTTTTACGATCTGCAGGAACTTGTTTTTCCCTTCTTTCGTTTTCGTCCGACAACCTTCGATTCGAAATCACTTTCCTTTGTTGGCTCGGTAAGAGTCGGTCTTCCTCTTCCTCTCTTGGTTTTGCTTCGGAATACTGCTTGAAGGTGTAAAGATTTCCATCGATATCAGTGTATTGTTTTTTTTCTCCGTGCTATACTTCCATCCTTTGAGATTCTGCTGAAAGTTTCGGATGCGGAATGTGTCCATCGAGGTCCTGTTTCTCCATGTAATCGATAAGTCTCCTTGCGTCCTCTAGCATACCCTTTGTCAGCGAGTACCTGTTCTGGTTTTTGTTTGGCACTTCCCTCGATGGTCTTTGAAGTACTGGAATGAGCTCTCGTATATCACTCGTGGCATTGTTTATCGTCGTTGCTATAATGAATTGATTCTCGGTCGCAATCTGCGGATTGTAGCCGTTCGCAAAATCCTTTC
>CAVVTN010000018.1:0-91387 GCA_963751115.1 uncultured Candidatus Altimarinota bacterium
GTTATAAAACTCAATGATTCCCTTATTGTTATTTGATTTTTCTAATGGTCTCTATATACTTCTTTTTGTTTATATTTTTACATTTTCTCATTATGTGACGATGACCAGTAGTTGGACCCAAGAAAACTCTTACTGATAATGCTCGTGGAAAAGTTTTTGCTATTCATGCAAAACTTATCTCGCTTGCAGCAAAATCTGGAGGCGATCCAGCGATGAATCCTGCTTTGTATGATGCACTCGAGAAAGCCAGAAAAGCGAATGTTCCAGCGGATAATATCGAACGAGCCATCAAAAAAGGAACTGGAGCAGATAAAGATGGTACAGAAATTACTGAAATTATCTACGAATGATATTCTCCTGGTGGAGTTGCAGCAGTAGTAAAAACCCTGACCGATAACAAAAATCGAACAGCGAAAAATATGCGTCATACTTTTTCTCAGTATGGGGGAAATCTTGGTGAAACTGGTTCTGTCTCCTCTTTTGCTTTCAAGTATCAGGGGTATATAGAAGTACCTGTTGGAACGCATTCCATAGAACAGTGGGAAGAATGGATCATAGAGTCGGGAGCGAGCGATTATGAATTCCTCGAAGATAACACAAAAGTACGAATCTCCACGGAACGAACGGATCTGATAGGGGTAGTGAAATTCCTCAAAGGACAATGACTATCGCTCGAAAATTATGGACTCGAATACTTTGCAACCAATGTAATAACTCTTGATGACCCAGAAAAGATACTGAAACTCTATGCCCTCCTTGCTGATTTCGAAGACGATGATGATGTGGAACATGTTTGGCACAATGCAGAAATCGCACCAGAGCTTTGGCAAAAAGCTGAGGAGGCGATGGTGAAGACTCGATTTAGAACGTAAAAGAATATATCTGTCATTCCAAAATTTTTTGACCGCTGATCTCAAAAGAATTACAAAATTTTATTCGAAAAATATTTGGAATCTACCGCTTATAAAAATTGTATAGAAAAGCTTTTTTATGAAAGTTTCAAGATATAAGGAAGATTCCAGATATTTTCTGAAAATGTTTTGTTTGATTAAAAGTATTATTGCCCAGAAAATTCCGGAATGACAATAGATAGATATACCCCTGAAATCTTTTTTGATAGCTTTTGACAAACACACTAAAATCAATACACTTCTTTTGAATATTTTTTTAAATCATATTTTATGTGACTTCCGGAAGATATGGATATTTTACCTAATGCCACTACCTCTTCTTATATACATCAGAAAGAGATTGATGAACTCATAGAAGCAACAAGAAACGAAGCTCATTTTGCGGCTTTTGAATATGAAATACTAACAAGAAATGGATCTCAAGAATCGTTTTCGTCATGAAGGTCAATATGAGTTCATAGAACCATAAGAACCCCCGACTGAACTTTTGTTACATGAGCATCAAGTCAAGAAGAAATGGATGCTTTTACTCGAAAACTCAATACTCATTACGGTCTCTAAAATATATAATTACTAATCTTTTATACCTATGTCCGATTCTACTGGAGTTACCTCACAAACAACGAATATTTTCCTCGAACTTACTTCGGTTCATCCACTTACTGAGTTCGATGAAAAAGTTTTTCTTGATCTCTTGGAACATTCTCTATCTCTTTCAGTAACAGAAAAGAAACGTGTAATTGATGCTATTCCAACACTTTCTCAGTTTCAGATCGATGAGCTTACCAAAGTATTTGTCGATGAACGAGAGGAATTCAAGAAACTCCTTTCCAAGGAAGGTGATACTATTAAGGAACTGGTGGTAAAAGCACGAGAAGGATGGAAACAGCTTGGAGAGATATATGTTCAGGAAAAAGCACAGAAACTCAAACAAGGAGAAGATCAAGCAAAAATCGATGAGATGAAAAAGAGTCTCGGAATTTAAATAATTCTTGTCATTCCGGAATTTTTCGGGCAATATACTTCTTGAATAGTGAAAGATTTTTCGAAAAATATCCGGAATCTACAACTTATAAAGAAATAAACGAAGAGATTGTGGCGATTTGATCAAAAAGTTTCTTAAAATAAGGAAGATTGCCACACATATTCGAAGAAAACTTTGCGATTTCTAAATGTTTTCTGCTCGAATATGTTCGCAATGACAAAATTTTCTATTAACTGCTTATTTTTATGAATAAAACATATGATATACAGGCTCATTTTGGATATATTACTTTCTCCAATAATAAGGTTCTAAAAACTATCCCAGTAAGTGAACAAGTATTTTGTGATATAGATTCACAAGGCATGCTTGTCTGAATAGAACTTGTCTGAATTTCACAGCCATCCTTTGAACATATGGAAAAAAGAATGAAAATGTCTGTTCTTGTGTAAATAATTAATTCCCTCCATCCTCTTCCAGAAGCTATTTTAATGTTCAGATTATTTCCTCTTATGCCTCTTCATCTTCAAAATACCTTCTCTCAAACGAAAGAAAAATTTAAACCAATTCGTCAGGAGTTGGTGAAAGTATATTACTGCGGACCGACGCCATATGACTCTGCTCATATTGGGAATCTGCGTGCGTATCTGTTCTCAGACTCAGTGGTTCGTACGCTCCGATATCTCGGATACAAGGTTCAGACTGCTATGAACATAACGGATATTGATGATAAAACGATTCGTCGAAGTATACAGCAGAATATCACTCTTCAGGAATTGACCGAGAAATATACAGAACTTTTTCTGGAAGATTTGGCGAGACTTGGAGTGGTTCCAGCAGACACGATTGTGCCTATTTCCACCGCAATCGATACGATGGTACTTATTATCCAAAAACTCTTGGACAAAGGGTATGCTTACATCGCCGATGATGGAAGTATCTATTATTCTATCAAAAAATTTTCAAAATACGGACAATTGGCTCACTTGGATATGAAAGGAATGAAGTCAAGTGTGCGAATTAATAATGATGAATATGAGAAAGAAAGTGTCGCAGATTTTGCTCTCTGGAAAGCGTACGATGCAGAAAAAGATGGACCAAATTTTTGGGAAGCAAAGTTTAAAGTTCCAACTTCTCAAACAGTGGGGATTTCACGCGAATGACGAGAAACGGAATGAAGTGTACTCAAAGTGTATACTGAATGAAGCCATAGCTCCCCCAGAGAGGGGTTATCGCAGGAATGAACGGGAAATATACCTGTTTCAGAAGTTGTTATAAAAGGAAGACCGGGTTGGCATATCGAGTGCAGTGCCTGTAATCTGAAACATCTTGGGGCAGAAATCGATATCCATATGGGGGCGATTGATAATATTTTCCCGCATCATGAGAATGAAATTGCTCAGAGTGAAGCATACAGTGGAAAGAAATTTGCGCGATATTGGATGCACGCTGGACACTTGCTCGTGGATAATAAAAAAATGGCAAAGTCGGCTGGGAATTTCTATACGCTTGCAGATATCGTAGCGAAAGTTCCAACCGAGAAACCAGAGATGGTGTATCGAGGATTTCGGCTTATGAACCTACAAACTCGGTATCATGAGAATTTTAACTTCACTTTTGATCGACTCTTGTCAGCGATTCAAACGGTGAAAAGTTTCGATGAAGTTTTGAAGAGACTCAAACATTATAACGCACCTTCTGGGAAAATATTTCGAGATTTCCGAGAGATGATGCAACAATATGTTCAGGCGTATATCGAAAAACTGGAAGATGATATAGGAACTCCTGAAGCTTTGACAATTGTTTTTGATTGCTTCGGATTTATCAATAGTGGAATTGATACTAATGCTTTTTCTCTTGAAGAAAAGAATGCTATTATTGATCTCCTTCATTCTTTTGATACAGTTCTTGGGCTTTTTGATTTTTCTCTCCTCGAAGCTACAGAGATTCCAGTTGAGATTGAACTTCTATTGATACAGCGAAATGAAGCGAAAGCACAAAAAAACTATCCGCTAGCGGATAGTTTACGAGAACAGATAGGGGAGAGCGGATATAAAATCGTGGATGACAAAGGAGGAAGTCATGTGGAGAAAATTTAATAATCTGTTTTCATACGTTTCTTGAAAGGAAAGAGAAGACCTATGATAGTGAAGTCTTTTTTTCGTAGGACATCATTATATTTTTCTATATCACCATTGAGGAAAAGGAGTTCTTTGGAAATAGTATTCTCATAAAATATGATGAAATCTCGAATATAGAGAAAATTTCCATTCTTATTAAGATCTTGCATTTGTATAGATACCTTCATAAGAAAGAGAAATTCCCGGTGAATACGACTGTTATTTTCTAAAATGTCATAGATACTTCCAATATGAGAAATAATTGCTATTTTGTGAAGTTGAATGAGTTCCAAAAATATATCTTTATAGGATGTATATTTTGCCATCGTTTCTATAAATGCGGGGATCTTATCGATTTTTTCTTTGTATAGGGAAATGATTTTCTGCTCTCTTCGTTCTATCTCCTTTTTTATAGTGATGCTTTGAAAAACAAAAACACTACAAACGAGAGAAACCCAACCGAGGATGACAAGAAAAGTAATGAGAAGCATAAAAAAAGAAGAAAGGTGACTATATTCTAAAATGGAGAGTATATGGAAAAGTAGAAATTTTGGAAATTTTTTACAAAGCACATACAAAACATTTCATTATTTTGTTGTATAATATAAAAATAATTTGGAAGAATGATAGAATTATTTATACTCGCATAAAGATAAATCATTATTATTTCGAATCTATATCATTTACCGTACTATACATGTCTACTATCAACTTAAGATTCAACACGTTAGAAAATATCAAAATTATAACTATAATATGCGTGGTTATGGTATGAATGTTTTGACTGCAAAATATCGTTTCTGCAGCATCAGGAGAGATATTAAATATCGATACAATGGAGCCAGGAACCTGGGCAGAAGTACCAAATTCCCAGATGGCGAGTGTTGTAAATCCACTTTCAGAAAAAGTACGTGCCGTAGGTGGGGCGGCAACTATTATGACTGCATGGTGAGGAGGGGATTACGATACCAAGCGTGATAGATTAATCGTTTGGGGAGGAGGACATATGGATTATGGTGGAAACGAGATCTATACTTTCGATATCGCAACTATGAAATGGCGGAATGAAAATGATCCAAATACCACCTTGGTTATTGATAAAAATTCTCCACAATCAGCGTATTATATCGACGGAACACCTATCTCGCGTCATACGTATAATTATATTAAATATGTTCCTTATCTTGATCTCTTTTGTTCTTTTGGATGAGCGGCATTTTATCCAACTGGATGACAGGGTACAACAATAGTAGATTGTTATAATTTTGATACAAAAACCTGGACAGCACAAAGTATATCTCCGAGTGTAGGACTTTGAGCAATTACTGCTTTTGATCCTGTTACTGGGCATATTTTTGAACATGGTGTGGTAAATCATCATTTTCTTGCAGAATATATACCACAAACAAATACATGGATTTCTCATGGTGGTTTTTGGACAGAAACCAATCCGTGGATTGATTATAATTATACCGCTGATATAGATCCTATTACTCGTAAAATGGTTGCAATAGGTCCAGGCGGAGTGATTTCTTGGGATATATCACTTACAGGTGCCATTGTTGGAGAAACAATTAAAACTCATTTTCCTGTGGGAGTTTCTACAGGTATGACGGTAAATCCCTGAGTGGTCTATGTACCCGAGCTTAAAAAAATGGTGATTTGGAATGGAGGAAGTAAATTACTAACCTTGGATACCACGACATGGGAATGGGCAGAACTTCCTCTCTCTCCGAATAATACCATTATACCAACCAGTGCAACTCCCACTGGAACGTTTGGACGATTTCGTTATATTCCGTCCAAGAATGCCCTTATTGTCGTAAATAATATCT
The DNA here is from genome assembly GCA_963751115.1 of uncultured Candidatus Altimarinota bacterium. Classification (GTDB taxonomy): domain Bacteria; phylum Patescibacteriota; class Gracilibacteria; order BD1-5; family UBA2023; genus UBA1545. Next base: position 5,849 of record CAVVTN010000018.1, read on the forward strand.
ATCAAAATGTTTTCATCTATAAAATAGGAACAGGGAGTACTGTTTCTGTTAATAGTCCTATACAACCACCCTCTTCTATAGGAGTCAATACATCATCAAATAATAATACGAGTAATGCTGGATTATCTAATATTGCTATTCCTATAATAGCACCGACTTCAGTACCAGTAGCTGGAAATTCATGAGGAAATTCCATTTCTATTCCTATTGTTACCCCAGAAACTATTTCTTACGGAGGACCTTTTTCGTCTCATCCTATTATTAATACATACGCATTTCCAGATAATACTGTTATCCCACAAGATGTTGCTACAGAGCTCAATTGGATACTGATTGATATGTTGCGTGTTATCGATGAAAAAGCTGGAACAGATTCTACAAAAAAGACTTTGTATTATCAGGCTTTAGAAACATATATGTTGAATCTTATGAACACTACCACAGATAATAGAGAAAAAAGAATATTCGAATATCTCCATACTCGCTTACTTACAATCAGTACTGATATTTTTCCTGCAAAAAATCCTATTGCAGCAAGTCCTCAAACTTCATCAAATGTCGCGGTTTTATACAATACAAATAATATTTCTGAATCTACCACGACCATAACAACTCCTCCATATTCTCCTATTTCATCTGAAAATAGCACTATTCAACTAACACTCGCAACATACGATTTTACACAAAGTAAACATTTGCCAAAATCCCTCAGAATAGAACTTGATCGTTTGGCAGAAATTTTAATTGATAAAATCGGCGCTTCGCAACCTATGGATATTGATGTGCGTACTATTCTTTTCGAAAAACTTCTTATTCAAATAGACGCAAAAATTCAATCTAACATATCACTAAAAGAAAAAATATATCTGCAATATATACGAAATTATATCTACATCAAACAACAATCATGGAATATTCCAGTGACAGGATATTAAAATGATTCAGTTCCTAAATCTCAAAGAGAAAATTTTTACAACACCCGCAAATATAAATTTATTTTATTTTTTTCATTTTTACATATACTCGTTTCTATATATCTATAGAAAAAATATCTCTCTATGAAACGATATGAACTTTTTTTCGGGATTATCAAGGTACCTATCGAAGGATTGCTTGTTTTTTTGGCATTCTTTCTCGCCAGAGATCTTCGTCGAATGACAGATCTGATTCCCAATGTTCACCTTCCTATTCAGACCATCGATACAGCGCATCTCATACAATTTGCGATTGTCGGCTCTCTTTTATATATTGTCCTTTCTGCAATCTCTGGGTTATATAAAATGCGTATATATCAATCGAGAGTTCAAGAATTACGCGATATTATTCTTGTCTCTGTCTATTGGTTTTTTATCTATATTGCAATTCTTTATCTCTCCATAGGATTTCTGTATACCGAACAAATTCCTCGTCTCGTTGTTTTCTTTTCTATTATCATTACGACGATTTTTGTGATATTGGAACGAAGTATTCTGTCTCGATTTGAGATATTTCTTATTCAGAAATGAATACTTGGGAAGACAAAAATTTTACTCATATTACGCACGCCTCAGGAAGATATTCTTGAAACTATTAATGAATCTGGTATGTATCAGATAGTTGGATATGCACATACAAAACATATTCCTGATATGCCCATTTCATATATTTGATGAAGCGAAGCAATTATTTCTCTATTACAAGAACATATTCTGGATGAGATATTGATTGTCCAAAATGATTTTAGTCGAGAAGAAACCCAGGAAATATTTGAATATGCGCGAATTTATGGGGTCCGTTATAGGTATATTGCAAACACTTTTGAGACAACGAAAATCAATACAGAGATTTCTTTTCTTGGGAAAATTCCTGTAATTGAGATTAAAAATATAGGGCTCACGCCATGGGGACGAGTAGCGAAAAGAATATTCGATATAATCATTTCCTTCTTTGGTCTTATTGTTCTATCTCCACTTTTTCTAATTATCGCCATTTTTATATATATGCAAGATAAACATAATCCTCTTTATAAAAGTGAACGAGTTGGAAAAAATGGGGAACTTCTTCATATGTATAAATTTCGTTCTATGATTATAGATGCGGAAAAAAAGAAATGAGAACTTCTTACGAAGAATGAACGAAAAGATGGTCCACTCTTTAAAATATCTAATGATCCAAGAATCACAAAATTTGGGAGATGGATGCGAAAATTTGATATAGACGAACTGCCGCAACTTTACAATGTCCTTATAGGAAATATGAGTCTCATATGACCTCGGCCACATCTGAGAGATGAAGTAAACCTCTATAAGGAATATCAGAAACGAGTCTTAACATTGAAACCAGGTATTACTTGAATGGCTCAAACCCAAGGACGACACGAGAATAGTTTTGAAGATGAAGTCAAACTGGATACTTTCTATATAGAAAATTGGAGCTTACTTCTCGATATAAAAATTCTCATAAAAACTATCGGTGTAGTATTGGCACGAAAGGGAAGATAGGGCTTTTTGAAAAAAATTGAGAAAATTATATATAATGAACCGACAATCTTATTTTCTAACTCATATCCGAATTATGTGAGCTTGAGATTATACTCCCGCATCATCTGGACGGGCAAAACCTATTACTAAGGCACAACTTCGTAAGATGCAGCAAGACTACGCACGAGCAGAGGAACTTTCTAAAGAGGCTTTGGAATTGGAAAAAAAAGAGCAAGAAAAAGCAAGTCGTGAAATGAACGACTTGCTTTGAGATGTTTTCTAGAAGTATAAATTTCTAGAAAAATTATTTATATGCATTGAGCGCATCTCCTACGATCTTAAGTAAGAAATAAGTTCTGTTTTCTTGCACGGTGAGAGTCCGACTCATATTTGCTAATTCGAGAGCTGTTATCTTGGCTGAAACTCGAAGTGATGCCGTATTGATTTTCTCTCTAGTAACCTTATATTGTATGATGATATTTTTGAGATCACTATTTATTTTCGCGACATAGTTTTGTACATCATTATTGACTGGCAAAAGTGCGATTTTTGTGTTCGTAACAATGCTCTGTGGGATTACAACAGCAGGAATATTGGGTATTGTTACCGTAGGAGGAGGACTAGTCTGTACGGTGGGACTATTTGGTACAATGGGAGAAATAGTAGCTGGAATATTTTGTGTTATAGTCGGAATAGAAATTCCGGTAATCGGAGTATTTTGTACTGCCGAAGCAGAATTTTCCTCAGTCACATTTGCTCCAGTGAATTTTGTAGAGACATTTTTGAAAGTATTATTTCTGAGGATTACCTGATTATTCCTAAAGTTTTTTACTCCTATAGCGGTATTCCCAAAACTTTCGAAGATATTGTTTTCTACGATCAATGTTCCAGGATTTGGCGGATTTTTTTCTGCACAGTAACTTACCATAGTTCTATTTGGAGAAAGAACGGATTGGATAATAGTATTTCCTCGAATAATTCCATCGCCCCCGTTGGGAAGATCAATATTATAGCTCGCATCTTGTAGACCATCATCCAAAAGATTATTTTCTATAATAGTAGTTCGTGCTCGTGATTTAATGTGATGACCAACGGAAGTTCCACTAACAACGGAATTTTTGATTTCTACATAGTCCATTTCTCCAATATATATAGCATGTGTAAATCCTGTCCCATGTCTTCCATTGTCGAGAAATCGAGAATTATGAATCCATATTTTCCCTTTTCAGACAGGAGTCACTCCACCAAGTATTCCATTTTCATTGTTTTGAAAGATACAACCAACAATAGTCATAGTTCCTCATTCGTATCTGATTCCCGCACCGTTGAGATCAGGAACGCTGGAATCAGAAAAGATAATGTTTTCTAGATAAATATTTGCAGTGTGACTTACAAGAATAGCTTTTCCGTTCGGAATTTCTTGCACTTTCTTGAGTTCTGCTCCTTTTCCGAGTCCAACGATAGCGATGTTTTTATTGGAAATAATGGCATAATCACTCGTATATATTCATTCATCGACATAGATTTTGTCTCCAGAAAGTGCATTCTCAATGGCTGCTTTCAGGGTAGAATAATCTTTCCCAACTCCGACAGTTATGTTTTTCCCTGTAAAATTTGCAATCGTAGCTATAGTAGTAAATTCTGTATCATCTTTTGTAATCTGAGTAGCAGTAACCACTGCAGGAGTATTCTGAAAACTTATATTTCCAACAGAAGTATTTGGAGTAGGAAGAGTCACAGCTATAGCGTCTAATATAGTATTTCCTGTTCCTGTGAATGTAGTATTTCCCTCGATAAAGACCTTGTAATTATAGAGTTTATTATTATTGAGAGTTATTCAAAGTGGGGAATTATTTTGAATAGCACTTACTCCGAGCGACGCATTATTGATAAAAGTATTTTCTGAAATTATAGACGATTGCGTTGCAGTATTCAGAATCATATGGGTATTTTCTCCACTATCGGTCTGTACAAAAGTATTTCCAGTGATAGTACTATTAAGTCCTCGATTCATAGAAATATTGAAACTTGTATTGGCAGCTCCATCATAAAAATAGGAGTTCGCAATATTGAGAGTGTCGGCATAAGAAACCACATTGTGCCCATTCATCGTATCATGAAAATAGGAATTTGTGATATTGAGTGCCTTAATAGTTGACACATTGACTGTCGAAGCGATACCAGCAGCAACTCCATTGTATCAGAATTCTGAATTTTCAATATTGAGTACACCATTGGTTTGTGGTCCCGCAAGTATCGCTACTTCATTATTATGGAAATAACAATTTTTTACCGTAATAATACCTCCAGGTATACTTCCTTCCATACGAATCCCCGCCCCGTTCCTATCATCTACTTTATTTCCAGAAAATTCAAGATTATCAAATGTGATATTAGCATTCATTGTAATAAAATTTGCTTTTCCTGTAAAAGAAGGACTTTTAGCATAAAAGTGTGCTCGTCCGCCAACCCCGCGAATCGTGACGCTTCGAGTGATAATAGCTACATCATCTTCATATACTCAGGAATCTACCTCGATAGTATCTCCATCTCATGCATAACGAAGTGCATCCATGACTTTCTTGAAAGGTTTATCGGGTCATACTTGTAGAGTATTAATACCTGCTTCCGGTCCAAAAAATGCATCGTCAAATTGATATTGTTCTACGCCGTGATTAAAAACTCGATACGATCCACCTGTCTTGATATTATTAATAATAACCATCCATGGATCTCCCGTAAATACATAATCATGAATGGATCATGGAAATATGATTGTATCAATTCCATCCTCTCCATCAAAATTATCATGGAGTCCATTTACGAGCATAACATCATTTCCTCATCCACCATGGATTTCTGAACCTTTTCACTCAGCAAATATGAGATTGTCAGACGCATTCCCATATACTCTTGATGTTCCTTTTGATATAATATTTTCGATATTTTCTTGAGCTGGTCCTGTGTTGCCATACGCAAGATAGGTATCGGTTCATTCTCCTGGTTTCTCGATCAGAGCATATGATGGCTGTACTTCATAGAAGTCATCTCACTTTCCTCCGATGAGATTATTCTTGTAGTAATCATAAAAACCGTGAAAATAATCATTTTTATCACTTCCCAATATATCACCTACTTGTCCTCTCACAAAAGGAATGTCCATTCCATTTGTGAAATTCTTAATATAATCTACCTGACCAGCAAATCCTTTTGTTAAGAAATCCTTCCCAGACATTCCGTATATTTGAACTCCAGAATCCGTGTATTGTAAGTCAGGATGTGTATAATTAATAGTGTAAGCAGAGGCATTCTGAAATGAACTCCCTATTAAAAGAAAGAAGCTAATAAATAAAGCGGATAATATTTTCATAAGAAGAAAGGTAAAAATATAGTAGTATATTTATTTCGTCTTAGTAATTATACGTAATAAAAAATATTGTCAATCTCTTAAAAAGGTTAGAGAAATTTTCTTACCAATCTTTTTTTCCATCATTATTTGGAATCATGTCTTGAAAGAAAGAATCATTTCAGAAGAAATTTCGTATCTGATCCGAGATACTATTTCCCATATCTCATGGTTTCTCAGGATTGAGTAGTTTCCCATTTTGTTTGGCAAATTGTTTCAGTTGCTCGAGATACTTCTCTACTTCTTGCTTATCAGTAGGTGATAAATTTGCATCGATACCGTCTTTATCTTGTCATCCTATTAGACTGTAAGATCATCCGTTGGACCAGTTTTGTCCAGATTGTGTTTTATTCGTTTCTTTTTCTGATCCTGTACTCGTTTCTTTTTTCTCAGAACCACTTCCTGTTTTTTCATCTTGTCATCATTCATTGCCTTTCATCGTACTCCCAGATCATTCTGTATTTTTCTCACTATTTTGTTTTGAGCCCGATCCAGTTTTTTGCTCCTCTTTTTTATTCTCTTCCTGCTTTTTTTCTTCTTGTTTTATTTTCTCTTTTACAAAAGCGAGATTCTCTTCTGTTTGTATATCGGTTCTTAGAGCAAGTGATTTCGTATAATTTCCTATGGCTTCTTTCCAGAATTGTATTCTTTTTTGATTCTCTTCTTTTTCGCCGAGTCGGTAGAGTGAATTTCCCAGATTATAGAGCGTATCTGCTTCGAGAAGCGAAGATCCGGAATACGTTTTCAAAATATTTTCATAGTGTTTTTTTGCGTCGAGAAGATTATTTTTTTGATATAACGAATCACCAAGAGATCACAAAATAACACTTCGCAAAGTAGAGAGATTATATAATCCCACGAAAGTAATCAAAAGTACGAGAAATATTATAAATCGTTTCATCGTTTCATAGAAGATGAAGGAAATAAAAGAAAGACAAGAAGAAAGAACAAACTGATTGCGGTAAAAAATCGAACTGTATTATCATCGGAGTTATCTCACGATTTTTGAAATGTTTGACGAGTAATTTTCATGAGAGAATTTTCTAAATTTTTCTCAAGAGTATTTCACTCTAGATAGGATCATCCTCCAATCTTGGCGAGATTTTTAAGACTCTCTGGATTGAGTCCTGAGAGCACTGTTTCTCACTGAAATTTCTTGTAAACTGTTTCTCCAATCGGATTTCGACCAGTAGGAATAAGGGATGGTTTCGTATTTCCTATTCCAATAGTTATCAACTTAACATTCTTTCCGATAAAAAGATTCTTTATAGAACTCATGTCGAGAGTATCTTCTTTGTCTCCACCATCACTCAGAAGTACGATGGCATGCGGCGTAGGTGCCTGAGTTTCAAATCGATCAAGCGAAAGTTGGAGTGCTTGATGAAAATCGGTTCCGCCATCTGAAATACTCTTGGAATCGATACTATTGAGAAATGTAAGAAGCGAGGAATATTCCATTGTCAGAGGAGAAATCAGTCGAGAAGTTCCTGCGAAAATAACGAGGCCGTATCGATTTTCTGGATGAGTTATCATGTAATTTTCTATGATAGATTTTGCTTTATTGAGTCGAGAAAGAGTAGAATTATTATTGGTGATATCTTCCACGTCCATACTCATAGACACATCTAAAAGCCATATACAATCAATTCATTCTGTAGAAGAATTTGTATTTTTCAGGAGTCACATCGGTTCGAGAAAAATAATGATCACCAATACAAAGGATAAGATTAGACTCATTGTTTTTATGAAATAATTTTTTTTATGAATAGTATAGTTGAGGATTTTATTATTTACTTTTAGATATTTCTGATATCGAAAAAAAACTATTCCGATAGTGATTATAAGGAAGAGGGAAGTGAGAACGATATGAAAAGAATCGAGGTTTTGGAAATACATACAACTATGGAGATTCAGATAATAACTCAAGAATATTGTATGGATTTTATAAGAGATGCAAGAGGAAATTATCAGCACTATCTGAAAAACCCTATTCTCAATTTATTTAAGAGATAATAAAATATTATCCCAAAAATTGCACCAGATAAGTGTCCCACAAGACTGATATTTCCGCCTAATCCTATGAGGATATTGATAACAAGAAATACACCAGCAGATTTGTATTCAGGATTATTTCTCGATCGAAGTTCCAAAAATATATAGGCAAGTATTGCCATGGCAAAGCCACTGATTCCAATAGTATTTCCATTTGAAAATATAAGAATTGCGATACCAACAAACAGGGTATTGAGTATAAAGAAGATTATAAACTTATTTCGTCAGATGAGACTTTCAACTTGATTTCCGAAAAGATAGAGAAAAAAACTATTGAAAAGCAGATGCAGAATACCACCGTGCAGAAATTGATAGAGGAAAAACTGGATAATTAATATAGAATATAATCACTGTCCTAGAAAGAACGTATTCATTCCATAGCTAAGCATATTGCTCGTGAAAAAAGAGACTCCAGTAACGAGACAAGAAAGAATAATGAGAATATTTGAGAAACTTTTATTTGACATATTTCATTTGTTAAATATATTGAAGATCTTCTGTATAACTTAGTACACGTCGACGGTTCCCCCCGAGCGTCGGCGTGTACAAGTAATATGGAAGTGGGGGGCGGTGCTGGTCATCGCCCCTTTTTTTTATATTTGTTTTTTCGATATTTTTTGCAAGGAAAAATACAGACTTATACCAATAATAATCATCGGGATCGATAATATTTGCCCCATAGTGAGTCCGAAAGTAAGGTATCCGAGTCCAACATCGGGAGTCCGTACAAACTCTATACAGAACCGAAATATTCAGTACCAGATAAGGAAGCTAGTGGCAATCTTTCCAGGAAACATATTCTTTCTCATGAGAAAGAAGAGAATCATAAACAAAGCAACTCATTCCAGACTCGCTTCGAGAAGTGGGGAAGGGAAGTAAGGAACTCCATCTTTTACCACTGCAAATGGACCAGTATAGTTGGCAAATCCTAACAATTCCTGATTTAAATAATTCCCCATACGTCAAAGTCAGAGTCCGATGGGAAAAATACTTGTTATATGATCGGCTATGGTGAGAAAAGACTTCTTATGATAATGAGCAAAGAGAAACATTGCAATGATCACGCCGATAACTCCACCATGAAAACTCATACCTCCGTGCCAAGTCTGGAGTATTTCTATCGGATGAGTAAGATAATAGGGGAGATTATAAAAAAGTACATATCCGAGTCGTCACCCAAGAAGAACTCATCAAAATACATACAAGATGAGAGATTCTAACTCTGTTTCCGAGAGGATTTTCCTTTTTCGGAGAATCAGATATCCACTCATAAACCCAAGAGCATACATAAGTCCATACCAGCTCGGTGCTATGTGGATTCCGAAAAGTGTTATGGAAAATATAGTCACAGGAAAAAATTTAAGAATTAACTTTTGAATATAGAGAATCTATCATCTGACTTATTTCAATCATTTTATTTGCTCTATTCTGAGATGTTATTTCAAAAATGACTGTATCACTTCTTTGGTGTATTGCCTTGGTAAAATCATTAGTAGAAAGTTGGCTTGTAGCTATGCAGAGATTTGGAGCATTAAGATAATTCATACAAAAATGCTCAAATGTATGAGAAAGTAATTCCATTGGACCGATTTCATCGATAAAAATTATATCTTCCGATGGAAAAGTAGAAATAGTCGGCAATATCCGCTCTAGAGTGTCTATATTCACAGAATATTTCCCCACTTTATGAAGTGTGTTAAATGTTGTGGAAGCAAATAATCACTTGTCTCATTTCGAAGTTTCTATTTCAAATCCTATCCTCATATCATTTTCTCGTATCTCATTGGTAAAAAATCCAGTTTTCTTTGGGTAGTTTTCTAGAATAGTTTTGAGCAAAGTAGTTTTTCCGCTTTTTGGGAGTCCGACAATGAGAATATTCATAGAATTCATTTTTATAAATCGGAAAATACGGTTGATTCTATTCCGTAAAGGATCATATCTTCTGGTTTCAAGTCAGCGGGATTAAGATCTGCTTTCTTACAAACAATCTGGAAATATTCCTCGGGGCTCGAAGCAACATTGGTGATATTTGGAAGGAGTACCCCAAGTGTATTCTTGGTCTGAGAAAGGAGAATGAGTCCTTCTCGTTTCGTATCGAGTTCAGAGATATTCCCGAGAATACGACGTCCTTCTGGACGAATCATATCGACGCGAACTTGTACATTTGCGAGCTCGTCTGGGTTTTTGATAGCTTCAGAAAAACGAGGATCTCGGAGACAAAAGAGACTATTTTCTATGAGTTCAAAAAGTGTATTTGGCTTCTTCAAATGTATCCGCCCACTCGAAGCGATAATTCCGCCATTTTTATAGAGTGTCACAAATATCAAATTTTTACTCGTTTCATGTTCCGTTCCAGAAAGTCCGAGTTCTTCAATGGTCAGGATTTTCTTTTCTCTCAAATAGGTTTCAATGATACGGCGTGCTATTTTGTGCATAAATTATATTGTTAATTGTTAATTTTGTCATCCTGAACTCGTTTCAGGATCTTCCCATGTATCAAATATATTTCTTTGATAGTCTAAATAAAGTATGTCATCCATAGTTCTATTGGCAACTAGAAGACTTTCCATATCTCCTATTGTTTCAATGGTTGATAAAAGTATTTTAACGTCTTTAATAACATTATCAGCGATTATTTGAGTTGTGGACTTATCACATAAGAGATTATTACGAACATGAAGAAGAAGATCAAATTTTTCTAGAACCATTTTTTTTATATTTCATATCTTTATGAGATTTTCTTGGTTATCTCATCAACATCTTGTTGCAAAATTATGTGCATTAGATTCTGCAATATCTGCACGAATTGATCCTAAAATCATCGAAGCCATTGATAGAGAGGTAACTGCTGGAAATGTATTTTGTTTCATTTCTTAGAAAATTATATAATAAGGAAGATTCTGAAACAAGTTCAGAATGATAGATTCTTGTTGTCTTATTCAAATGTTCCGAGTTCTTTTTCTGCTTTGGCGAGTATTTCTTTCTCTTCATTTTCAATCTGGACGAAGATATCTCCGAGGTGATCGGTTCCAGTTTTTATATATATCTTATAATACACGAACTCGAAAAGGAGTCGGAAAAGAGTTATGACGAAGTTCACAACAATAATAACTCCGATAAGAGAATAAATAGCATTCCTTGATGGTGAGAAATTCATAAAAAATACGACTGAGAGGATAGATGTTGCAAAAAATCCTATGAAACTTCCATATATAGAGAGGAGAACATATCGATAACTGGAAAGGATTTCTCCGAGCAGGGAAGTGGCGAGGATATTGATCGTGATATGGAAGAGAAATACAAAAATGAGGAAATCTGGTTTGACCCAGTTTACATATACATAGAGCGGTGAAACGAGGATGAAAAAGAAAATAGAGAGGACAGCTATTTGTCCGAGAACAACAGATCATTCTTTATATTTCGTAGGGAATAGGAGTCGATTTAGAATGAAGCTCACAGAAACAGTTATAAGAATAGCGAAAAATCCTACCAGAGAAAGTATGTATGGAAATATGCCCGATGCCTGAAGTGATCCAAGAAATACGTAGGTAAAGAGCAATATGAAAAGTCCTCAAAGAAACCCTGCTGCGATGCTTCCGAGAGCGGAAAGACCAACAGAAGTTATATCTATCTTGGTAGGTCCGAGTACGTCTTCATTAGCTTTTTTGATCTCAGGGTTGTTCATGGGTGAAGTAGATGAGAAATAATAAAAATGCTCCAACACAGATAAATATATCAGCAAAATTGAAAATTGCAAAGTATTTTACTCCAATGAAGTTGATTACTGAACCAAAAGACACTCTATCAATCCCATTTGAAATCGCTCCAGAGAGAATCAAAACATATGAAAATTTAGTTATCCACAGGTTTTTATATGGTTCTGCTCGAATGTAATAGACACTGATTCCCACTATCAGAACGACGGTCAGGACTTTGAGAATGATTCCCTGAATCGGGAAAGAAAATGCCACGCCCGTATTTTGTATAAAAAAAAGAACCAAAAAATCCCCGAGAAGATGGATTTTCTCAGTCGCCAAAAAATGCTCTGCCAAGTATTTCGAGGCCTGGTCGAGGAGGATGAGAAGAATGAAAATAAAGGGGAGCATAGAAAGAATTTGAAATCTAAATTTAATCCACTGTAATTCCATTTTCCTCCAAAACTTTCGCGATGTCTTTTTTTAAAGGTGCTATGAAAGTATAATCTACTCAAAATAAGTTCAGAAGCAATCGTCTGGCATGGAGCCACTGACGATCGAGTCCGTATTTGGTCGCGATATCTTTATTGGCTTTCTCATTTCCATAGACTTTGTCTCCGATAATCGGGTATCCGATAGCAGACATATGGACACGGATTTGATGAGTCCGTCCTGTGAAAAGCTCGATTTCGAGAAGAGAATATTTGTTATCGATATGCTCTAAGAGTGTAAATTTCGTCTTCGCAAGTTTCGGATTCACCGGATTTTCTGTCGTCATCCGTTTGCGATCATTGGGATCTCGCCCGATGAAGGATTCGATCATCCCTTCCTTATCTTTCACGAGTCCGAGCACGACCGCATAGTAGAATTTCTTTATCTTTCTGTCTGCCATTTTCTTCTGAAGCTCTTTCATAGAGCGGTCATTTTTCGCGATAAGAATGAGTCCGCTCGTGTCTTTGTCCAGTCGATGAACAATCCCAGGACGCTCAACTCCGTTGATAACTGAGAGATTTCCGAAATGGTAGAGAAGTGCGTTCACGAGCGTTCCGGTATTTCAAAACTCTCCTGGAACGGTATGAGTATTGATTCGAGGATCTTTGCTTATCACCGCAAAATCCGTATTATCAAAAATAATTTCTAAATCCATATTTTCCGCTTGGAGATGAGATTTCTCCGTTTCAAATTCAATGTCGAGAACATCTCATTTTTTTACTCGTTTATTACTTTCCATAACTTTCCCATTTACCTGGAGTCGTCATTTTTCTATGAGCTTTTGCATATAGGAACGCGAATGCTCAGGAAAAAGGGTCGATAAGTACATATCGACCCTTCGGACTTCCTGTTTGGGTATAAATATAGAAAATTGTGTTTTCATTTATAGGATGAATATATATTCTATGCTGCTAATTTATATTCAAGATATCCTATTTTAGGATGCTTGGATATCATAGTAAAAATATCAGCTTTCGTATTACTTATGTCATCATCGCGATATCTTTCATCATTATATTGTTCATAGAAACTTACTAATCTTTGAAAATCTCATTCAACACTCATCGCTTTTTTAAAAGAATCAATATCGATGCCCTGGGATCAAACATACGGATATGCCTCATGTAGAATGATATTCAAACAGGCATTTCTAAGAGCCTTTACAAGTGTGGTATCTGGAGTAAAAATTCAGCTAGTACTTTCATCTTCTATCTCTTGGATCCCACTAAGTGTATTCTGAAAAAGAATCCCACGTTGCATAAAAACATCTGAATCTGCTCCTGGTTCATCTTTACACAGTTTGTTTATATATTCCTGAGCTTCTTGAGCAAGTTTTTGTATGTAAACACGAGAATATCATTCTCGTAAGAATGCCTGGAGCTCTGGAGAGAGATGTTCAAATGTTGACGCTCAATCAGTGGGATCAAAAAGTTGAATAATCTTTGCGTCTGTTACTGCGTGCAACGCAGAAGTTCCATTTAAAATAGCTCCTTGTTCATATCATGGTATATCTCTTAAATTCTCAGCATGTACGAGTGCTGCTTGTTTTGAAATAAAATCTAGTACATCTTCTTCAGTTCACATAGCTCACTTAGATTCAGAAAGAAACCGTTCTAAGTTCTCTCTTACTACTCTCTCAAGTCTAGTCGTTCATTTGGCCATATCTCGTGTATGTTTGTCTACTTGCATAGCTAAAGTTTCATTTGTCATAGAATATGTAATTAATTTTTAATATTATGTAATAATGACTAAATTATGCTGCGAGTTCTCGTCCGTATGCAAAAAGTTCATTTTCCTTAAAGAATCGTGCTACTTCAGTAGTACCAGCTTCGTCACTATCGGAAGAATGGATAATATTATTGTCGATATTCTTAGCGAAATCTCCACGAATAGTTCCAGGAAGTGCATCAGCAGGATTAGTAGCTCCACACATAGTTCGAACTACTTTTACAACATCATGACCTTCGAGAGCAACAGCAACGATAGGACCAGACATCATGAATCCAGCGAGATATTTATAGAAACCTTTAGTTACATGATCAGAATAATGAGAATCACAAAGTGCTTGATCCATCTGAAGCATCTTAAGTCCAACAACTTTAAGACCTTTTTGTTCAAGACGAGCAAGAACTGTACCAATAAGTGATTTCTGAATAGTATCTGGCTTCAAAAGTACAAGAGTTCGTTGTGACATAGAAATATATAAAAAATAATAAAGTACGCGCATTATATAAAAAGAGCCTCGAAAGGCAAATTTTAAAGCAAAAAACTTTGACTTTATCGGGTTTATTTATACAATACCGCTCGCTTGGGTCGAAAGAGTATCGATTTATCACTTTGCGGGGGTAACATAACTGAGCGAGTGTACTAAGGCTTCAACCCTTGGGTGTGTCGGTTCGAACCCGATTCCCCGCTCCATTTTTCAGAACATAAGAATGTATACATATTCGCAGCCGTAGTTCAGTTGGATTAGAATGCCTCCCTGCGAAGGAGGAGGTCACTGGTTCGAGCCCAGTCGGTTGCACCATAGTCATCACTTTCAGTCCCATCACTCCCATCTTTTATAGGAGTGGTGGGATTTTTTGGTGCATACCCTGGCTCATTTTGCCCCATCTTCGATTGGTCGAACCTTACCTTGATTTGCAGATTCAGTTGCGACGCAACGGTTGTAACCTCTATATTTTCAATAAGCATATCTACGAGGAGTTTCTTTTGTTCAAAGCTGAGATTTTCCAGGTTTGTTTCAAAATCACTCTCAAATTTCGAGAAAGCTATTTTTGTTTCCTCAGCTTTTATAATAGCATTCAGTTTATTATCAATCTCTCCATTTCGTAATTCTTTCGCCTGTCGTTGCTGTATAGTTATATTTATGAGTTTGTCTTTTTTCTCTTCTGATAGCTTCCCATCATAATAATCCATCTCTATCTCCTCTTCCTTTTTTTCCATTCGGTCAATCTCTCTTTGGTTTATCTCTCTTTCTTTCATAAGAGTATCATATTCGTGACTGTCGATGGATTGTTTCTTGAATACTTCAAATAATTCCCCTGGTCTGTTTACTCTTTTGTGCACAGTAGCCCATACAAGTTTTTCTATGGCTTCTCCAGGAATCTCAAGGTTCTTATATTTTTTTCATTCAAGAGAAATAAATGCCTTGCGTCTGTAACTTACTTTTTTATCCTTGGGACGGATGACTCATACAAATTTTCTTCCTGTGTCTATATCTACAATTTTTCTGGAAAGTAGGTATTCATTGTTGCCTCCACCTCGTTTCGCATCGCTATCGAGTGATTTTAGGCGGTTTTGAGCGAGTTCAAAGATTATATCCGATATGATACGAGGAGTAGCGATAGGAATTTCTTCAATATTTCCGGAATCATCTTTGGATTTATAGACTGCTCGTCATGTGTATACAGAACTCTCGAGAATTTTACTTATACTTGAGCTATACCATGGAGTCATCTTATTTTTTTTGAGATTCGCATCATTTTTGGGAACCTTGTTTACATTGAGAATTTTCGCAATCTGAGTGAGACTTGTCCCATCTATGAATTCTTTATATATTCGCTTTACCCATATTGCTTCCTCATCAATGATTGTGAGGGACCTATTCCTTCTCTTCTCGGTATCTTCTTTTTTATATCCATAGGGGGTATTGTTGAGTACGTAGTTTCCAAGTCGGGCAGAGGCCATCTTTCATTCTTTTGTTCTCGTCTTTATAGTCTCTCGCTCAAACTCTGCTAATGCTCCGAATATTTGGAAGGTGAGTTTTCCAATAGGTCCAGTGAAATCGATATTTTCTTTATGCGAGAAAAACCCTACCTTATAGCTTTGTAATATTTCAAAGGTGGATAGGAGATGTGAAAGGTTACGAGAAAGACGATCTATCTTCCAAACTGCTATCATATCGAATTTTCCAGCCTTTGCATCCTGCATCATCCGCTTAAAATCTGGACGATTGAGGTCGGCCCCAGTACACCCGAGATCGTTGTATTCCCACTCTTTCTTATGGGTCCAGCCAGACACCTTTCCACGATAGGTTATCATGTCTTGGAGTCATTGCATTTGCATCTCCGGTCAGTATCCATCTTTCTTCTGTTCCTCTGTGGATACACGGATGTAGAAGGCAACCCGGATATTTTGATTATTGTCGGTATAAAACATAAGTCCAAGTGGTTAGTTTGGACCATTATATGTTATTTCTATTTAACTGCAAGCTTTAGTTATATTTCAAAGGTTATGTATGCAATGAAAAAGAAAATCCCGTAAGGGATTATCTTCCAAATACTATTCTCAGGATTTGTTTATCAAGCTCTTCATCTTCTTCCTTGTCTGGTTCATGGAAGGATAAAGAAATATTGATAGGCTTTTTTCTTTTTCCTTGGGGAGGTATGATGAATTTGGTTTGCATAAAATAAGATTGCTATGGATTGATTACAGCAATCTTATTTTTTTAGCCAACTATTAACACCTTATAAATCCCTTAAATTTCCCTTATGACTGTCGTATCAATACTATATCCCCCTTTTGCGTTCGATATAAGAGACCGAATTGTATTTGGAATACGACTCTTAATATCCGATAGATAGTTCGAAAGTAATTTATTCCCAGTTTTTGAGGTATATGTATTCGTTTCGTTGTTATAGGTAGCTACGTCCAGATGTACTCCCATCTTTTCATGACTTACTACCGAATTAAGATTTTCAAAGAGTACTTCGCAAAAACGATATTCACGAGTCCCGAGCTTAAGTTTACCAATTTCTTTACCCTGTAATGTCACTCTCCCATTCGTTTTATCGAGAATAGGGCGATTGTCGCTTTCTGGGAGAAAAAATCAACTTTCTTCTCGCTCTCTACAATCTTTTGTTTATACAGTTTAAGTAGCATTGTTAGATGTTCATCAAGAGCTTGTTGTCCTGTGATACCTTGAGTTGCTCATAGAATCCCTTGCACAGCTTCCTTGTATGCTTCATCACTGAGACCCTGCTTCTCGAGTTCCTCAAGCATAGCACCAGTATTGATTAATGATTCCTCCAGAGAGGAAGTAATATCCATCCCATAGTAAGTATCTCTGCGTATATTATATTTCACTGCAATACGTGTTATTTCGCCTGTTATAGGGTCTATATCGTCTTTTATATGGTCCGGAAGCATTCATAGGTCCTGCCAGTCAGAAAAAGCCTCCAGGGTTTTGTAGTGGCTGAATCCATGTTCATCGACCGTTCTTGCAAGGTCATCAAAATCCTTATTATCCTTCTGAATTTCCAGAATACGGAAAAACTCCTCATAAGCTCGTATGTAGATTTTATTTAGTTCGAAGAATAAGTCCCCACTACCTATTCGTATGAGTTGACTTGAAGCGAGAGTTCCTAATATTCTTTGCATTCTCAGAAAGTGATGCACAATGAAATTAGCAATGATTCTTTGTTCTTGAGGCTCAGTACTCATGGTTTATAACGTTAGCAAATACCTCGATTATATCCTTCTCACGTTTTTTGCAAGTATGGAATTTATTTGTAAAAATATCAAATATCGTTATAGTCCGAGTGCCAGAATAATACTTTATTTTTTCAATATTTGTTTCACTGTTATATGACTAAGGAAGGGCAACTGAGGTTGCTCGCCTCTTCTTGTCGTGCATAGATAGTGAATAAATATTGTTCTGGCGGAACTTAAAGAGCACTTAGGTTGCCCTTCTTTAGTTGTCAGGATATACCCAGCGTTATTTTGGTGATGAATTTATTTCATTGCCTTTTTTGTTTATGGAAAACGGTACATTCTCTATCAAGTACAAACTTATTATCGCTTTAGTGATTAACTTGATTTTTAACTTTTTACTAAAGGCTGCAACCTATACTCCCAATAGCTTCCCACTATGATCTGCTTCTTATGGCTCAGTCGCCCACGTATTTTGAGATTTTATTATCCTGATATTAATTTTACAGATCGCTTTAGATGGATTAATTTTCTATTTCCTCAAAGAAAGAATGAAGGAGAAAGGCGAGAAACTTGGACAGGTTGGAGTCTTTTTTCTATTTTTGGCTTCATTTACTCTTATCAACGCCCCTATAGTAGGAGTTTTCATAATCTACAGTATCATGAAGGACGGAAAGATTACCGAGAAAGAAAAAACTTCTGAGTCGGAAGAGACAGAGGACGTTAACTATGATAAGCCACCAAGTGAGGCAAATACTGGAGATATCAAACGATGATTAATAGCTGGATGAGTAATGCTTTTAGTAGTAATCTTGATTTCATTTCTTATGAAGGAGGATACTTCCACTACGAGCCATCCCAACATTTCTGTGACGAATGATCTCATCGCACACAAGAGCCCAATAATTATCTCAACTTATACAGGCTGAAAAGAAAATGAATATTATCAAGAATTTATAAATAAGCAAACTGAAACTATTCACACCCGAGAATATCCTAAATCTAATTGAATTGACTTGAATATTCAATATCCAAAAAGTTGGAAAGTTGCAGAATGATTAAGGCCAAATGTTATAACTTATACTTCATCCAAAATAGATAACAATTGACGACAGGTTGCTTTTAATATTCTTGCTAAAGATAATACGGTATATTTGACGAATGATTCTTTAAAGAGAAAAGACACCAATGCATTTGTATGAGAGGATGGATGGATACGCAAAGATACTGGGTATATTATATTGGGAAAACAACCATTTATTTGGAACACATATGAAATATCAACAGAGAGGAATGGGCTAATGTTATATTCTTACGGACTAATATATAGTACTATTATTAAAGATAAGCTTGTCCAGATACAGTTTTTTGCTGTCTGAAGTAAGAAAGAATGATTGGAGCAATATTTTGAGAGCAATATGGGGGTATTTGATCTAATGATGAATTCCATCATACTAAATAGCCTGTAATCTCGATCTATTTCATTACCTTTTTTGTTTATGAAAGATAATACCCTCATAGATTCATTGAATTTAATAAACTGCAGTATCTTCTTTATCGATAATGAAACACTACATATAGATATTATTGACTGTTTTACGGAGTTAAAATTTGATATAGACGCTGATACTAATGCCAATATAGTATATCAATCAAAACTATTCAAATTTTGGGTAATATCAAACTTTATAAGCAAACAGAATAATACACAGGTCGTTGATTGTATGTTAAACATTTTGAGAAGTTTCGATACCGATTTTAAAAATCTTAATAAGGACTATTTAGATGAGATATTTAGTTTTTATTATGAAATAGAAAAACATCTCCTCAATAAAAATAGCAACATCCCTATTCATTGGTCCAAGATGTCTTTATTATTCGTAGAATGAAAATTAGATGATTCACTGCTGTTTAATGAAAAGTATGCCTGACTCTCTATGAGGGCAAGTGTTTTATTTGCTACTTTTTTTTGAATTGTTTATCAGGAGGGTATGGATATATATAGTAAGATAATGAAGATAGGACAGGATGACTGATACACAGAATCAGAGATTTATAATCTATTAGAAAAGTGAGATATTTGTTTTCTAAATGAAGAGTACGATAAAGCTCTCGATTGTTTTGAGAATATATTGAAAAATTCACCAAACGAATATTCAGCACTTTTTTGAAAATGACAAACGTTGCTCAAGATGAGACGAACCCAGGAAGCACTTGATGTTTTTATGTTCTTAAATTCTGATACCTCCAAAGATATCGATACCAGGCTCCAGGTTTACAACCTGACAGGATTTTGTTATTTGCTTTTAGACAATAAAGACCCCGCAAAGAATTATTTTGATTTAGTCTTATGATTTGACCCAAATAATGAACAGGCTCAGAATGTACCTAAGTTGATTGGATATAGCCTGGATGTAAAGTTTTATTACTCTCAAAACTTTATCGCACTATGAAATATACCAAACTCCTTATCCTACTCATTTTCCTCCTTCTCCTCTCTTTCCTGAAAATGCCGTATTTTTACTACCAAATCCTCAAATGGGTAGTTTGTATCGCAAATTGATATATCGCCTGGCAAATCGCTGAAAACGAGCCAAAAAACGGGTGGTTATGGGCATTCGCAGGGATAGCAATTCTATTCAATCCGATTATACCGTTTTATTTCTGAAAAACTGTGTGGATTATCGTGGATGTACTCGTTATTTTGTTGTATGCGTATTTTACAATCATACATAAGAATATCGTGTCTCTTTCCGAGAAAGTCCAAAAAGAAGATACCTGAATCGAGAAGGTTAAGGAAATTCACAACAACCTGATTCCGGGAAGAAAGTACGGCAATGATCCGGTCCATAGGACCAAACAGGAAATACAGGAATACTTTAGTAGAAACGATATCGCAGAGCTTACCATGCAAATTTGAATAGAGACCTTTGAATTATTCGTAATCGATAAAGATTTTATAACCAAAGAAGTTGAGTCCTCTCGTTTTAACGAGAGCCATATTTGAAAATATGGCTTACTGAGATACTATCCTGCTTTTTCTTATGGATTTGTGCTTGAGACAAAAGAGAGGGGTATCGAATACATCTTGAATGAGTTTGATAGTGGGAAAATTATTGGGATGTAATTTTGTACTTCCCTAAAGCACCAGTAACTTCATTCATTTCTTCAAGCAGTTTTCAGACAAGAAAGTAGTAAATATGGGTATATTCCTCCTTTTCACATCATATCTTCTTACAAAGATTGAAATATATCCTTTCTTTATCTGAATTTGTTTTATGGCCTACATAGTTTCTCATTTCCATAAGAGTCTTAAAAGATGGTACGGGTGGTAGGCCTAATCATTTTAGGATATTTTCCAATATAATCCGCGATCAGTGGTCTTCTTGTACTGTGATATTTAGGATATTGGCATGCCTCTTTAGTCAATCTATATCCAATCATTCTAAAATGAGTGTATTCCAGTCTATTATAAAAGAACGAAAATCCTCCAGTGATCCGAGTATTATTTTCTTGTACTTTACGCATAAATTAAGAATTTCTTCAATATTTTGAGGATCATTTTTCCATAACTGATAGTCAAATCTTTCTTTCCATAAAGCATTCAAAATATCATGCTTTTCATAAATACTCACTTCTAATATTGGCTCAGTAAAAACACACTCCGCTTGTCATTGATAGAAATCTGTAAACTCCACTTTCTCTATATATTCAGTAGTAAGAGAAACTTTATTTTGTATAAAATGATCCTTTTCCACTTTTGGTAACTCGTTAAAATCTATGCCCCATAAAATTACTACCTTGTGCTCTATGGTGCCGAAAGGGATTTCAAAATCACCATTACATATCGTTCCATAGCTATCGCTACAAAAAGTACAAGTGAATTTTGGGCTTCATAAATATTTTCTAAGAACTTCAATGTCAAAACATCCAATACCTCACAGGCTCTTTATATATCACACTGGTAACACAAGATAAAAAAAGTTAGAAACTATTCCCCATTTAACTATCAAAATAGTTATTTTTTCTGAGTTTAGAAAAATTCTATACATCCCTATTTATTATTTTTCATCTTTGTTCACCTTACTTATTGCCTCCAAGAACTGGACTAAGCTGGCTCATTGAGTATATGCCTCTTCTCTGGAGATTTCTGTTCAGTAAATCTTTTTATGAATTTCTTGATATTCTGTGACTTCTTTTTCAGTGAGCATTATTGTGTATATTACTGATTATCATCATTGAATTCCTTGCTTGATATATCAAAGAACCTATTGAAGAAGTGCATGAGTTTTCTAATACATTCTCCCTCTTTTCGACACGCTTTCCATCTGGACTAAAGATACTCACGGGAGGAAGAATTTTTATGATTGACGTTCCTGTCGTAGGAATAGCTCAATCTCTAAATGCGTTTTTTACAAACCTATACGTTTCATCTTTATTGAGATTCTCTGCTTCAATAATCTGCTCCAATTCTTCGATTTTCTTTTTCTCGATAAACTTATTCCAGTCTTCATCTACAATAGAATGAATATCCAGAGTAGTGATAAACTGATTGATAAGATCTTTCTTGTTTCTGAGTTCCACGCTCGAATCAATTGCCTTATTAATATCTACCAGAATCTCCCGATTCTTATTATGGTCACCGTGGTATTTTTTGATAAGCTCCAATACGAAATCAATATTGATTTCGACTTGTTTTATCAATTCCATCTCAAATACCAGATCATCATTGATACTTTCCTTTTCTGACTCGTCACCCTTTCGGAATTCATTATAGAGATCGATATACATACTATGATAATCCTGTACATCTCTTTCCGAGAGGATTTCATTTCCTGTGAACTCATCGAATGTAGTAAGTATGTTTTTTAGCCTCAAAACTGACCCATAGAGCTTGATAAAATCCTTTTGTCCTTGCTCTGATAGTATACGCTCACCAATAGGGAACTTTTCGAGTAATTCCTCCACATAGCTCACATATCCTCGTATATCTTTCCCTCCATCAGCGTATCCTAAATAATAGTCTTTATATGCCTTCAGGAGTACTATACCGCTCGCTTCTTTATCACCGAAGAGAGCGATCGCCTCGTTGGTCGCTTTTTCGAGATTACGAAAACATACGATATTTCAAAAAGTCTTTACGCTATTTAAAATTCGATTTGTTCGAGAATATGCCTGAAGGAGTCAATGTAGTCTGAGATTTTTATCTACCCATAAGGTATTGAGTGTAGTTGCATCAAATCCCGTGAGAAACATATTTACTACGATGAGAATATCTATCTCTCGATTTTTTACCCGTGAGCTGACATCTTTATAATAGTTCTGAAATTTATCTGAAGAGGTATCATATGAAGTGCCAAACATCTTATTATAATCCACTATTGCGGACTCAAGAAAGTCTCTGGAGCTTATATCGAGTCCGCTCGTATCTTCAGAGTTTTCATCGCTGACTCCATCAGAAGTTTCTTCATTGACTCAGAAACTAAAAATCGTTGCTATCTTCAGTTGTTTATCACTTGGCTGTTCAGAGAGTTGTCTCTTGAATTCATTATAGTAGAGCTTCGCAACATCGATAGAAGATACTGCAAAAATAGAGTTAAATCCTGCCAATCTTCGATCTTTTAGGTTATAGTGACTATTTCTTTTTGTTTTCTGGTCAAAATGTTCTCGAATATATGTCACAATATTTGAGAGTCTTGCAGGATCAGCAAGGACCGCCTCTCTATCTATATCACTCACTTTCTTATCTTCTATATCTTCTGCTTCACGGACTGTAGAAACATAATCCACCTTGAATGGAAGTACATTCTTATCTGCTATGGCATCCACGATGGTGTATGTATGGAGTTTTTCACCAAATGCTTGCTCGGTAGTCTTCAGGTCTGAACGACCTCCAGAAGACGCATTTTTGGCAAAGATGGGAGTTCCCGTAAATCCGAATAAGTGATACTTATTGAAGGCTTTTGTGATAGCAGCGTGCATATCTCCGAACTGAGACCTGTGACACTCATCAAAGATGATGACGATATGTCCATCGAAGATCGTATGTCCATTATTTTTACTCACGAATCTATCGAGCTTCTGAATGGTAGTGATGATGATTCTGAGCATTCTGATTTTCGAGTTGTTTCTTGAGGATCGAAGTACTCGTATTGCTATTTGCAGCACATTTCTCGAATTTATCGTATTCAAGCATTGTCTGATAGTCGAGGTCCTTCCGATCCACGACAAATAGTACCTTATCTACATATGAGAGTTTACTAGCAAGTTGAGCTGTCTTGAAGCTTGTAAGGGTCTTTCCTGAGCCTGTTGTATGCCATATATATCATCCAGCATCAATCGTTCAGAGTTTCTTGTAGTTTGTACTCACCTCGACTCGACTGAGTATTCTCTCAGTTGCTACAATCTGATATGGTCGCATCACAAGGAGGAGTCTATCAGTAGTAAATACACAATATTTCGTCAAAACACTCAGGAGCGAATGCTTCGCAAAAAATGTATTTGCAAAGTCCATAAGGTCAGTGATAGGACGATTAGTGGCATCTGCCCACCAACTCGTGAATTCGAAACTATTACTTGTTTTTTTGCCTTTCTTTGCTCCACTTTCACCTGATTCTTTTATATGTTGGGAACGAGTCGTATTGCTATAGTATTTCGTATGAGTTCCATTGGAGATCACGAATAGCTGTACATACTCAAACATTCCGGAAGCAGCCCAAAAACTCTCTCTATGATAACGATTGATCTGATTGAATGCCTCTTGGATGGCAACGCCTCTTTTTTTGAGTTCTATATGTACCAGTGGGAGTCCATTCACGAGGACTGTTACATCATATCTATTAGCTCTTTGTCCATCCTCTGTAGCATACTGATTTATAACTTGGAGAGTATTATCGTGGATGGTATCTTTTTTGATGAGATAGATATTCTTTATTGTACCATCATCACGGGTGAGGTTTTTGATATGATTTTCTTGTATAGTTGCTGTTTTCTCTGCAATACTCTGGTTCGAATTAGCAATCTCACTTTTGAAAAATCTATCCCACTCAGCATCCGTGAAAGTCATATCATTGAGCTTTTCGAGTTGTTTCCTAAGATTCGATACCAGATCACCTTCAGCAGTGATCTTCATATACTCATAAGCTTGTGATTGGAGTTGTTCGATAAAAGCATTTTCAAGTGCAGCTTCACTCTGATAGTACTCAGCCCTCTTTGTAGAGGCTTGAAAAGCAGAGACGACTGTGCTCTCTGAGTTTTGGGCGACAAGATTGAGATTTGAGTGAGCCATAGCTTATTATTTAAATTTAAAGTTTTCTATAAATTCTCTGAATGTTTCTTTAAACAGTTCTATATCTTCATTGCTAATCATACTAGGATCGAGTTCTGATAACTTTCAGTGACTATAAATATTTATCACACGTGAATATTGTTTCTTCTTCTCTCAAAGCAAACAATCTGAAAACTTATCGTATCCTAAGAAGTTTGCTGTCTTTTCTAGTAAGCTTCTCAAAAGATTAAAATGATACTTTTCGATCCTATTGCTTGCTATTGCTTCCTCGATTTTTTTCTTCACTAAAAGATGGTAGGCAAATGGTGTATCATCATTTTGTCCATCGAGACTGAGGGTATTATTTGTATTTCTCGATAAGATATAAAAGTGTTTTCTAGCTTCAGACTTTGGTATCCTGCTAAATGAATTAAATAAAACATTATAAAATAATGCATGATGGGTTGTTATTAGAAAATTCAGTTTTATATTCTGAGATGAACTGACGAGCTCAAATAAGTTTACAGCAATTTCTGTGATTCTTGCATCGTCTATTGAGGAAACAGGGTCATCAATAACTATATACTCTAATTCATTAAATTTATCAGTAGTTCTGTTTTCTATCTCTTCAGTATTCAAAGCCTCAATTGCTGTTTCTAAAATGGAATAAAATATAGCCCATATGAGTATACTTTCCTCACTTTTAGAGATTTTTATGTATTCTTTTCGGACATCCTCTTCATCTCATCACGACAGGATATAGAATGCAATATTTTTATCGGCATAATTAAAATCTGGAAGAACTTTAGAACGGGTAAGATTTGCATATATATTTTTGATACCCTCTTCCAAACCTTGTTCTTCTATAAAATCAATTACCCAGTGAGACTTGAACTCAAGAACACAATTTTCATTATCCCAACTAAATAAATCCTCTATAAAGGCATTGTAACATAAGACCCTCATTGCTGGATCGGGCATTCAACTTTCTTGTAGCAATTCAATATCAATATTTTTCATTTCTTCATCACTGAGCTCATCATTCCATTTATTAAAGATATTTGAAAGCCTTGTTTTTCAGGTAGCATTAAAAGCATAAAGAAGGGCAATACTTTTCTTATCGGTATTGTTATTGAGTTCATTTCATATATGTATTCAAACATCCTCTATTGAGGTAAATTCTGCCATACTATTTTTCTAACGGTGTAAAAGTAAGGAGTTTGTTCCGATAGTATTCGTATTGTTTGCTTCGTGCTGAGAGTTCAGCGGGGAGACCAATAGATATATCATTCACAAGGGCATCAAGTTTATCAAGGATTGAGACTATCTCTTCTTGTCGTTCTGGAGAAGGTATTGGAATTTTATATTTTTTGACTTTTACATTTGAAATTGAAGGATAGCTAGCACCTTCTTGATTAGATTCAATATAATTATAAAATCTTTTTGTTGTTAAATTAAAGAAGAGAAATTTTGGCAACAGTTCCCCTCTCTTACTGCGCAAAACACAAAAACCCGTACTACAAATTTGATTATCAAGTTCGGAATTTATAACAGAATATCTTTTGAGCGTTGGTCGGGTTGTTCCAAAAATTATATCATCAGTTTTTACAATCTGTTGAGCCCTACTTGGTGCATTTTCACTATCTATTATCTGCGTTTCAGTGATTTGATTATTATCTCTATTTACAGAAGATAAATCTATATATTGAAATTCCACTCCTTGATTTTCTTTCCATTTAATATTTTCCGTTCTCACACAAACTTTATCCAACTCTTTCCATTCCACTTCATCACCAAAAGTCAGCAATTCATCCCTATAGTATTCATACTGCTTTTTTCTCGCCTCCAGTTCCGCCTCCAGTTCCGCCTCCAGTTCCGTAAAACTATCGAGAATTTTCACGATTTCTTTTTGAATTGGGAGGGGTGGGATGGGAATAATGATATTCCGAAGATTTTGTTGATTAATTTTCGGAGGCATTCCTCGAACTATATTTGTTACATCAATTGTTTGCAGGCAATAATAAACATACCTAAGTATTGCAACACTTGATAATTCTCCCAATACATGAGCATGATTATTTACCCAGATTTTTCCAGTTGCCCAATGAAGAATCGGAGTTCAGTCTTTATTTATAACGCTTCAGTCTTCTCACATCAGAAGAAATGATCCATCAAAAATATATCAACTCACATAGTCCTGTATTCAGTTTGCTCAATAATATGGATATATTCCCTTTTCACGATTATCCTTAGAAATCGGTTTTCTTTTGTTATCAAGTATTGCCACACAATCTCATAATATATTAAATTCTACCCCATTCGGGCAGAATTCTTGGATGAGTTGTTCGATTGTATTTTGACTCATAAGAGGAGCATATTAGTTATTTCATTCTAGATCTTTTACTATTTCATCGATGGCCGTACGGAGCTCGCTTTGTCGTATCACTATTTGTTCGATTTGAGCATTGAGTTCGACGATATTCACTACTTCACGAGTATCCTCAGCTACGACATAGTTTGATACGCTGATATTATAATCATTTTCTTCGCCAATCACTTTATTGTCTACCAGTTTTGAGAAATATTCTATATCCTTTCGTTCGATAAAGGCATTAAGTATATTTTTGCGATTATCTGGAGTAAGTTTGTTTTTATTTCCCATTCTCACACACTCTGCCGATCCATCGATAAAGAGTGTCTTATTGTCTTTTTTGCTCTTTTTGAGGACGACGATACAAGTGGCGATACCAGTTCCGAAGAAGAGATCAGGAGGGAGTTGGATCACTGCGTCGATATAGTTATTCTCGATGAGATATTTCCGTATCTTTTGTTCGGCTCATCCACGATAGAGAACCCCAGGGAACTCGACTATAGCTGCTGTACCACTCGTCGAGAGCCAATGGAGCATATGCATAGTGAAGGCGAGGTCTGCCTTACTGGCTGGAGCAAGAACTCAAGCAGGTGAGAAACGAGAATCATTTATCATTATCGGGTTGCTATCTCCATCCCACCTCACTGAGTACGGAGGATTCGAGACAATAGCATCAAATGGCTCATCATCAAGATGTTTTGGATCTGTTAGCGTATCACCGTGTGCAATATCGAACTTCTCATAGTTGATATCATGGAGAAACATATTGATACGGCAGAGATTGTAGGTGGTGATATTGATCTCTTGTCCGTAGAATCCTTGTCTTACATTGTCCTTTCCGAGAACCTTTGCGAACTTCAGAAGAAGAGATCCAGATCCACAACACGGATCATAGACCTTGTTTACTTCCTTTTTTCCTACAGTGGTTATCTCAGCGAGGAGTTCACTCACTTCCTGAGGTGTGAAGAATTCACCTCCAGATTTCCCAGCATTCGATGCATACATACCCATCAGGTACTCATAGGCGTCACCGAAGGCATCGATAGTATTATCACTATAGTTTCCGAGTCAGAGACCACCTATGGCTTCGAGGAGCTTTGCGAGTCTCGTATTTCTTTGTTCTACGGTATTTCCGAGCTTATCCGAATTGACATCTATATCCTTGAATAATCACTTGAGATCATCCTCACTTTCGTTTCCTTTTGCAGAGCCTTCTATATTACGAAAGACCTGTACAAGTGTCTCATTGAGATTCTTGTCGTTTCGAGCATTTCTTTGTACATTTTGGAATAATTCACTCGGTAAGATAAAGAATCCTTTATTTAGGACCGTATCTTTCCTTCAAAACTCTGCTGTTTTATCATCGAGCTTTGCATAGTCAAAACTTGGTCAACTTGCTTTTCTTTCCTCTTCATTTATATAGTTCGTGAGATTTTCACTGATAAATCGATAAAAAAGCATGCCGAGTACATACTGCTTGAAGTCCCAGCCATCGACACTCCCACGAAGATCGTTGGCTATCTGCCATATGGCACGATGCAGTTCTGCTCGTTCTTGTTCTTTTGTCATAAGATATGGTTATTTTTAGTTTCGCCTGATTATAGGCAGTTTTCTGTTTTTTCAAAATCTGGTTTGCTTTCCTTGATTTTTAATACTAGACACAATTACATTTTGTCTACTATTTCTTAGTAATCCTTTGTGGAATTATAAATAATGATTTGCTATTTTTCCACTTATGCATATCATTAGACACAAAGTTTATTTATACTATTTAAGTCTACTATTCTATGAACTTCGTCGACCCAATAAAAGATATAAAGAAAATCTCTCAGATAAAGAATATTTTCCGAGATACTGGCAATATCCGAGACCTCCTTCTTTTCGAGCTTGGTATCAATTCTGCTCTTCGGATATCTGACCTTCTTCAAATACGAGTAAGGGACTTATTTGAGGACTCATTTGAGATAAGGAGATTCTTCGATATCAAGGAAGAGAAGACAAACAAAGCGAATCGTATTACGATTACTCCTAAGGTAGTGGAGACTCTGAAATTATACAAGGAAACATATCCACAAGTAGTTCAGTGTCATGATAATTTTATTTTCTTTCAGAAAAAAACCTTTCCACTCGGATCAAAGGCTATCGGTCGTAAGATGAGCTGGGTGCTGTTATCAAAAATATGTGATGAGGTAGGATTGAAGTGAAACTTCGGTAATCATACACTTCGTAAGACTTGGGGATATCAGGCCCGTCAGAATGCAATACCACTCGAGATCATACAGCATAAGTTAAACCATAGCTCGCTTGCTGTAACTCAACGATACTTAGGAATTACCGCAAAAGAAATTGAGGATGCTTGTAATAGGTTGGATTTATAATTTTCAACACTTAGTAGTATTCTTCTTCCTCCTCTCTGTTAAGCATATTATGATTAAGCTTGTAATGAAAACGTTCCATCACGCTTAAGTCCTCCAAATCTATCACTGGCTTCTGGTAACTCGCCACGAATGGTTCATGTTTTAGCCCGTAGTATGCGATCATATCAGCCATCAGAAGATCATCGTGGTTGGGGACTATAGCGTTCGGTCGATTGTTCTTGTCGTAGAGGAATGAGCTCATCTCCTTATGGAGTTCGCCTGATACGGTTATTTCCTTTCGGCACAATGCTCCTCGGTATTCTCGGATAAGCATATCCTTGCTCTGCTGAGTGGTTCTGAATCCATACTTTTGTACGAGGTTCTCTTGAGATACCGAGTCTTCCTTTCGTTGTTTGAGAATGTACTGGAACCACGGATACTTCTTGCATTCGTTTATGAAGGCGAGCCCTACATTGTTCTCGGGGAGAATTCCTCCGAGGAACTTGCGGTCGTTCTTGATGTACTGAGTCAGGATGAAGTCTACTTTTTGTGCGAGTATCTCTTCAGATACCTTGCCTTTGAATTGAAAGGCAAGCCGTCCGTTCTTCCTACGGGCTGATATAGTGGAGTAATCTCAAGTTACTCATCCCTCGGCGATGTCTATCCCTATGCTGAGCTGGTCCTCTGGTTCAGAGTATATCTTGAATCCTTCCATCTCCTCGATCTGGTGTTCCATTTCGTATTCGAGAGTCATATCAAATACGGATGATCAGGAGGATATGAATGCGTCATCCACTGTTATAGGGTTCTCCTCGCTGAATTTACGTCTTCCGTCTTCTCAGAGTGCATCGGCTGTTTCAATACGTGTACGTCTCCAGGCCATCTTGCGGATCGCTTTCTCGTATGGGTATTGTGCGAGGTGATTGTTCATGAATTGCATCTCATCGTCTGTCGGGATGAAGGTGGTGGCATCTCGTTCGTTGCGGTCGTCTATATCGAATCAGTAGAAGAGAAGCTTAAAGTCTCCGAGTCACTCTTGGGCATTCATACACATTCGATGGAATACATCACCCATTCCATTTGCCGTGGACTCTATGGTTATCTTCGTTTCTCGGAATGAGTCGAACTGTTGGAATAGGAGCTTTTGTTTTCCATCCCCATGGGACCGAATTCAGATATATGGAGATTGGTTGGAGTTCTCCCTCGAACATCGAGTCCGATACGAAGTGTGTTGTTGGTTTCCTCAAAAAACAACTCGTTTGCATTTGAAAGTTTTGGCTTCTCTATGAAAGGGCGTACTGTCTCGTGTATGGTATCGAGTGTAAATTTCGCCTTCTTGAAGAATTCGTCCAATAGGTCTTGTCTATGGGTGACAAAGTAATTGGAGTGGTTCTTTCATCCGAATATCGTATCATCTACGAGATCGATGATCTTGTAGGTAGAGACTCCTCCTTGGCGATATTTGAGTATAAGGTCACGATATCCTGATTGCTCCGTGTAGATTCTCTCTTGTATCATGTTCATTCGGAAGGGAACCTTCTCTCATCTCTCGTTTACAACATAATACAACGAATTCATCCGCCATTGCTTACTTTGGAGGCACTCCATGAGCGGAGCTTCTGTTATTTCTGATATTGAAGATGTTGCCATACTTGAGGATTATGAGCTATTTACGATATGTGTCTGAATAGGAGAGAAAATCCTTATGATTGGCTACATTATATCAATGCCGTCTGAACCATGCCTGTACTGCACGTTTGGACTTTCCTGTTATTTCCATGAGTAATTCCTCTCTATGGAATCTCTGATACTCGGTTTTCTTCTTTGGTTTGGTCATTTGTTACTGAAACATTAGGATTATGGTAACATTTTAGGCTTTTGGATTATTACGAACGAAGTCCATGAGTTCCGCCATTGGATTGACTTGAACTTCGTGCTTATCGGTGATTCGTCACTTGAGCTTAGAGTATAATTCTATAGCTCTCATCTTACTTGGTAGATCTCCGAATTGACTCATTACAAAGAGAAGTTGTTTATCGGCGAACTCGTTCGTGTAACCACCGAGCTCGAGATACTCGTTGATACAGCTTTTGATGTTAGGGTTTGTTAGGGTGATGCTCGCCTGTACCTTTGCAGTACTGTACTCACACTTGTATGCTTCAAGGTAGGCTTGTGTGCCATTGCCGAAGCATTTCGGATCGGTTACGTAAAGTTTACAGAAGAGTCTCTGTTTGGGGGTGAGTGGTTTTCACTGTTCTGGTATTGTTTCTGTATCCGATTCTTTCTTTGATAATTGGACTCGCTTTTTAATGGTGCCCCCAGTTTTGGGGACACGGGGTCTCTTGCAATTACGTCTCGCTTTTATTTTAGTAGCAGTTTCTTTGTTTTCCGTAGTTATCATATACTGTGTAATTATTATTAGAAGTACTACTAAATTTGGTCACAAACTAACCTTGTGTGTTCTGTTGGTATAAAATAAAGATTTTATTTGCTTTTTTCGTCGCTCTGAATAGAATACCCGGCGAATTCGAGATGAGGTGTTTTCTGTCTTTCCTGAAGTCGTTTTACCTCTTCTCTACACAGTGGTACAAACTGTGTCATCCATCGGTTTCCGTATTGTCTCTTCCTCATCTTATGATAGATGGAAAGATATATGTAACCTTTGGAGGATGTTCTACCATAGTCATCACTTTCAGTCCCATCACTCCCATCTTTTATAGGAGTGGTGGGATTTTTTGGTGCATACCCTGACAGAAAGGATGTTTCCAGTGTCAATTTAAAATAGAAATGTCGTAAGCTTTTTAAAAATAGAAATGTCGTGTTTTAGTTTTGAAGCGAGAGACAAGAAGAATTCGATAAAGCAGTTTTTGGCATATTCGCAAGTCTTCAGTGTTCTTTGTGATAGAGTTGTCTATTCCTGCTTCGCATATGTCGTACCTCATCTTCCTTAGTTTTCTCATTAAGTTTCCGGACAATATCTTCTTGTTTCAAACTCTCTTGTTCTCGAAGGAATTGTTCCTTGATTTCTTTCTCATTTTCCCCTATGACAGGAGGGAGTGGAAGAGTACAAGACTTCTGTAGAACTTCATTTGCATTAATCTCTTTTGAAAGTACATATCTCTTGTTTTTGTTGCATACATGGATACTTCCATCCATATGTTTTTCAACCGTGACCTGTTCTTTTTTGTAGACCATTGATCATCCTGATTTATCTCGGTAGAGCTGAATTATTTTTGTCTCAAAACGGATAGTATAATCATTCATGACTTTTCGTATCTTCTGTATAGAAAATATCCGAAATAGTCATTCTTTCTCATCGTCCCGAAGAGGAATGTGAAGATCAGAACTTCCTCTTGCCTCGACTCGGAACTTCTTATTAAAGGCTGGAAGAAAAACTTCTTTTAAGAAAATATTCGCCTCAGGAATAGTTGAAATATTTGCTTCCCGAAGTTCTTTTACAAGACGATCTTGAAGAGTCCCATTCATACGTTCCACTCTTCCTTTTCCTTCTGGTGAGTTTGCAAAGATAAGCTCAATTCCGAGCTCCTTGCAGACTCAACCAAATTGGGTC
The DNA here is from genome assembly GCA_963751115.1 of uncultured Candidatus Altimarinota bacterium. Classification (GTDB taxonomy): domain Bacteria; phylum Patescibacteriota; class Gracilibacteria; order BD1-5; family UBA2023; genus UBA1545. The sequence continues at coordinate 38,952 of CAVVTN010000018.1, forward strand.
ACAAGCTCCTTGTCGTCTGTAGCGTTTGGATGGTTAATCTTGTAGGTAGCGAATCGATCCAGATAAATGGACTTTGGTTTTCCGTATACGAGAATATAGTCTATCCAGAACTCAAATGTGGCACGAATTCCTTCGTTGATATCGAACCTGGCAGTAACTTCCCCAGTCGCATCATCCACTCATACAAGCAAACAAGACTCTGCTCATCGATTCTCAAACCACAGATGATAACTTCCATCATACTGAGTCATCTCTCCATAATTTTCTTTTCTTAGTCGCATGGTTCTCTGAATATTTGGTTTTCTTTGCTTCTTTGCTTCTCGAATTCCCCTGCGAATGAGTTCGTTACGGAGCGTTGCCATGGTAAACGAGATAGCATGTTTTTCTTTGAGTTTCTCGTGTATCATGACGAATGAATAGTCGTGATAGTATTTTTGTATGAGAGATACAGCTTCATCGTACTTTTTACCATCATACTGATGATTCGATTTACGGAGTCGTGCTTTATGAATGAGTCAAACATCACCATATGCTTTGACCAGTCCGGATAAAATAGGACACACGAACTCGAAAGCTCGGTGTCCTATTTTTCATTCATTTGAATAGAAATAAAATGAAATTTGAATAAGATGCCAAGAAAATGAGAGTTCAATATATTTATATTTCTTTATTTTTATATTCTATGCCAGGAACATTTCATAAAATACCTCCTGAGGTAAGAGCCACTATACTTCGTCAAGTAAAGCTTGAATGAAGAAAAATGTCAGATGCAGCATCTGAATTTGGAGTCACGGTTGAAACTATTCGATCTTGGCTTAAAAAAGAAGTAGATGAGAGTGGAATTACTTCATCGGCCTATCTTGCCAAGATTCAAAGGCTTGAGAAGGAAAAAACTGATCTCATTCAAATCATCTGATCGCTCAGCGTTGTTGTTGAGCGATTCAAAAAAAAAGATGAGCAGGATAATGCTCGTTCGAGAGGTCCTCTCGCATAATCCTGGTTGTAATAAACTTCTTCTTTGTACAACACTTCAGGTAGCACGATCCCTCGTGTACTACCAATCAAAAGTAGAAGTAAAAGATGCTCTACTCCAATCAGAGTTGAAATCTCTCCACGAGGCTCATCCTTGGTATGGTCATAGGCGTATTGCTTGGAGTATGGGAATATGTTTTGAAAAAGCCCGAAGACTCATGAAAAAATTCTCCATTTTTGCAAAAGTGCGGATATGAAGAAAGTTTACAAAGAGTGCAGATGTAGGACTTCCAGATATCAAGATACCAAACCTCACAAAAAATATCTGCCCTATACGAGCCAATGTTATATGGAGAACGGATTTTACTCATATTATTTATCACTGAATTCATCTGTATCTTGCAACTGTTCTTGATGCGTATACAAGAGAAATCATTGGATACTCCATATCTTTTGTGCATACCAAAGAATTTGCACTTGAAGCAATTAAAATGGCATTTCAATATACACAGGCTATCCCACAGATCTTTCACTCAGACCAATGAAGTGAATACAGAAGTTTCTTGATTATGAATTATCTCAGAGAACAAGGCATACAAATATCCATGAGTAAAAAATGATCTCCTTGGGAGAATGGAGGTCAAGAGTCTTATTATGGAAAATTTAAACTGGAGCTGGATTCTCCAAATGCCTATGCTTGTATTGAAGACCTCATTGCAGCAATTCATTATCGAATCTATTATTACAATCACGAACGAATTCATACTGCCCTAAAAATGCCACCAAAGAAATTTACATTCATCATACGGGAAAAAGAAGAAATTCTTAAAAAACAAAGTATTCCAGAAGTTTGTATGACCCATTCTAGTTCTACTCCACAGGAATCCTTGTTCGTTTTCGCTCAGGAAACTGGCGAACTCACAAGTATTCCTGTAACCACATGAGCTTCATAGTTTGTGTGTCCTAAAAAAACGAGACTTGACACTTTGTATAGTTTTTTGATTCGTTGAATCTGACGGTGACTCTTATGAGCAAGCTTTGCCGCTTCATGCTCAAAGAGCTCTCAGACGATGAGTTTGTCCATAATACTCTTGAGGTTAAGTTCTTTTTGGGTCATACAAAGATAGTTAATCATAGAAATCTTGTTTTTATTACAGAAAGTAAAAATACTTTCTGTAGTTTACGACATTTCTATTTTGTATCTTTACGACATTTTAACTTTTAAAGTGACAAAAGGATGTTTCCAGCTTGCAATTTACATATTTTGAAATATACTTGTGGTCAATTAGAGATTTTCACATGTGTTATTCTTTTTATATAGATAAAAATATTTTCAGTATAAAAGTCTGATTTCTCATTATTCTCCTATGATTTCTTAAATTCTAATAGTTTTCAACTCACATTACATATGGCAAATTCACACGGACTTACTCCTCGTCTTGTTAAGAAACAAGCGGCGGCACGCAAACTTTCTAAAGGGAAAAAAAAATCATTTCTTGTATATACAGGAAATGAAAGCAAAGAATCTAGATATAATTTGAGTTATAAAAAACGTACTCATTATTTCCAAAATAAACAAGCATTTCCACCGAAAAAACTTCCGAGTAAAAATATCGATACTCTTGTAGATATGGGGATTCTCGATGATCGAGGATTTTTCCGAAAAGGAAAGAAAAAGAATTATATTACTAAACGAATGACTGATCAGAAAGGTCTTGATTTTTATGGATTACCACGATAGATATTACTTTATTTTTTAATAATTGTGGATATGAAAATCAAACTCTATGGAACACGTGGATCGACAGCGATTTCTAATCCAAATAGTGTGATTTATGGAGGAAATACAACCAATCTCAGAATTTATTCTGATTGTCTCCCGAAAGATACGCTTCTCGCTGTTGATGCTGGAACAGGATTTCTCCCCATGAGTATGGATGGACTGAAAGAATGAGGTAAAAAGAATGTAACGATTCTCTTTACTCATTATCATCATGATCATACTCAGGGATTATTTCTCTCTCCTTATCTTTTTATAAAAGATATCAATCTTAAACTCATTGGGCCTATCGACACGGGAGTTTGACCAAAGAAAATGATCCAAACACTTGTAAGACCTCCATACTTTCCTGTGCATTATAAAGAAATTGAAAGTCATTTGAGTTATGAATGATTTGATTTCTTACAAACTGTTATGATTATCTATCATCCAATTGGGTGACAAAAAACTATTACAAAAAAAGCTTATGAAAATATCTTAAAAGATGGTGCTCAGCTCAAAATGGGGAAAACCTCGGTTTCTATTAAAGAGTGTCTCGTAATTTCTATGCATAAGTCGAATCACCCAGAACATACCGTTTCATATAGATTCGAAGAAAAACCAACGGGAAAAACTTTTGTATTTATGACAGATCATGAGAATCAGGATGGACTTTCTCATTCTCTCCGAGATTATTTGGTTGGTGCTGATTTTCTTATCATGGATGCTCAGTATACAAAAGAACGATATGAAAAGTCTACTGCAGGATTTGGACACGGAACTCCTGATTATTGTGCACGAATCGCCAAAGAAGTTTGAATAAAGATGCTTGGACTCACTCATCATGATCCAAACTCTACGGATGCAGATGTAGATAATATTGCAAAAAGTGCTATCGAATATGCTGCTGATCCAACTATGCAAATATTTGCTGTAAAAGATTATCAAGAAGTAGAGCTATAAAATTTTATTTATATTAAAATATACAGACTATGACTCAAATTGAAACACCAAAAGCGGGGGATACAGTTGCTATCATTGAAACTACTCTTGGAACCATAAAGATTAAACTTTTTGTAAAAGAGACTCCAAAAACCTGTGCGAATTTCATCGGACTTTCCAAGACAGATTATTACAACGGAATTATTTTCCATCGAATAATTCGTGATTTTATGATCCAAGGAGGAGATCCGACTGGAACTGGAATGGGAGGGGAGAGTATCTATGGAGGGGAATTTGAAGATGAATTCGTTCCAGGATTGACTCATCTCAAATGAACTCTTTCCATGGCAAATGCTGGACCAAATACGAATGGAAGTCAGTTCTTCATTGTTCATGCATCACAGACAAAATACCTTGATCGTCATCATACAGTATTCTGACAAGTATCAGAAGGAATGGATATCGTTGATACGATAGCACATGTAAAAGTGGATAGAAATGACAAACCACTCACAGATGTAAAAATAATTTCTATTACCATAGAAGAAATAGTCTAATACCAGAAGAATTAACAAAAACCCTCTTAATTTTTAAGAGGGTTTTTGCTTTATATAAGAGATGCTACGTGTTTTCTGAGGGCATCAATAGTATCGCGAAGCATCGGAAATTCTGGATGAGATTCCCCGTGTTCTTGATTAAGACGAGGGAGTACTTTCTCTGTAACTATTAAAAGATTGCGTTTGTATTCTAGCTCTAGAAATCATGCTGCTTTTTTTATTTCCGGATCTTTCCTATTATTTAAAATTCATTCTATATATTCTCGAATTTTACCTGCTCTTTTTGCTGGAGTACCAGCTTCTGTATCTAAACTATCTACTTTTAAATCTTGAGCAATCTGTTTTTGCTGTTCTTCTCTCGCCTGAAGTATAGCAGGGGGTACAGGAATTAAACGATGTCCATCCGATCCTCAACTAAATTCATCTCCAAGAGTTGCTACCATAAATAAGTTTTATTAGAAAGTAATATTATATACTATATAAATAATAGCATCATTGTCAAATTTTATCGGTGAAAATTCTTGTGAACCTCTTTGAGTTTCGGATTCGTGATATGTGTATATACTTGTGTCGTGGTAATCGAAGCATGTCCGAGGAGTTCTTGAATAGAGCGAATATCAGCACCGTTGGTGAGAAGGGTAGTAGCGAAACTATGACGGAGTGTGTGAGCAGAAACATCTTTGATAATATTTGCCCGAAGAGCATATTCTTTGATTTTATTGGTGATAAAAAAACGACTGAGTCTCACTTGTTCATTTGAAAGTGGCTTTTTAATGATATCTTTATCCTGAGATGATTTTGAATTGATATTGTTTATTTTACCATCTTTATCGTGCCAGTTATGGCGTATGAACAATGAATTGAATATATCTTTATCAGAAAGTAATTCTTCACGTGCTTGTAAATACATACGAATCCGATCAACAGCAAAATCAGTGAGATATACCGTACGGATTTTTCCTCATTTTCCACGAATACTAAATTCACGAGTATCTAGATTGATAGCCGTTTTATTGAGACTTGTCAATTCCGAAATACGTAAACCAGTCGAATAAATACATTCGATAATTGCAGCGTCGCGTTTTCACTGAATCGTACTCGTATCAATCTGTTCAAAAATTCGCATAATTTCTGCGGTGTCGAGAAAAGTTACTTCGCGATCTTTTTGTTTAATAAGATCTACTGAAATAGGCTCGATAGATTCGTATCCAGATTTTCGGCAAAACTTGAGAAAAGAACGAAAAGTAATCATATAAGCATTCGCTGTCTTGATAGATAGTCACTTTTCTGCTATATAAAGCCGAAACTCATTTAAATCGCTTATTTTGATGTTTTCGAGTTCGAGAGGACAATTATCAAGGAGAAATCGTTTATATTTATTCTTTTCTAGCCGTTTTTCTGAATCTTCTGGTGATTCTAGGAAAACAAGTTCATGATCGATGGGTTTTCATTCAAACTCAGAAATACCCGGAACTATATACCAGAGAAACTTTATTAAGTGCCGTTCATATTGTTCAACTGTTTTCGGACTCAAGTTTTTATGAATCCGTATATAGATAAGGAACTCATCAATAGCACGAATGAAATTCATAGAGCAAAATGGAAGGAAAGTAAGATATTTATATCACTTCACATAATGTAAGTTATGTGAAGTAATATTATTGATAAATCGGAGAAATGCAAGTTTTGTTATATAAATAATTCTATAATGGTGAATTATTGCGTATTAGAAAATAAAATGATAGACTATTTTTAGTGATTTATTTCTTTATATAAGAATTATGGATATTCAAAAAGAAAAAGAACAATTATTATTGCTTCTTGATAATAATGAACAAAAGGTAAAAATAGTTCTAAATTTTCGTCACAAACTTACGGCAACAGGATTTGAGCTTTACATTGCAAAATTTTTTGAGAAATATGGATCATTTAAAACCGTATCCACATGATGATTCTTAGATCAATGTATTGATGTAAAAGGTGTTCGTCTAAACTCTCAATGAGAAAAGGAGTATCTTATTGTTCAGTGTAAAAAATGGTCTACATACGAAACGTGAGAAAATGATATAGCAAAATTCCTTGGAAAAGTCACCAAACATAAACAAAAATATCCAAATACCTTTTTGGTATTTGCGACTACAAATAAGTGAAATTCAAGAGCACGAAGATTCTGTGAAGACAATACTATTATTTTCACAGACTGTACGAATTTAATGGAAATGCAAGAAACGTACTCTTTGCATGATTTTCAAAAATTTATTTATGATACAACTGAATACTACAATGTACGAGAGAAGATATTTTCAAAAAATGTTCTTGAGGTTCTCGATAAAGTGTATATAGAAGAAAAAATCACGACATATAATTGGAATAATTTCTTAAAAGATATTTTTTCACAAAAAGCAAAAATACAAGTTAAAACCAATAAGGATATCTATATTCTTTTAAAAGAAATACGAAAGAGTTTTGCAGAAGAAGAACATTTGCCGCTTCATTGTATTTTTAGTAATAAAACCTTGGAAGAAATCTGTAAAGTACGACCAAGAAATATGGAAGAACTCAAAACTATTCAAGGAATAAAAGATAGACGTGCTGATAAATACGGAGAAAAAATATTAGAAGTTATAAATATGTAATCTTTTGAGGTATGCCCCTTCTTAATCTCTCACAAATCCATACCAAATCTGAACTTATGAATATGCTCGGGATTTTCTTCTGACTTCCTGATTGGTGGGGACGAAACTGGGACGCTTTTCATGATTGTATTAAGAATAGAGAGACATCCACACTCCCCTCTCAGATCCAAATAATCGGACTTGAAAATCTTCAGAAAACTCTCGGTGAAGACGCGAGAATCTTTCGGGAAATCCTTGATGAAAATAGCATCCAATATACACTACTTCCCTCTTCTTCAAAAAAATAAGACCATTTCTGGTCTTATTTTTATTATTCTGCTACTATTTTCCATAGCGCACATCCTATGTTTTTTGGTTTAAAATAGGAGCTACCGTCCGTATGAAATTACCTTTATTGGAGGTATCAGTAAAGTACTGTGATACAATTACTTCTTTTGAACGCCCCAGTAGATAAGGAAATGCCTGAGAGATTATAAAAGAGAGATTGTTTTTTATAAATGCACTTTTTATAGTACTACTACCATCTGATTTTGAATTTGGTATTTTCCAATCAGATTCGAGACCTAATATGAGTTCTCCTATAATTTCATAAGTTTCTCCGGCAAGGAATTTTGCATTGTCATCAGTAATCTCTTGATCAAGAGTATTACCAAGAAGTTCCGTTATTTTATCAAATCTTGGTTTTTGTTCAGTTTTTAATTTCAATATTATTTTTTGAATATTTGGAAGATTTTCTGCTGCAAATTTTTCTGTTTCTGAAAGTTTGTTTTTATCAAAAAGTGTCACGAGTTTTTCTGGAGGGATGAGTAAGAATAGTTCTCATCAGAGATCAATCATATCTTTTGTTTGTCATTGATTTTTTGCAAATCATACAAGTTTCGTAGCATTTTTCTCGAGAAAAGTCTGCATTAATGCCTTGGGAATTACATTTCGTACTTTTTCTATCTGTGTAATAATATTTTCACCTCCGATTTTCATAGATAGAATATTTTCTATCTCTGGGAAAATATTCCTTATTTTTCCACCTATTTTCTGAAGTTCTCCAGAATCAAAAGAATATAGTATATCTGTGATTATTCCAGAAAACTTTTCTGGCTGAGTGAGTGGATTTATATCTCCTGAGAGAAGTCCATTAATAATATTTAAATGTCTTTCTGCGAGTTCTTTTGTTCGTTGTTCTCCAAGGGATTCCATAAGGATGATCGCAGATTCGATATTTTTTCCATTTATTCATAATGCAGTACATATATCTGTACGAACCTCTGGACTTGTTTTTCATTTAGCCAAAAAAATTATCTGCAACATCTCATTCATTTTTGCTTGCGTAAGTTCTCATCATTTTACTGGTACAATATTTTTTACTTTCGAGAGTATTCATTTCCCTATAAGAACTTCTGAGACCTCTTTAATGGTACTTGCTGAAAGACATTGGAATATCTCCATAATAACCTTTCTTACATCTATCGGTGGTGTCTTATTATTATTCAATACTTTTTCTACAAGAACTTTTGGTATATGTTCTCGTAGAGTCTCAATAAGTATCTTGATATCTTCTCCATTAAAAACAAATACTCCATTTTTATCTTTCATATTATCACCAAACCCTATTATTTCTATATTTCCATGTACTGTCTTTGCGAGTTCATTAGATGAAAGATTATAAAAAGAATCAATAGCTGCCTGTTTTGTCTGTTCTCAGGTATACTTATTTCCAAAAGGATCTTTTTTAATATCCTCAACTATTTGAAGAATATTCTTCATAATATCTTTACTTTTCAATGAGTCTTGTGAAATATTTGAAAAACTTTCATCAATAAAGGCTTTGAAAGGTTCACTTTCAACAATAGCAAGAAGTGTACTCTTTGGTATACTTATGAACTCTTTGCCAGTACTGTCCTTTATTTGAATAGATTCTGATGGAAAGGAAGTAATTGTTTTATGAATAGATGCAATAGTTTTTACTACAAAAATTTCTTTCGTAATAGCTTTTGGTCGAGATTCAGAGAAGAATAATGATAACATATCAGTGCTGAGATTTTCAGCGATTTTATCACCTAAAATATTTCCTGTTTTTACTCCGATATGATTTATATCTGTAATATTATTTATTTTCAAATCCTGAGTTAATTTCCCTCTTATTTCACTAGCAAATGATGAGAGATCTATATTAACTATCTTTTTAAGCTCTTCAATGAGATGTCCTTTTGTATATCCTATATTATCTGCTATCAAATGATCATCTAATACAAAAGCTATAATATCTTTCATATTACGGAGTTTTCATCGTAAATACATACTCATAGCCTCAACGAACTTTCCTTTATTGTTCCAAAGAACAACTGCAAGATCAGAAGTATTTTCAATTTTTATGAAATGACCATTCCCTTCCTTTACGGGCATAAGCTCTGCTATTTTTTCTGTCACTAATGCTTTTGGAAGTTTTTCCGTAAAATGAGAAAGTAAATTTATTGTAGTATTGATATAGTCCTCTAATTCTTTTTCAGTTGGTCGTGGATTTTTTGTGAGCAGTATGAGTCCAGTATTTGCTTGTTGTACTATATTTAAGCGATCTTTATCAGAGAGTTCTTCTCGTTGTATCAAAGAAAAAAGAGTCTTAGCTATAGGATTTGAATTCACAGATGGGAGTTCTGAAAATGACCGTATAGCAGTTTTTACTGTATCTTTATTTAAAAGGTTTGCAGTAAATTTTGCGGATTCATTTGCGATTTTTAAAGCAATCTCTTCTTGTTTGTTTTGATCAAGAGAAGCAGATCAAAATAATTGTATCGTATCACTACGAATATTTGTTACAAAAGTATCAAATGCATTCAGAAATACTCACTTATCTATATTTTTTGCAAGTTCCGGAAGAATCTTCGTAAGAAGTACTTTTATATCTGGAAACTTTACTAAGATGTTTTTTACTTGTTCATTTTTCATAAACTCCCTCATGATAGTAGGGATTTTTTCAGGTTTTTTTTGTGCAAGATCTATTGCAAAACCTAAACTTGATCGCAGGAATTGCATTCATGAATCAAATTCCCTTAGCCCTATGTTAATAGATTTTTTTTCCAATATTCATTTTTCTCCTATTTGGAGAATAGTTTTTATAAGTGTCACTCATCTCTCTTCGGGTTTAAAATAATTATTGATGATAAGCCCAGATGCCCCCTTAAGAAGGTTGTTCTTTGGAAGTTTTGTATCCATTTCTTTGAGTACCCTTATAACCTCAGTACAGTAAGAATGAGGATCTGTTTTGAGTCCCTCTGGGGAATTGATTTTTTGTAACACCCTTTTCATAGCTATATCGATAGCTATTCGTAACATCTCTGGCATATCTTTCAATGCCTCCTTTTTCCCTTCTGGAGATACGGTTCAATTCTCCTTTGTTTTCAAAGAAGTTTGTTTTGTTTCAGGATATAGAGAAGGTAGTTCAGTCATACTTACTTCAAGAGAATAATATCTGTATTATTCTAACATATTTTTCTTGCAAAGTCACAAAAACCCTCATAAATAATACCATTTTAATATTTCTAAATGAAGATTATCTAAAAATAAGACCATTTCTGGTCTTATTTTTAAATTGTTTTACTATCTATATACCCACGGTGCAACACTATTCAGTATGAATCCTATGAGGAAAAGAAGTACCAGTCCAGCAATTACCTTTTCTATTCTTTTTTTTGCATCTTCAGCTGCTGATTTTTCCGCACCAGATATCGAATACTGAATTCCAGAAACGACGAGCATAAGAACTCCAACGAGTGCGGTTATGAAAGTTGCATATTTAATGAGTCCTTTGAAAATGAGCATAACACTTCCAAAACCCGGTTGTATGGTACATTCATATTTTTGTTTTGTTATATCTCCTACATCAGTTCCAATACAATCCATACCAGGAATTTTTTCTGTTACGGTAACTTTTGTTGCTCACCCAGCGGATGAGTTAGTAGTAGCTGCAGGAGTCACAGGATCTCCCACAGCAGCAGATGCTATCTGCAATGTGGAAATAATTCCTCATGAACAAATCAGAATTCCTCATATCATTCGTAAGATATTTTTTTTCATAAAATGTGGAAAAGAATTATAATCTAAAATCTGCCAAATCCTTCAAGAATGCGTAGCTGGCAAGGAGTATAATCACTGCGATAAATGTATTGATAACGATCGCTTTCCCTTTTTTTGCTTTTTCATCATCTCCCGCTGACGTCACATAATAGTACCCGCCAAGAAGGAGAAAGAATATAGCAGTTGGCCCGGCGAAGAATAGTGCCATATTGGAAAGTTGAGAGAATATCCCTTGTCCACGCCCGATATCTCCACTATATATGACTTGCACCCAAGCTTGGATAACCGCTAGAAATATGAGTCCAAGTACACCATAGAGTATTCGTCCTTTAGAACGTTTGATTTTGTCTTCGGCTCCCCCAGAAGTTATGAGTTCAAATGCTGAAAGCGTAAACATAAATACTGCTGCTCCAATGATACCGATTCGAACAAAAGAAAGTATTCCATTCTCCACAGTAGAATTCCATTCGAAGAAATTGACGAATATATTGGAACCGCTTGTGACGCTATTGGTATAACTTCCAGCGAGATTTTGTGTGACGCTCGATACCTGTTTTCTTGCAAAAAGAGCATAAATATCACCTGGAATATTGACGAAAAGAAATGCTACAAGTGAATACATAAGTTGTTTCTTTTGCGTGCCTATTGCTTTCTCATCTCCCATAGCAACAACCAACATAGTTCCAGAATAGACGATAAATATCACTGCAAGAAAGCTCACGAGTACTTTTATGCTATGAAGTACTTTTAAACCACCCATTTGGAGTTTGTCGAGACTATCTGTACCCGTAACTGCCCCTGCAGAAACGGTACTTAATTCCGCTGATCATGGAATAGCAGCAACTCCCGCAAATGAAAGTGGTGCAAGATTGCAGAGAATTCCGATAGACACGAGAATATATGCGATATAGAGTTGGATTTTGCTCATAAAAGAAGTGGTGGCTAAAAACTGGCTCTATATTATGGAAAAAAGGCAGAAGGTCAAAAAAAAAGCTCCTGGATTTCCGTGGAAATCTTCGGAGCTTTAAGTTTTAATCATCATTGGTGAAAAAACCGGCATAATCTTCTTCATTCACGATTCATTTATCCCGAAGACGATCAGCAGAATTACGCATAGTGATCATCCCATCCTGACTTCCAAGCTCGATATTATTATTAATCTGAATCAAGTCCCCTGCCTTTATGAGGTTCTTAATCGCAGGAGTGATAAACATGAGTTCATGGATACCAACTCGACCTGGTTCATTTGCCTTTGGAAGCAATCTCTGAGAGAGAACTCCGAGAAGTGAATCTGCCAGACGAACTCGAACCTGAGTTTGGATATCAGGATTGAAAAACTGAATAAGACGGTTAATAGTCTGAACAGAACCAGAAGTGTGAAGTGTAGAAAATACGAGATGTCCTGTTTCTGCGAGATTCATAGCAGCTTCCACGGTTTCCTTATCTCGCATCTCCCCTACCATAACGATATCTGGATCTTCACGCATCGCAGCACGAATAGCCGCGACAAAGGAATCCGTATCACGACCAACTTCTCGTTGTGAGAAGATAGATTTTTTATCACTAAATATGAATTCTACCGGATCCTCAATAGTGATAATATGTTCTTGGCGTTCTTCATTGATACGATCAATAATAGAAACCATTGTTGTCGATTTACCAGATCCAGTTGGTCCAGTTATGAGGAAAAGTCCCTGCTTCGCTGTAAGTATCTTCTTGACTCCATCAGGCAGTCCAAGATCTTCCATTCTTTTGGAGTCGCGTTCGATACGTCGCATCACGAAAGCTATGCGACCGAGTTTAAAGAAACCATTTACACGGAAAGGTGTACCATCTGATGAGACATAAGCGAAATCCATATCATGTCGCTCAAGAAAATCTTGAAATTTTTTCTCATCTCCATGAAGTAACTCAAGTGTAAGTCTGTGTATATCTTCTTTTGAAACCTTTGCTTCTTCACCACCATGAGACATCTTCCCTATTTCTCCATGTACACGAAAACCGATATAATCCCCTTCTCCGAGATGAATATCAGATGCTTTCGTTTTAATAGCATACGCCATAATTTCTTCTATTCCTGGTATTTGAGTTGTATGAGTCATAGAAAATTGAATAAGTTTTTAGTAGAAAGAGTATATACAATACCCCCAGAGGAATCAATATTATTGTATTTGTAAAACGAGTGTATCGCTCATTTCTTTAATACGCTTCATTTCTGCATCAAGAATTTTTCGCTTCTCAAGAGCTTGTTTTGCTGATTCTTTCGCAAGATCAATCGCTTTTTTAGCAATTTCTTTCGCTTCTGCAATACGATCATTAGCTGCTTCAATCTCTGTATCTTCTTTTTTTGCATCTTCCATAAGTGCTGCGAGGAACTTTTCATATTCAGCAATTGCTCTCTTCATCGGAGCATAGATATCATTTTTCTCTGGAACATATGTACCTTGAGTAATCTCTTCTTTCATTACTTCCACAACAACGGGACTAATGATGTCAGTAACTTTCGCCTCTTCTTGAACGGGTTCTATAATTTCTGCAACCGTAGTCATATTAGTTACTTCATGAGTTATTTCAGAAGATATTACTGATGATGGCTCTTTCATAAAAGTCATAAGTTGAGCAGATTCTGTTGTAACTTCTGGGGTAGAAATTACCTCTGTATTTATTGTTACGGGTTCATCGAAGAATGCAATCTTGGCTGGAGATGAATCTTCCACTATTGTCAATTCCTCATTAACTGGTTCGATAACTTTTGATACTACTGGTTCAGAAAAGAATGAAATCTCTGATGAACTATTTGCCTCCTGAACAGGGGTCACTACTGCTGGTTCATCGAAAAGTTGTACCGCAGTATCTGGAATACTATCTACTGTAACACTATTATCAACAATCAGAAAAGAACCATCTTGATCATCTTTTTTTGTTCCCGATGAAGAAGAACCACTTGTTCCTGATATAGAAGTATTAGCAGGTATTGTTTGAGGCTTTTCTTCAAGAACATTATCAAAAAATCACATATATAGAAAATTATTAAATAAAATCCGTTTTCAGGACAACAAGAACAATGTAACATATTGTGAAAAAATTTGCAAAAAAAACTCTTATCTCATACAAGAAGACCCCAAAATAGGGTTCGTATTCTCACACAAGAAGACCTTGAAATTTGTAAAATCCGTATGTCATAGGTATCATTAACCTATGAATGCTATGTATACTGATAATAATCTCCGTACGGTTACTGACTTGGTCAGTTTCCTAAATAATCCAGTAGTGACGGATGTCATACTTACGGGAACGCTCGAAGAACGATCGGACTGGATACTCGAGCGTCTTTTACGCTTTAAATACCTTACTCTTAAAAAGAAAGATAAGGGGATAATAATCCAATATATTGGGCGTATGACGGGACTTGCAGAAAAACAAGTTGATCGATATATCCGTGCTTTCAAGGTGTGACAGAGACTTGGTCATACATATTCTCGTAGGGTATTTCCTATTACTTACACAAGAGAAGATTCCTGACTTCTTGCTGAAGTCGATAATGCGACTGGAAGACTATCCTGAGGACTTACTATTGCACTCATGAAAGATGAGTATCTTATCGGAGATATACGATTTGTTCGTCTCAAAGATATTTCTGTTGCTCAGTTGTATCGTCTACGTTCCACTTCCCATTACAAAGAGGAATCATTAGTTGTTGGAAAAACCAAGAGTGTGAATATTCCTATCGGAATCCGTATGAAACCAAATCCAGAAGGACTCCCATGATTCATACGGGTCGATACAGTACATCAGGGAGATCTGAATGGAGAAAAATGAGTATACCACGTTAATCTTGTAGATGAAATAACTCAGTGGGAAGTAATGTTTGCAGTCGAGAAAATCTCCGAACGATTTCTCTTACCTCTCCTCAAATGAGCACTCGCTACTTTTCCATTTGAGATAAAAAATTTTCATTCGGACAATGGAAGTGAGTTCATCAACTACAAGGTGGCAGCACTTCTTGAAAAACTCAGAGTTTCTCAGACTAAGAGTAGAGCAAGAAAGAGTACAGACAATGGACTTGTGGAATGTAAAAATGGTGCAATTATCCGAAAGGAATTCGGACACTGGCATATTCCTGGAGTATTTGCTCCAAGAATCAATCGATTCTACATGGAACATTTTATCCCATATCTCAATTTCTATCGTCCCTGTCATTTCCCCGAGAAGGTATGTGAAGAAAATGGGAAAGTGAGAATTCTCTATACGTTGAAGAACTGTATGACACCTTACCAGAAACTTATCTCACTTCCTAACTGGGAATCTCATCTACGAAAGGAATTCACAAAAGAGTTACTCCAAAGACTTCAGAAAAGAAAAACACCACTTCAGGCTGCGAAAGAAAAGAAAAAAGCAAGAGATGAACTCATGAAAGTTGCTCTTCCAAAGTTTCTCAATATACTACCTGTAATTATGACAGACGGATAAATCGATTTCAGGGTCTTCTTTGGATGAGAATATACTAAAAAAGACTTCTTGTTTTAAGAATCTTGGGTAAGAGTATAAAAAAATTCCCTAAAATGTATTTCGGATTTAGGGAATTTTTATTTTAAATATCTTCGATTCAATCTACACTCCGATAAAACATTTTGTCTTCTTTTGCATTTTACGTCCAGCTACGAGGATGAGTATTCGAGAAATCCACATAGCAGTGAAAAGAGAAAGAAGAATTCCGAGTCCGAGCATAAGTCCAAATCCTTTAATCATACTAATACCGAAGATATAAAGAACAACAGCACTTGTGAATGAAGTGATGTGACTATCCCAGATAGCTGACCAAGATTTTCCAAATCCGACGATAATGGCTTTTTCCATCTCTACTCCTTTACGAAGTTCTTCTTTTGTTCGTTCAAATATGAGGATATTTGCATCGATAGCAAGTCCGACCGAGAGTATGATACCAGCGATAGAAGCAAGCGTGAGAACGATTCCAAATGATTTTACAATAGCAAGAAGTATGAGTCCGTAAATCACGAGGGCGATACCAGCCATCAAACCAGAAACTCGGTAGATAAATACAAGGAATATTATAATAAGAAGAAGTCCGAGAAGACCAGCGTTGATGATAACCCGAAGAGAATCTGCTCCGATTTTTGCATCGATTGTTCGTTCGCTTGTAAGATAGATTGGTGCTGGAACGATACCAGTATTGATATCGGTTGAGAGTTGTTTCGCACTTTCTGCTGTATAGTTTCCAGTGATAACGGCTCGTCCATCAGGAATCACTGACTGAACAGTTGGAGCGGTAAGTTCTTGTCCACCAACAAATATAGCAATTTGTTTTCCGAGAAGACGTTTCGTAAGTTCTGCAAATATTTTCCCACCTTCTGCATTGAAGAGAAGATCTACCTGAGGTGCAAATGCTTGAGAGAAACTTACAGAAGCTTTTGTAAGATATTGTTCATCGAGAACTTTCCCATCAGCTGTTTTTGCAGTCGTCCATTCACTTGGTTTCTGACTTACAAATATTCCTTCATAATCATATACCATCGCTGTGTATTTTTCTTTTGTAGTTACTTCTTTCGTTCCTGTTCCTGTTTTTACTTCTCGTTCTTTTTCTGCGGGAGTTATACTTTTAATTCGAACGATACTATATCCTTTTTCTCCTGAAACCTGTTCCAGTTTATTATCTTTTCCGAGAGTATAACCTGCTCCTTTTTGTGTTTCCAAAACCTTTGGAGAAACATACGGAGTTTGAATATTTTCTATACCAGTGAATGAGAATTCGGCAGGTATATCAGATTGTGTTCCACTTCCAGATTGAAACTCTATATTTTCATACTGATCTTTGTATTTATTGGCAATCGTAGCAAATGGGTACTTCCCTGCTTGAATCTCTACGAGAAGTTTTGTTGCAATGTCGGTTCGTTCTTGTTTGTCTGCATCGGTTATGGTTGTTTTTTGCTCTTTAAATTCGAGACGAACCACCTTTCCGATAGTATCCTTCGCCTTTGCTATATATTCATCGTTCTTTGCTTTTTTAGCAGCATCACTCAAACTTTCTCCATCGAAATTCTGAGTAGGAATCTGAACGATAATATGCTCTTCTCCACCGTAACTGGCTGTTGCAATAGTTGGTTCTGCCGTTCCAAGAGAATTTACTCGTTTTTCTACAATAGACTTCAATCCTTCTATAATATCATTTTTTTGAAAAGTTGATCCTTTTTTTGCCGCCTCTTCGAGGTCTATCTTATAATCAAGCTCTACTCATCCATGGAGATCGAGTCCGAGTTTATATTCACTCACAGGAAATGGAGTATTGATTCCGATGGTTTTCCATGGGAGAATATAGGCAGCTGAAAATACCGCAAGAAGTACGATAACAGAGAGCTTGAGTCCGAGTCATTTCATAAAAAAGGTGGTTAGATATTAGTAATGTGCGGGATTATATGGAAAAGCCTTTTGTTTGCAAGTTTTCTTGGGCAAAAAGAAAGTCCATAAGTTTTTCTTACAGACTTTCTTTTTAAATACATGAGTCAGATGATTACCCTTCAACAATAACTTTTTCATTCATAAAAGTTTTGATTCCACGTTCTCCGAGCTCTTTTCCATATCCCGCATCTTTGATTCCACCGTAAGGGAGAAATGCGTAACTGGTTACTACTTTATTTACTGCGATATTTCCCGCTTCGATTCTATTTATAACTTGTTCAATCTGTGCTCGGTCATCTCCAAATATGGAACATCCGAGTCCATATCGAGAAGCATTGGCAAGCTCTATGAGTTCCTCTATATCTCGTGCCATAGCCACTGGAGCTACTGGACCAAATACTTCCTCGTCAAATACTCGAACTCCTGGTTTTGTGTCAGATAGAACTGTAGGTGCGAAGAAGAATCCTGGTCAATCGAGACGAACACCTCCCGTCAAGAGTTTTGCTCCTGCCTTGATACTATCTGCCACTTGTGCAGTCATTTCTGCGAGCATCTCCTCTTTTGCTACGGGACCAACTTTGGTTGCTGGATCCATCGGATCTCCGACAACGAGTTCACTCATTCCCTTTGCGAATTTCTGACAAAATTCTTCGTAGTATTTTTCGAGGACGATGAATCGTTTCGAAGAATTACATTTCTGTCCACAATTGGACATCCGTCCGGAAATTGCCGCCTTTACAATTTCGTCCATACGATTGTTATCTAAAACGAGAAATGGATCACTTCCTCCAAGTTCAAGAACCGAAGGTTTTAGATATTTCCCTGCGAGCGAACCAATTACTCGTCCAGCCTTGTCTCCACCAGTCAAAGTCACTCCAACAATCGCTCGATGCGCAATAATAGATTCTGAAAAAGAAGATGAAATAAGAAGGTTCGTATAAATCCCTTCTGGAAAACCCGCTTCAAGAAAAGCTGCCTCGAGAGCCATCGCCGCTTGTGGAACATTGGATGCGTGTTTTACGAGAACTGTATTCCCCGCGATAATATTGGGAATAGTCGACCGGATAACTTGGTTGAATGGGAAATTCCAAGGAGTTACACAGTAGAGAACTCCGAGTGGTTCATAAACGATTCGCCCTTTTGCTCCACCTTCATCAAATGCTTTTGACGCTAAAAGTTTCTCCGCATTATCTCGGAAATACTTGATAGTTCCGATAGATTTAGATACATCGCCCGGAGCGTCAGAAATCGGCATCCCCATTTCTAGAGTATCGAGTCTTGCAAGTTCTCATTTCTTCGCTTCCAGTACTTCCATAAGCGAAGTAAAAAGTCGTTGTTTTTCTACGAGAGGAGTATTTCTCCAAGCTTTATAAGCCCGAGCGGCCGTTTCGATTTTTGCCTGAAGTTCGGCTTCATTGATATACGGAACTTCGAATATAGTCTCCCCCGTTGCAGGATTGATAGATTTTGATCACATAAAATTGAGTAATTAAAAATTAAGAATGAATAATTAAGAAAATATGAATTTTGAGTTCTTGTCATTTCTTGCATTTTTGTCATTCCTATGAAGACAGAAATCTACCTTGTATTTATGAAAAATGATTTTTCATTTTTGAAAAGACACTATATGTACAATTTAGATATTGAGAGATTTTATATTTCTACTCCATATACCTTATCTAAAGGGATTCCTCCACTACGGTCGGAATGACAGATGCTTGTATGAAAGTGGATTCTGGAATGACAGATTATTATTTTGTTGCTTCGTCTACAATCTTCATCAATCGTCGTGGATCGAGAGCGGCAGAACCGATGAGGAAACCATTTACTTCGCGTTTCCCGATGAGTTCATGAGCACTTGTTTCGCTCACACTTCCACCATATATTATGCGACTCTCTGACTGTCCGAGAAGTTCACGGATAAATATATGAATCTCTTCGACATATTCAGGAGTTGCAGATTTCCCTGTCCCGATTGCCCAAACTGGCTCATAGGCGATATCAATTCCGGTTGTCTTTTCGATTCCATTCAATCCTCTCGTCAACTGGCCATGAAGGATTTCTTTCGTAAGTCCTGCTTCTTTCTCGGTCAGATTTTCGCCGATACAGAGAATCGGTCGGATGTTGTGAGCGAGGGCTGATTTTATTTTCCTATTTATGAACTCGTTTGTTTCACCGAAAATAGATCGACGTTCAGAATGTCCCAGTATCACATATGCACACTTCATTTCTTGAAGCATCGTAGGAGAGATTTCTCCCGTGTAAGCGCCAGATATTTCTGGGTACATATTCTGTGCACCGAGATGGATAGCAGAATTATTCAGAAGTTCGGAAGCCGTAGAGAGTCCAATAGAAACGGGAGCAATCATCAAATCCACCGTAGAGGGATTCCCATATTCAGCCGTCAGAATCTGGAGATATTCCTGAACTTCCGCTACCGTTTTATTCATCTTAAAATTCGCACCGATCAATAGTTTCATAGAGAGAAGATTATGAAATAAAACATATATGAGTATATGGGAAAAATGTTCCTTGTAAAATGAAAAAACGAATAAATTGCGTTTGTGATTTTAGTGAAAGTTGATGAAAAAGAGAGAGAGTAAAAGATGGATATATCCGGTCCGGACTTTCGTTCCCTTAAAATAGCCAACCACCAATGGAAGAAAAATAAAAATTACTTGCTTTTTCAAAAAAACTTATAGTATTAAGGTCCGGATTTATATATTTAATATTCTCCTATGTATATTGAACATAAGTGATCAGCACAATATCTCATCAAAAAAATATCAGGCAAAAAAATTGCTGTAAATATGTGAGACAAGGCATCTGTTTCGGTAGTATGAATAGAAGAACTTTCCCAAAAAGAATTTATAGTTCTTTCCAGAGAACAGAAATATACAGACTTCAAAAATCATCTCCATAATTCAGAGATACTCGACGAAGTATTTTCTGACGCACTTTCTTTATCAAACAAGATAAACAATAATTTACTATCAAACGAGATATTGACTCAGAAATACAATGATTTTTCGATACGATTTATCTATGAATCCAATAAAACAGAAGGGAGTCATATCCCGATAGAATCTGTAGAACAGATTATTCGACAGAGAAAATACGCCTATAAGGTTCAAAATGAGATTACTGAAGTAAAGAATTCTATACAAGCATGGAATTTTATAAGCAACAGATTTATCTTCAATAAAGCAAATATCAAGAAACTCTATCATATTCTCACATCCTGACTACTTCAGGAAAATAGGCAAAAATATCCACGATGATTCAAAAAAGTTCCGATAGTAGTAAATAATAACCTCACATCTGCACCAGAAAATGTAGAATCAGACGTACAATCACTTTTACAAGAGTATAAACTCCATGCAAAAGTGGATTTCCCCCTCAAACAAGCCTTTGATTTCCATCTCAGATTCGAGCAAATCCATCCTTTCGAAAATGGAAATGGTAGGACGGGGAGATTTTTACTTAATAAGATACTTCTCGCAAACGGACTCCTTCCGATGATTGTTTTCGAATCGAACAGACAAGCATACTTTAGTGCGATCGATTCTGCTTCCGCTGGAAACAAAAAAAAGTATTATACATTTATGCTGGAGCAATATCAGAAAAGTATCAATGAGTATTGGAAAAACTAAATTTATTTCTATTTTTTAATTTTTATATTTATGAAAAAAGTCTTTTACTGGATTCTTGGAATAGTCATACTTTTAGCTTTACTGCTTCCTGGAGTCCCTGAAGAAGTAAAAAAAATGATATTTTTTATTATCATGGTTTCCTGAGGCTTATACGTTTTAGATGAGCGAATTAAAGAAATTGAAGAAAATAATAAAAAATTAAGAGAATATATAGAATGCCTTTTTGATATAATATCAGATATTCCTCAGACGCCAGAGATAAGAGCAAATAAAAGAAATAGACTAATGCTAGATCTAATGCTAGATCTAATGCTAGATAAAAAATAGGAAAGCAGATATGGAATTGATATTTCTAATAGATATTAAATCTATTGATTTAGAAAGTTTTAAGGTGATTAATAATGATTATAGAAATGACAAACATAATTTCTATCATTGGATATGAAATAGAAGCAATGAAATAAGTCAATATTTTAACTATAAATCTATCCATGTCCTCAACTCCAACTCTCCTCCCCACTCCCAACTACACCCAAATTATCTCAAAAGCACTCGACTACCGTGAATCGCAGATTTCCGTCGTGCTCGAACTCACGGCAGAAGGAGCGACCGTGCCGTTTATCGCGCGATACCGCAAGGAACGCACTGGAAATCTCGATGAGACGGATATCCGTGCCATCATAGAACTCCAGACCAAGGAGGAGAATCTCTACAAAGCCAAACAGACCGCTATAAACGGTATCGAGGAACTTGGGAAGATGACTCCAGAATTGCTCGCGAATATCATCGCTGCCAAGACTCTCAAAGAGGTCGAGGAGCTCTATAAACCATATAAATCCAAGAAGAAAACAAAGGCGATGATAGCGATCGAGAAAGGATTTCAGGTCGTGGCAGATTCGATTAAAACAAACAACCTTCTTATTCCTGAGGGTCTTATTTTAGAATATACAAAAAGTAGACCTCTCCCCTGACAAGGGGAGATTGAGAGGGGTTTAATAATCCAAGAGATTATCGAAGGGGCTATCGAAATCATCGGAGCCGAAGTTTCCGCGAATGCTAATCTCCGCCATTCGCTCATCGCCGAGCTCCAGAAAACGGGAGATATTTCCGCGAGCAAGAAGAGTGATAAAATGCTTGAAAAATTGAATCAGAAAGACACAGAGCAGATTCCAAAATTTGCTCTGTATTTTACATTTACAGGACCAATCAATCGTATGAAACCATATCAGATTCTCGCTCTCAATCGTGGGGAAAATCTCGGAATACTCCATGTAAAACTCGAGAAAGACGAGACGATTCTCGAAAACATTAAAAATACTTATAAAAATGACTTACTGAATAATATTCATAAAATAGATCGTCATTGCGAATGAAATGAAATGCAATGAAGCAATCCAGAAGACTGAGATATTGACCTAGATTGCTTCGTTCCTCGCAATGACAACTTAAATAAACCCTTCATTCCTGAACTCGAACTCGGATTCAAAACTGGGTACGAGGCACTTTGGAGCTCCGTAGAAAATGAGATTCGAGGAGAACTATCGGAACTCGGAGAAGATGATGCAATCAAATCTTTTCAATCAAATCTCCTCTCACTTCTCATGACTCGTCCCGAATACGGGAAGACGATTCTCGCGATAGATCCAGGATATCGAGCAGGATGCAAGATGTGTATCATCGATTCGCTCGGAAATCCTATACTGTTCGACAAAATATTCCTCCATGAGATAGAAAATGCACGAACAAAACTCAAGGATATTTTCAAGAAACATACCATCGATACAGTTGTAGTAGGAAATGGAACAGGATGTGATGAAACCTGTAGCTTGGTGGCTGAAATTTTCAGTGGTGATATTTTTGTGGTAAATGAATCAGGAGCATCGGTCTACTCTGCGAGTCCAGTTGCTCAGGAAGAATTCCCAGATTTGGACTCTTTGGATCGTTGAACCGTCTCTATCGGACGACGATATATTGATCCACTTTCTGAACTCGTAAAAGTTCCCGTTGGAAGTATCGGAGTTGGGATGTACCAACACGATATCGCTGAGAAAAAACTCAAGGAGAAACTCGGATATGTCGTGGAAGATGTGGTAAATCAGGTGGGAATCAATGTGAACAATGCTTCGATTTATGTGCTCCAGCATATATCCTGAATAGACAAACGCGAGGCAAAGAAGATATATAATCACCGTCCGTATAAATCTCGTGCTGTTTTACAAAAAACTCTTTCTGAAAAAGCTTATAATCTCGCGATAGGATTTCTCCGAGTTCCCGAAAGCCGAGAACCACTGGATAATACTGACATCCACCCTGATCAATACGCACTTGCAAAATACATCCTCGAACATACCGTAAATACAGATAATTTCTCTGAGCATGCAAAAGAAATGATCGCACTCTATCCTGATACCAATCGTGATACCTTACATTTTATTCTCCAATCCTATGCGGAAATCGGAGTGGAAAAACGGGTCAATTCCACACACACCAAAGCTCGCAAAAAAGTCGCGATGGAAGATGTGAAAGAAGGAGATATATTTGATGGGGTCGTTCGAAATGTTGTGGCATTTGGTGCTTTTGTAGATATCGGACTCAAAAATGACGGACTCGTTCATGTTTCGCAAATGGCAGACAAATTCGTCAGTAATCCCATGGAAATCGTAAAAGTTGGTGATCGAATAAAAGTCCGAGTTACTGGAATCGACCTCAAAACAGGAAAGATTCAACTCAGTATGAAAGGGGTGTAAAAGAATTCGAAAAAAACTGGCATTTCCCTATTTTTCACTATACTACCTCAGATAATAATTTTATAACTTATTTGTTCTCTATGTTCGCTTACCTCATCAAGTTTTTTAGTTTTGCTTTCTTCTCTATTTTCGTACTTTTAGAGTATTATAAAATAGGATTTCATAATGAATCTGGAACTGGTTATGGGCCATACCTTATAACTCTCATTCTCGCCTACGCGATCTACAAATTTCGTTCCTTAACTAAAGATAAGAACAAGGTTATTTTTTCTCCCCTTTCTATTGTAAAATTTACCACTATACACCTTTTCATTCTTTGTTTCATCTATTTTAACATCACAGGAGATAGTAGTGGTCTTGCTCCTTGGATTCTCTATTGAAAAATAATAGGATATCTCCTCCTTCCAGCAGCTCTTGTACTCATTGTCTATAGTCTTGGGAAAAAAGTAATTCATCAGATTATCCCCGCTTTTGAACAAGAAGAAACGGCTTTTCGTTTTCTTCTCTCGCTCGGATTTGGTTTCGTACTTTTTTTGACTACCCTTACAATCGTCGGTTCACTCGGTTGATATAATATCGCTGCGGTCAGTGGAATACTCCTCGTCGCGGGGATTTATGCGTATAGAGAAATAATACAAAGTCTCGCAAGTCTTTGGACATATAAAATCGAGTTTCCGAATCACAAGGCAAATGGGGATTTCTTTGAGCAAGTTAATCTTCCTCTCGTTTCGACAGAGATTCTTTTTATGATTCTCACATTTCTCATTTCTGTGAATTTTATCAATATTATTCGTCCGATGCCAATCGGTTGGGATGATCTCGGGGTGTATATGAACTTCCCACAGATTATGGCAAATAATGGAGAAATAGCTCATGGTGTTGGTATGGTAGCATGGCAGATTCTTACGGGAATCGGATTTATGTTCCATTCTGCACCACAGGCATTCTTTATGAATCAGATTGGAGGAATACTTTCTATCGTCGTTCTCGTCGTTGTTTTTGGAAGTCTTTTGAGAAAAAGAGAGACCGGTCTCCTTTGAGACCGGTCTCAGAACTCCAGTTTTCTGAATCTTCCACTTCTCGGCGCGACGATGTTCTACGCGATGCCGATGGTGATATTCCAGCAAGCAAAAGATATGAAACTCAATCCGGGACTTTTCTTCATCTCGGTTATCGGAATCTACGGAATAATCTATCTCTTTCTCCGATATCGTGAAAACTTAGAATGAGATATTTCCTCCCCTCTCTCCTTGGGAGAGGGGTTGGGGGTGAGGGCTGAATTCTTTTCTCATCATAAAAATCTTGCATATATTCTCATAATCGGGACGATTGTTGGTTTGGCATTTGCGATCAAATTTACGACTCTTATGTTGATCCTTGGTCTCATTGGAGTGATTTTCTATGCAAAACTCGGACTCGCAGGATTCGTTGGATATTTTGCATTTTTCGTGGTGATTTTTACCAAAGCAGGACTCTGGGCACAGCTTAATGTGAGCTATCCAAAAGATGACACCGATCTCCTTTTAAAAGTCGCAGCATTTTCTTTCTTAATCGGAATAGCTGCTTTCGGAATAGCATTCTATCAACATAAACTCGAGGCATTCAAAAAAGCATTTCTCCTCACACTTATATTTACAGTTGGAGTAGGAATCTCTGTTTCTCCTTGGCTCGTGAAAAATATCGCAGAAACGGGAGGACTTTCTCATATAAGTGTAGGCAATATTCTCAATGGTAAATGAGATTATCTTGTTGCCGATTATACCAAACTCTATACTCCAGGAGAGCTCAAGAAAATAGAAAGTTCCGATGCTAATATCGGTGGAACTTCCTCAAGCGGTAAAACACAAAATGAAGACCTCGGACGATATTTTGGATATGAAGACGGGGCAAATAATTATTCTCAAACTTCCTTTGAATTTGACAATGCAGAGCAATCAGCAAGGAGAATATACGGATATCACTCCATTCTTCCTCGCTTTGATTCCTGTCATATTTCTCTTCCTCACGTTCAAGAATCCATTCTGGATTATCGGACTGATTGCAATACTCGGATTTGAATATGCATACTTTTTCAATCCAGCTTTTATGAAAATAATTGCTGCGTTCTTCGCATCAAAAAATCTCCCTGGCGGATACGCGTGGATTGCATTCTTCTCATTTCTGCCACTCGTATATTTCACATTTGCACTCGATAGAAATAAAAAGAAAACAGAACTTTTCTTATTGAACTTAGTATTTGCCAGTTTCTATGTATTTCTCTTCGTCATAGCCGCATACGGGATCGTTTGGTATGGTATTTCTATGTACTTCTCATTCATCCTCGCGATTTTGATCGGTGGAGGATATATGAGTCTCTATAAAAAAGAAAATGGAAATGAAGATGAAAATATGATTCGATTTATCGGAGCGATTGTATTCTTCTGTATCGTGAGTACTTATTTCTTTATGTCTTCTATTCCTCATGGTTGGTCGAATCTGAAAGCAGCTGGTTTTGATGAATTTAAGAATGGGACCTATTCTCAGGAAGAAGGTATTTTCAATTCCCATCCAGATTATTTTACCGTTCTTGCGACGCTCAATATAAAATCTCAAGAACAAATTTTCAATATAACTTTGGGAAATATTACCAATACAACATTGAAACAGATTATAGAAAATAATCTTAAAACCGAAAAAAATCTTGGAAAATTACAACAAATTTTGAGTGAAATTACCAGAACTGATCTGACAAAAATGGGACTTTCTCAGATAGATACTATGACTCTTCAGACAGAAGCTCGTGCTATTCTCGACAATCTCTACCAAATGGTCCTCTACCCAAATAAGGACGTGAGGAATACTGGTGGAATCTACCGAATCGGAACATTTCTCACATACTTTATCGATAATAATCGTTCTCGATATTACGATGATAGTCTCGTAACTAACCACGATAAATATTTCTATGATCCAAATCCCGACATCACTGTCGGACGAATGGAAAAACTCGGTCTTAAATACCTATTGGTTGATCTCAACGCAGCGACGATTGATAAAGATCCTCGTCACGACTTGACCCGACGTTTCGAAAATCTCCTCCGAACTTTTCGATCTCAAAAACTGGAACTCGTACAGACTGATAGTCTCTGTCTCCAAATGGCTCTCGAAGAAAATGACCCAGCCACGTATTTGACCTATGCAGGAGTCAACTATGAATCGTATCCAAAAGACGCACAAGGGAAAGAAACGACGGTTAATAGAGGAGAGAAACAATTTCAGTGCTATAATCATATTCTCGAGGTCATAAAAGCTGGGAAAGTGAGCGAAACAAATTATAGCTATCTTCTTCCGCTCGCAAAATACCTCGACAAAAATCCACCGAAAGATCAAGGTGATATGGTGAAGATATTCCAAAGTTATGTCGGACACGGATGGCTCGTATTATTTAAGATCAAGTAAAATATATGAATAAAGATAACTGAGAAAAATACAAAGAAGATATTATATTTGCCATATATGATCTATTTTTAGATGATATTGAAGAAATTATCTGAGAAAAACTTTCTGATTCCACAAGGATGAGAAATATAAGTAATTATAAGCTTCTTCTGCAAGGAAAAGGTGAAGGGAAATTTTTAGAGGAGCTATTTAAAAATTTTGATATTATCAGAGAAGCACAAGCTGGATTCATAGAAGGTCCTATTCTTGAAATGAAATCACAAATTAGATCAGCTGAAATATATCTTGTGCCTATTTTTGAAGATCATGAAGCATGAAAAAGTCTCAAAAAGATATTTTTTGTAAAAAAGAAAGATAAACTCGATGCATTAAAACAACGAATAAAAAGATTTTTAGAAGACCTTTTTCCAGATCCAGAGCCAGGATTTCATCATTAAAAAAACCATGCAAACTCTCCGCTGAAACATTCTCGATATCGTCCGTGAATCCGACGAGACTCTTATGACGAAACTTCTCGTGAATCGATGACTCGATCTTTTAAGTGCGGAAAAAAGTGAAGAGTTTTTTCATCCTGCTTTTGAGCATTTGCACGATCCTTATCTCCTTGATGGTATGGATATTGCCGTTGAACGAATATTGCAGGCTCGAGAAAATAAAGAACGTGTGGTGATATTTGGAGATTATGACGTAGATGGAGTGAGCTCTACAGCTCTTCTCGTACGATTCTTCGCCTCTATCGGGATGCAGATATCCTATCGTCTCCCCCACCGTGTTCACGATGGTTATGGACTCAAAAAACACTTTATCGATGAACTCAGAGAAAAAGATGTAAAACTCATCATTACGGTCGATTGTGGAACCCGAGATATAGAAGTAATAAAATATGCTCACGGAAAATGAATAGATGTAATAGTTTCTGATCATCATGCGGTTCCTGAAGAAATTCCTCAGGAGGTCATCGCTATTTTGAATCCAAAAATCCGAGAAAGTAATTATCCATTTTCTTCTCTTTCTGGCTCATGAGTAGCGCTCAAAGTGGCTTCTGCTGTTGCTATGAAAGTATTCCCTGAAACTTATAAAGAGGTTATTCTCGAATATGTCGATTTCGCCTGTCTTGGAACGATTGCCGATTGTATGCCCCTCATCGGAGAAAATCGAACCATTGCATCGCTTGGACTTCAGAGACTTGAAGAGAGTAACTCCAGTGGACTTCGCAAGCTCATAGAAGGAAAGTATAAAGATATGGATGCAGATATCGTCGGATTTCATATAGGCCCACGAATCAATGCTGCAGGACGAATGGATAGCCCTTATAAAGCTCTTTCTCTTTTGCTCGCTGGAGAAGATAAACTCGACCCTATTCTCGCAGAACTTGAAGATCTCAATAGTAAACGCAAAACTACTACAGAGCATTTTATCAAACACGCATTAGAGGTTGTTGATAGAGATAGGGGAATTCTTTTCTATGATTCCAGTGATATCGAACATGGTATTATCGGACTTATCGCCGGACGATTGACCGAAGCTTTTGGGAAGCCAGCAATCGCTCTGAAGAATGAGGGGAATAAACTCGTGGCGAGCTGTCGAAGCCCTGAACATATCAGTATTGTAGAACTCCTGGAAGAATGTCGTGAATATTTCGTCGCATTTGGAGGACATCGCCAAGCAGCTGGCTTTACTATTCTCGCTGAGAATTTCGAAGCATTCAAAGAAACGATAGAACGAAAACTCTCCGAAAAACATGGAGCTATCGCCACAAAAGCAAAAACACTTCGGATAGAAACCATTCTCTCGCTTTCAGAAATCAACGCGGATTTTTTCAAAACCCTCCAGATTTTCAAACCATTTGGAATCGGAAATCCAAAACCCCTGTTTTTGATTCAAGATTTTATTCCTACAAGTGTAGAATATCTCGGAAAAGATGGGAAGCATCTCAAGTTTCTCGATTCATGAAAAAAGTTCAGTATCAACGCTTTTGGATTTGGAGAATTCTATGATGAGCTTCGAGCGAAAAAAAGTGTTTCACTTGTTGTCGAGATAAGCGAAGAGATATGGATGGGACGAAAAAAAATCGTACTGAATGTGCGAGATATAGTTACGTAAAAAAGACCTGCATTGCAGGTCTTTTTAGTGCAAGGTACTTGTAAGATTGATTTACATCAACTTACTAAGTAACAAAAAGATTAGAGTGATAACATTTCCTCGGTCGTGGCATTGAGCCACCTCTGACTTTGGTGAATTGCTTCCCACAGTTCAGGATTACCACCCAAGACTCCGATCTGATTCAATTCCCGCATGGTGAATTGTTCCAGATCTACATATTTAGAAATATGATCCTGAATATGCCAATCTAGTTCACTAGCTGCTAACAAAATTACTTCTTCAAAAGAAGTATGTCCCCAGTCAATACTGTCAAGCATTGAAATGGTCACGTGGAAATCATCAAATTCTGTCGCTATCGATAGTCTCCTTTCTATGGTAAAATCACCCCAGACGATATAAGATTTTGCTTTTTTATACATCTGAGGATGATTCACTGTTTGACAGTGAGTTAATAATTCTGAAACACTTAACCCCCGACACTCAATAGAATTAATCATTCCTCCGTGCAGGATAATATTTTCAGGATCTGCAATCGCCATACGTTCTGTTAAATCAAACGTTGACCATGGAATCTGCTTACTGATTTCATGCCACAGGCCAGAATTATTTCGATCCGTTCCCAGTTCTAACATTTTTTTTTACAGAGAGACTGCCCGATTGAATCACTTCTAAATCAGTTATAAGAGACATATTTGCTGCTCCTTTTTTTGAAATGAATAGACAACGAGTACTATACGGAGTTCATGAAAAAAGTAAAATTTATTTCATATAATATTCCTGCATAGGATACTCAAATAGATAATTGACAATACATAGTTATTATATATTATCCATAAAAATATTTTTTATCTTCCTATATCAATGAATACTCAACCAGATAATAATAACACTCACACGAACAAATTATGGGTACGCGAAGCTTATTTATCTGCAAATGTAGAAAAAACAGTTGGAGAATTATTGAACAGATGTCAAAAATGAGCAAATGAAGCAATACGAGCATCAGATAAATATACAACTAAACTCACAGATGAATATTCTCGCCAAGCAAACCAAAGAGAGAAATCGATACAGAGAGTCAGGACAGCAGTAAAAGTACTCAAAATTGTTAATGCCCCAGAAAGGTGTGAAATAATGAGAGGGCTTTCTAATAGAGAGATAGGATTACTTGTAAGATCTTGCATGGAAGAATATTATGCTCGAGAAGAATCTCAGGCAGAAGAATTAGCAAAAGAGCTCCTCTTGTCTATAAGAAAACGAGCAAAAAATTAGAGAATATTTATTTGTTCTTCGGTCAAGATTGATTACAATACATATCAACTCTTACGATATAAATATTTTCATATGAGACATCAGTGGTCTATAGGGATGATAGAAAAAGAACTTCAAGTAAATATGCTCTGGGAGCAATATGAATATTGGAGATGAGATCAGCAAATCGCATCGATGATGAAATTATTCTCGAGATAAGCCTAAAATGTGTTGGTTTTTCGATTAAGCCTAAAATGTGTTGGTTTTATTCCTAAACTTTTGCCTTCCTGTTCTGTTCTTCGAGGAGAAAGATAAGAAGAGAATCTCGCTGAATCCGAGAGATTCCTCGATGAGGCTTTAGCTTCTCTTTTACATGTGAAAAATAACCGTCACAAATGCCCGTAGTTCTCGGTATCGAAAGGTGCGGATATCTCTCGTACGTATGCAGGTATGGAAGATAATACCGAATGCTTGCCACGGCACTCCGTAATCGCTTGTGCTCGTACTGTCCGTTTGTGTTCCGTTCTTTGAGAAAGTCAATGTAGATATGCTCTACTTGGGATAATATCCGAAGAAACATTTTTTCTGGAATGCGTCACAGTATCGTTTTGAGGATTTTAAGGGCTTTCCCGAGCCTTGTTTTCGGTCTGAGGGTGGTATATCTCCTGATAATCGCTTTCATATGAAAAATGCACATCTGTATGGGAATAGCAGGGTATTTCTTTTTAAGAAGATCGAACATGAATCTCCTTCCGTCGATCGTAAATGCATCGGTATTCTTTGTATATCAGGCAGAGTCAAAAGTGCTCATGAGCTTGCTAATACTCGTTAATGATTCTGATGATACAAAATCATATACCAGATTGAGTCCTGCATTACTTCGGATTAAAGCCATGCCATCCGTACGGGAACTAAAATAGGTTGCGTCGATCACAACGCACATACGTTCGGTCTCACGAAGGATTGGTAGTTCTCCGGTATAGTGGATGTTTCCCGTTAGATATTTTTGAACGGTATTTCGATTCTTTCCAAGTGTTTTTCCAAGTTCTCTATGGGTTTGTTTATGAAGAGAGTAATCTACATAAGCAGTGCGTATCCAAGAGGTGTCTTTCGGTATGAATACAGCGAGACACACAAGACATTTGTATCGCTGTTTTCCTCTGCTAATCCCGTATTTCTGCACCCTATTTTTACCGCATTTGTTACAAGTGTTTTTTTGTGTAAATCATACAAAGATAGATTAGAAACTAAGTACTGCCAAGTTTAGCAGATACAGTAGCTAAAAGCAAAGGATTTGTACCAACACATTTTAGGCTTATCCCTTATTCTCATCTACGGCTACAGAAATTATTGATAATGCGACACTTCTCGATAGGGAGTTGGAATCTGAGGTACAGTGATTTGTAATAGAACTTATCCGGTCTATGCAAGAACGAGTAAGGAGAACTACCTAACTACCCATTTTCTTTTTCAATCGGCGCGATTCCTAAATGCATTTTCTTAATCCCCTTCCCGGCACTAAAAGCGATTTCTGCAATCGGACCTGAGATACTGACAATGGTTCCCATTCCAAATTCCACATGACGAATCCGCTCTCCGAGAGAGAAAGAATTGGGATCATTTGAGGTAATGGAGCGTTTGGTACCGGTACCTTTCATTGGTACCGGTACCTTGTCATGAGACGGTGTATCAAAAGTTGGATAGGAAATACTTCCCATATTTCCGAAGAAGTTTTTGACCACTATTTCTTTTCGTTCTATGTATTCCTCGGGAATTTCTTTCAAAAATCTCGAAGCAGGATTCGCTGAATAATTCCCAAAAGTATATCGTTCTCGCGCACGCGTAATGGTCAATGTCTGTTTTGCACGAGTCATAGCTACATACATAAGTCGTCGTTCTTCCTCGATTTCCTTTGGTTCCATAAGTGTACGAGAATGGGGGAATAATCCTTCTTCCGCTCCAGCAATTATCACATTTTCAAACTCCAATCATTTCGATGAATGGATTGTCATCATAGAAACAAAATTATTCTGCCCTGGTTCATCTCGATCGGAATCAGTAATGAGTGCAATATCTTCCAAAAACATCATAAGAGCTTCAGGGCTTTCCAGTCCATCATATCTCGACGCCATATTGGCAAATTCTTTTAAATTCTCTTCTTTGGATTCACTCTCGGTTTCTCCGTATTCATGACGAAGATAATCGATATACTGCGTTCGTTTAATAATTTCTTCCATTGTTTCTTTTATGGAATGATTTTGTAAATATAATGTCAATTCATTATAAAGAGTACCAAATCCAGTAATCCCCCGACGAGCTTGCGATGTCAATTCATCCATTTCATCGATTCCTTCTATGACATCGGAGAATGGAGCATGAAAATTATGAACATAATGGAGAAAAGTTTCTACACTTTTTTCTCCGATTTTTCGACTCGGAACATTGATAATACGACGAAGACTCATAGTATCGAGCGGGTTGAAAATGAGTCGCATATATGCGAGGATATCTTTGATCTCTTTTCGCTCATAAAAACGCATTCCTCCGTAGATTTTATACTGAATCCCCGCTCGGATAAGAGCTTCTTCTATCAATCGCGACTGGCTGTTGGTTCTATATAAAATCGCCCATTTACTGTAATCAGTATTACCCACTTTATCAAAGGGGGGTAGGGGGGATTTTGATAAATCCTCCGTTTCCTTCGTCAGTACCTCCTTTCCTAAAGGAGGTAAATTCCTTATCTCCTTTACGATAAGTTCTGCCTCCTGTTTCTCACTAATGGCCTCTATGAGCAATATTTTATTCCCCTCAGCATTATCAGTCCAAAGGGTTTTATCGAGCGCTTCTTTGTTGCACTTAATAACCGCATTGGCTCCTGCGATAATCGTCTTGGTAGATCGATAATTCTGTTCGAGCTTCACGACGACTGCACCCGGGAAATCTTTCTGAAATGAGAGAATATTTTTGATATTCGCCCCACGCCAACCGTAGATTCCTTGCCAGTCATCTCCTACAACAGAGAGGTTTTTATGTTTACTGGAGAGAAGTTTAATAGTTTTATACTGAATATCATTCGTATCTTGATATTCATCTACGAATATATATTCGTACTTATTATGGAGTTTTTCGAGGACTTCAGGTATTTGTAAAAGCTCGTGTGTTCTGAGGAGGATATCATCAAAATCCAGGGCATTGTTTTCGCGGAGTGCCTTTTCATAATCTATGTAAATATCGCGTACCATCGACTGAAAATAATTATTCACAATCGTATCATACTTCGCCGCGAGAAGGCCTTGATTTTTCGCCTGACTAATCGCCCCAATGACCGCTCTTGGGGTGATTTCTTTTTCATCCAAATTTCGTGCTTTTATAAGAGATTTTATCAGTTTCGTTTTATCATCTTCATCGTAAATAACAAATTTTGGGTCATATCAAATATGTTCTATAAAAGATCGCAGGAAAAATATTCCCACCGAATGGAAAGTCCCCACGAGAGGAAAACCGCTGGTTCGATACGGATTCATATTGGTTGTATCACGACCAAGTTTTTTCCCCAATCGCTCACGCATCTCCTTCGCTGCTTTGTTAGTAAAAGTTACCGCGAGAATACTATCAGGAAGAACTCCACGATCTTGCACGAGCGTCGCAATACGCTCCGTCAAAGTATGAGTCTTCCCTGCTCATGCTCCGGCAAGAATCAAAAGCGGTCAAGTCAAATGATCGACGGCAAGTTGTTGTGAAGGATTGAGCATAAATTATTGATTTTTAGTAATGTAAAATCCCTTCAAAAAGGGTACGAAACTTTTCGGGATTGTATTCAGAAAGTGGGAAAAAGGAAGAGAATTTACAGAACTTTTTCTATCATATACATACTTTCTCCGACGGTGATATCTTTTGTTGACTGAAAATATCGTTCAGCAAACTGATCTTTCCAAGAGAAACTATATCGAATTCGTAATGTCGTTATCATATCTTTATATTCTCCTGTCTCATCTAGCCATTTTTTATCGGCATTTACGATAGGTGAACCATCTATTATTTCTATTACCAATCCTGCGAATTCTGCTCGAGAAATTTTCTTATAATCATCTATGGTTTTTGCTCGCACTTCAAAATCTTTCATCTTGGTAAAAATTTGTTGTTTTTTTACTTGATCATTTCCTGCTCTGAGGAAAATATGAGCGAGTGTATTTTGTATCAGTTCTTTGGCTTGTTTTCCTATAAGGTCTCGATCTTGGAGAATATATCCAGAGTTTGGTTTCATAAGTCCTTGCTTGAGAGCATTAATAGTTTCTGTAAAATAAGTATAATTTTTATCAATCCCTTTTGGATTGGTTATAAGAATATCTGTAGGACTCTTTACAAGAGTTTTATTGGTATCTTTTTTTACTATAACAAGGCTTATCGGCATATAATCAAATGGGAGAATATTTGCCAAAAGGACACCTCTATAAGTATCTTCGTATCCGAATTCTAATTCTTCTACCAATTCGCTCGTAGAACATTTGCGAACCTGACGATTAGAAACATTACAGAATTTTGCTTTTCCTGTGAGGGATTTGAGGATATAGCGACCATTGTACGGTATATCTATTTGATTAGAAAAATATTTCGTCTTGAATACCACGGCGGAAAGTTTCTCATCTCCGAGAACTATCGAGGTATTATGGAGAATAATACCCTGTTCTGGTGAAGCCATTTCACTTTTTTTATACACATTTACCGTTGTCGAGAGAAATATAAGTTTCCCAATTTTGAAGCTGATTCCATATTTTCCCGATTTTATACCAGTAATATGAAAATCTCGTACTCCATTTTCGATAGCGATAATCGTATCTGGGAAAAGTTTCACTCCAGATGTATCATAAGAAAGCATGAGTCATTCTGCTGGGAGACTTCCGGTAAATGGTTTATTGCGATAATTCACATGAATCTGTGCAGTATATGTTTTCCCGATTTCAATATTGTTTCCAGGGATTCCAAGGGTCACAGAGAGACTATGGTCTTTGAAAAATTCTCCTATTTCCTCATCCAAAATCTGTTCACGAGTTTTTATAGATTTCTGTTCTATCTTCGGTGCCGTCTTAGATTTATCTTGAAGTACTTGTATAGCTGCAGTTGTTGTGATAGTTCCGTTTTCCAGAAAAGCTATCGGGTCAATAGTATTGGCAGTCAACCAATCTCGACAAAGCCCCTGATTAACGATAATGAGCGGATCTTTTCATTTCCCACATGTCACATAATAATATGGATGTGACTGATCAGTAGTGTCGATCTGAAAATGTAGATGATTTCCATAGGAATTCCCCGTATTTCCGACTTCCCCGATGATATCACTTGCGTGTACTGTAGAGCCTTTTGCTACCAGCACTTTTGATAGGTGTGCACAATTGGAAAATATCGATTTCCCATCGGAAAGAGTGTGTTTAATAGTAATAACATTTCCCCATCCAGCTAACCAGCCAGCATTTATAACTATTCCTTCTCCGATAGAAAGAACGGGTGTACCTGCTGAAGTAGCAATATCAATACCCTCATGACTTCCATATCCTACATCCCATCCATAATCATATGTTGCTTCCCAGAGTACAGAATATATACGACGATACTCAGTATTGTCCTTGTATTTTGTATAGTCGGCATTGACGATATGCGGAAGAGTCATTTTACATTCACTTCCGAGTGTATTCCAATTGGAAAAACGACAAGAAGATTTAGCAATCTGATCGAGCGGATAGACAAAAGATCCAGCAGAAACGCTGGAAATACTTATGAGAAAAAGTGAAACGAAAAGAAGAAATTTATTCATGGTAGTTTTTTGACGAAAGAAAATATTGAATGGATTTCATTTCATAAAGTAAAATAAGCAATATTTATATTGAGAAAATTATCCTCTATATTTTCTCCCTTTAAGTCTCTCAGGAAAATGTTCCTGAGAGCTTTTTTTCTCGGGGAGATTATGGGCATATTCGTATCATTTCCCGTATCCTGCTTCTTTCATGAGATTCGTCGGAGCATTGCGAAGATGAAGCGGAACGGGCAAGTTTCCGAATTCACGGATATCTTTTTGCATCGCGTGCATCGCCATATATACAGAGTTATCTTTGGGAGCTTCCGCAAGATGGTAGGCAAGTTTATACATGGGTAATCCACATTCTGGCATACCCATTTTCTCGCAGATGTCATACACACTATTTGCCATAATCATCGCGAGTGGATCTGCGAGTCCCACATCTTCCGAAGCAAAATTAATCATGCGTCTCGTGATATATCGAGGATCCTCGCCTCCAGCGAGCATACGGCCAATCCAATAAATTGCCGCATCTCCGTCAGAATCCCGAAGGGATTTATGCATAGCAGAGATGAGGTTATAATGTTCCTCACCATCTCGATCGTACATGAGGGGTTTGGTTCCTGCCTCGAGAATACTCTCTCTGGTAAGGGAAATTCCTGAAAAACTTGTTCTTCAAATTCAAAACTCCGCTCCTCATTCACCGTACTGATTTTGTACGTCTCATTTTAGTGCTCATTTTTCATTCGAATTACTTCCTTTTTGAGAAATTTCTATTATATCTCATTGCAAAATACACGCTGCTTCGAGAAGATTGAGAGTCGATCTTAGATCCCCATCCCCAAGCAATGCAATAAGTTTTAAAGATTCAGGAGAGAATATAATATTCGGATATCGTTCCTGAATTATCTTCATATTTTGCTCCAGAAATTTGACGATCTGTTCCTCGGAAATAGACTGGAGAATATATACACGAGCTCGAGAAATAAGCGCATTATTGACGGTAAAACTCGGATTCTCGGTCGTAGCACCGATAAGTGTGATGATGCCTTTTTCTACAAATGGAAGGAGGACATCCTGTTGGGCTTTATTCCAGCGATGGATCTCGTCGAGAAAGAGAATGGTTTGGTGGTTTTCAATATAGTTTTTCTTTGCTTTCACGAGAATCTTTGTGAGATCTTCTTTCTTGGATAATACTCCCGAGAGGTGGTAAAAATCCGCGTCAATAGACTTGGATATCACCGAAGCGATACTTGTCTTTCCACAACCTGGCGGACCCCAGAGAATCATCGAGGGAATATGTCCCGATTCTATGTATTTTCTGAGTGGTCGCCCCGCACCAAAAAGATGTTCCTGACCAACAATATCATCGATGGAATGAGGACGGAGAAGAGATGCGAGAGGTGTGAGCATAAAGGAAACTATTTAGATAAATAATTTGTTCCACTCGCATCAAGGATACGAATATTTTCTATACGTTTTTTTTCTTTTCTTTGAGATAAAACTTCTTCAAATCAGCCATAATATGGCTCTAATAATTCATTGATAACCCATTCCATTTTATATCATCCAAAAAAGTAGCCCTCTCGAATCGTATCCCAAACATTTTTTCGATCAACTACATTTTCTTTACAATATGAATCAAGTAATTCATTCAATAATTTTACCTCTTCCGTATAGGATATATCATATTCTCAATCTACTACTTTTCTTTCTGATAAGAAATCAAACATCTCCTTTCATATCAATTCTGTAATAGCCTCATTCATAGAACGAAAGAAACTATACTCATCCTCTCATCGTAACTGAGTGATAAAGAAACCACATCGATGCACTATAAATAAAGGATCGTATAAACATTCTGGATTCGGGAAAGTATTTTTAGATGCATTCGTACGCAATTTTCTAATTTGTGGAGCAATTGGATACAGAGATATGAGGTGTGCGAATTCATGACATAAAACTGAAAAAGAAAGAGTTTCATATAAATTCATAACTTCATCTGATCGATCTCTTTGTTTAATAGCCGTGTAAGTGATTACCTTGTCAATAAATATAGATAATTCATGTGTATACGATGAAAAATCAAAAGCTACATGACCTAAGGTGTCATTTAATCAGACTTTATCAGAAGGATTTTCTTTATCAAACATCATTTTAATAACGCACGTATCAATCTTTTTGTCTATTTCATGAATTATCTTACGATATTCTTTCATGGATCAATAGCGCTTGTGCATATAAAGTTTACCAAAAATCCGCACTAATTTATAATTATTCCTAAAAAGTTCTTCTATTATTTTATTTTTCCCCTGAGAAGAATGATATTCATGAGGTTTTTGCATCAAAATATCCCCTACTGTCATATTTTTTGAAACA
This sequence comes from uncultured Candidatus Altimarinota bacterium, assembly GCA_963751115.1. Classification (GTDB taxonomy): domain Bacteria; phylum Patescibacteriota; class Gracilibacteria; order BD1-5; family UBA2023; genus UBA1545. Next base: position 77,662 of record CAVVTN010000018.1, read on the forward strand.
GAAATAGCATCCACTCATGAACTTTTGGATCAGGATAGGTCATTATGAGATGCTTCTACTTTTTCTCAATCTATTTTCATATAATCACAAAAAAACAGTTAAATTTTATTCCCCCACAAATGTAAATAATTCTTCTTTCGAGAATCGTGTTTTTGGTCGAACTATTTCGGTTTCTGCTCGGTATCCAATGGGCATGAGAACTGCGACATCATGATTTGCGGGAAGCTTTAGAATTTCTGTTACTGCCTTGGAATCGAATCCCTCCATTGGACAACTATCGATTTGGAGCTCGGCACAGGCAGCAAGCATGAAACCTTGGGCGATATACACTTGTTTCTTCGCCCATTCTGGTGAGGTGTTTGGTATGAATCCTGTCGCCATCTGTTCATATCCTGCAAGCTTCGCACGAGCTTCAGAATCCCCACCAGAAAGAGCATCAAAATATTCATCCTTTGCTTGCATGAGATCATTTCTGGCGCACATAACGATCAAATGAGAACAAGTCCCAATCTGGGGTTGGTTATAACTAGCAGATTGAAGTTTTTGGAGCATCTCGGGATCAGTTACTACATAAAAATGATACGCCTGAAGTCCGAATGAAGTCGGGGTCATGCGAATAGCTTCGAGAATTTGTTCGAGATTTTCTATTGAGACTTTCTTGGAAGTATCAAATTTCTTCGTTGCATAACGCCAAGTGAGATTACTGAGAAAAGACATAATTGGTAAGAGTAAAAATATAAAAATGAAAAGTAAGTATCTACCAGCAGAGCTGGTAGTATTAAGCGAAGAGCCCCTAGAAGGGGCTAAATATGGGGCATTCTGTTCATTATAGGGAGTTACCAGTTAAAATCAAGCTGAGATCAGTCTGTATATTTATCACGTTTCCACTGGTCAGCAACATACTTTTTTATCATCTCGATATCGATTCAGACGGTGGAGACAAAGTATCATCTACTCCAGAAACTTTTCTGACTTATCATTTTCTTCTTTCCAAACCGATTATGTACAATGATAGCACTCTTTCATTTGAGTTTTCCCATGATATCAGCAACGGAGTATTTTGGTGCAATTCTTGCAATCATGTGAATATGATCTGGTCAGACGTTTCATTTTACAATCTCGAAATCGAATCTTTTGGAAAGTTCTTTGAAGAGTTCTCCTATTTCTTTACGAATTCCTTGAAAAAGTATGTTTTTTCGATATTTTGGTACTACCACAATGTGGTATGTACAATCCCACTGAACATGAGATTGTGCTTCATGGTTAAGAGTTTGCATAGATTGGGGGGCGTTATGCCCCTTCTATTTGTTCCTCGCTAACTTGAAGTATATACACTTTACGCCGAAATGGTAGAACCTGGATGGTTCCACCAGCAGAGCTGGTGGTTTAGTGGGGGTTAATTATTCTGCGGTTATAGTATCCAAAATTCCTTCATCTACAAACCCATTTTTCTGATAATCTACCATTTCCCGATAAACTGGACTGGAAGTATAGAGCTCGTCATGTGAACCAGAGTCAATCAGCTCTCCTTTTTCAAAGAGAAATATACAATCGGCATGACGAATAGTCGAGAGACGATGAGCGATAATGATAGAAGTTCGTCCTTCCATGAGGTGATTGAAAGCATCCTGAATCATAGCCTCTGTTTTGGCATCCAAAGCACTGGTCGCTTCATCGAGGATGAGAATCTCTGGATCTGCGATAATAGCTCGGGCAATAGCGATTCGTTGTTTCTCTCACCCAGAGAGCTTCAATCCCCTCTCCCCCACTTCCGTGTCGAATCCCTTCTCAAGACCTTCGATAAATTCAAGAATATTCGCTTGTCGGCAAGCTTTTCGGATTTGTTCAAAAGTGACTCAGTCACGCACATATTCCAGATTATGGAGAATAGTATCATTGAAAAGTGTCGTATCTTGAAAAACTGCCGCGAGTTTGGTTCTATAGCTCTGTAGTGTGAAATCTCGAATATCGGTTCCATCGATTTCGATCGATCCAGTACTCGGTTCATAGAATCTCGTCAGGAGTTGTGTCAAGGTAGTTTTTCCAGATCCCGTATGTCCGACGAAGGCAACTTTTTGTCCTTTTTTTATCTCAAATGAGATATTCTTGAGAATTTCTCGATCATTGGATGGATAAGAAAAAGAGAGATGATTATAAGTGAGAGATTTTTCTAGATTTTTGAGAACCTTCGTTCCATTATTTGGTTCATTTTCCATCTCAAAGAGTTCTCGCATTTTACTATAGTCTGCAAGCTTTTGAATAATCTCACGATAGGCTCATTCTATCGCATTGAGCGGAGCAAATATTCGTCCTGCAAGTGTGACAAAGAGAAAGAGTTCACCAAGAGTCATAAGTTGGTGCATGATAAAAATAACCCCAGCGATCATCACAATCGTGCGTGCGAGGAAATCTATAAATCCACTTCCGATTTCTAATATTCCCCAGAGTACATTGATTTTGAGTTGTGTATCGATTGCCTGACAATTCATATCTTGTATGATTTTTTCCTCTTTCTTCTCTCGAGCAAAGAGTTTTATAATAGCGATGTTTTGGAGAGAATCTGTGAATCTCCCGAGTGTTTTATCCCAAAGAGCATTCGCTTCTTTCTGTCTGATATGAACCTTTTTTCCAACAAATAAAGAAACTATTCCTATGAGTGGGAAAAAACCAATAATCACGAGCATCATCCTCCAATTCACCACAAATCCGAGTATAAAGAGACCGATGAAAAGAAAGGTTTGTGGAAGAATAATAGCATAAACACTCTCTAAAATCCGTATTACCGATGTCGGTCCACGATCATAATTCTTCGTTCGTTCTCCCATATTGACCGAGACGTGATAGTCATATCTGAGTGAGAGAAAGGTATGTGCCAGACGATTACAACAAGCATCCCATTCATAAGTGTCTAGTTTCCATATTTCATATCGAAATATAAATGCAACAAAGAGAGAAATAATTACAAATCCTCACCATATAAGCGAGAGTATGAAAAAATCATACTCTGCACTGCTCGCCGACGCACCTCATTTCATTATTAATTCTATTCCATCAATAAAAAGCTTATAGAAATATGGGTCCGCCACAAGAAATGAAACATATACAAAGATAAAGATAAAAATCTTCGGGAGTTTCTTATTGGTGATATGAAGTGATGAGAGTACTTCTCGAAAAAGCTTCCAATTTGAAATAGTCTGAGGTGTAGATATGTTATGAGTCATAAAAGAAATTTGACAAAATATTAAAAGGCTATATTATCCAAAAGTCGTAATTCCGCAACAAAATTTTGGGGGGTAATGAAATGAAACAAATGCTAAATTTGCTTCGTAAGAGGCAATTCTTCTGGAGTATTTTCATAATACTCTATACAGGATTGTCTCTGTCAATCCTATTGACAGAAGATGATTCGTCCATAACCAATATATTGAAATCAATATGGGTAATATATTGCATTTCATACATCATATGGATAGTGTCTGCAGTTCTTATAAGTAATCTTCCGAAAAGGAAAATAATAATTGCCATAACTGGTGGAATTTTATGGCTTATTATAATCAGTGGAATCATCGAACATTCTATGAAACCATTGCTTTTATTGGCTATCACCACTGTTTTCGTGGGAATAACTTTGGCGAGAATTTTTGGGAGGCATTTTACTTTTCTTAATACTTTTTCACAAAATCAAAGGAGAAAGCGCGAAGGATAATTCTGGTACATTTTTTATTAAATCTTAAATCTGAAGGAGAGAAGTAAATGAAATTGATAAAAGATATATACTGGGAGCTGTTTGCGATGTTTGCAACAGCCAGTTTGGTTCTGGTTTCCTGCGTGCAAGAACCAGAATTACCCATGAATCATAACATCATCATGTTTGCATGGGTGATGGGATCGATCATCGTATCGTCTGTATTTTTTAAGACAGTACGGGGAATCAAAAAAACCTTTCCTCAAATGAGGATTTACATGGCTATCATATTACTGATAGTATCCATGTCGATTCTCGGCTGGATTGCCGTTGAACTTCAGCGGCCAGTAGAGCTTATTGGTGGAGTCTGCTTTGGGCTCATTATGATGCTCCTTGCTATACCACCGAATGATACCAGCAAAATAGTGGTGTCAAAGGAACATAAATAAGACATAAAATGCACCTTTAAGACCTCACTCGCGTGAGGTCTTTTTTCTGCTTAAATTTCTTCCTCTTTATTTTCTAGAGAATCATTCATATTAATAACGCGATTCTTTGGAGTTTTTTTCCAGAATTTATGATCCACCATAAACATTTCATAATAGAGACCTTTTACGACAAAAAGCGTGATAAAAGTACAAGCAACAAGTCAAAAGATGATAGTAAATCCGAGTCCTGACCAGAACTTATCTCAAAGTGCGATTGGTAATATACCCAGAGCCGTAGTGAGTGTTGTAAGAAGCATAGGTTCGAGACGACTCGATCCCGCTTCTACAAGAGCCGTGAACGATTGCATTCCTTTTCGAAGATTGATATTGATCGCATCTATCAGGATAATCCCGTGATTCACGGCGATTCCTGTAAAGGCGATAAATCCGATCCCAAATGGGAGAGAAAACTGATTACCCGTCAAGAGAAGTCCGATCATAACATAAGGGAGTGCCATGACAACGGAGTAAAGAACGATGACTGGTTGTATGAAACTATTAAAGAGAAGTGTCAGAAGAGCAAATATTGCCAAGATAGCGATGAAGAATGCGGTCAAAACCGCCATTATCAAATCAGCGTTATCTGCATTTTCCCCTCCGGTCTTGTAGCTAATTCCTGGAGGAAAATCATAGTTTTTTGCAAAATCTGTAAATTCTGACTGGACTTCTGTTGCATTGATCCCAGTTTCAACATCTGCTCCGATGGAGACAGTTATGAGTCCTGCTTCTCGCTTCACAGAAGCCACTGCATTCTTAAATACCGGATCTATAAAATCTCCCATTCTATATGTTTTTGGACCAACCGAGAACGTATGCGCGAGGATATCATCGGGTTTTATGACATTGATAAATTGTGCATATTTGAGGATAACATCCAGGTCTTCTCCGTCGTGTGCGATCGTTCCGACACCAACTCCATTCATCATAGAAAGCATTTCTCCGATAATCACCGATGGACTGATTCCAACCGTTGTTATGACATCTTTTTTGAGAGTAAATATAAACTGCCCTGGGGTATCTCCTGAGGAGTTTTCTACATTTTTAGATCCTTTATATGACCGAATTCTTTTCTCAAAATCTGCAGCAACTTTTGCAAGAACATCGAGTTTTGAAGCATCATCGGTTACAAGCTTCATAGCAACGGCTTTTCCAGCTGGTGGTCCTCCTGCTTGCACTTTGGAAGCGACATCAAATCCTTCCTTTCGTAAACTATCAAAATCTTTCCCGAGAGTCGTATCAAATACGAAGACGTCCATGAGTCCGAGTTTTTTTCGTTCCTCAACTTTTTTCAGAGTAATGTTAATAGTAATACCTGGATCAGTGGAGTTTTTCACATCCATCGTGGTCATAGTATAAAAATTGATCTCCTGGTATTTTGAGAGGATTTCTGCTATTTGTTTTGTTGCACGATCCATAGATAGAGCACGTTCTCCTGTTGCGCCATATACAGAATATGATACGAATCCTTTGTCAGATCATGGCATAAGAGTAAAGCCTACGTGTCCGGCAAGTGATTTCCCTCCGATAATTGGGATAAATGAAAGAATAAGAAGACCTATGAGTGTAAAAATAGAAAGTCTTCGAAGAAAAGTACTCTCCAGAAATTTTCGAAGTATTTTCTTGTATTTATTCGTAATAATATGGATAATTCGAATACGAAGTGGTGCAGAATGTTCCTCGATTTCTACTTTTCCTATTCGTTCATAGGCAAGAATTTCCTGCTCATCTTTATCCGCATATTCAAGGACTGCTTCATCGTGCACATATTGTTTTTTCCCTTTTACGAAAGCAATATAGAGAGCAGAGTTTACTGTGATAGCCAAAACCAATCCACTCGCCAAAACTCCAAAAATCGTGATAGGAATATATGCAAGGAATTTTCCTATAACTCCTGGCAGAACCATCATAGGGAGAAATGCAAGAATGGTCGTCATAACTCCTGCTGAGATGGGCAGAGCATATTCTCGAAGAGCTATTATAATAGCGGAACGAGGCTCGTGTCCGATACGGATTTTTGCACTCGCTGCCTGAACGATTACGATAATCGTATCAACCGCGATACCAAACGAGAGAATAAGTGAGAGATTCGTGAGAAAATTCAGAGAAAAACCAAATTTATTTAGGAGGATAAAAGTCGCAAAGAATGCAATCGGAAGTGTCAGAGTTGCAAAAAGAGAATCAAAAAACCCAACAAAAAGCCACATAACGATAAATACGAGAGTAGTTGTAATAAGTGCTTCTTTTGTGAGTTCTTTGTAATCATCATTAATAGTATCTGCAAGGTCGTTTCCATATACTACTTTTACACCTGCAAATTCAGGTGTTTTGAGAATAGTTTCTATCATACCTTTTGTTGCTTTGCTCGCGGCAAAAATACTGGGGCTATCATTTTTATTGATCGTCATATTGACTGATTCGTGTGCGATTCCATCAGGGAATCCTACACGAGAAATAGAGGTATCTTTATAAAATCGTTCAATCTTGGCAATGTCTCCAACACGGATAGATCTTCCCGTTGAAAGAGTCACCGGAACTTCGAGAAATTTCTGAGCATCTTCAAACTTCCCACCGATTCGGAAATCATAGTTTCGATCTCCAACACCGAAGTTCCCAATCGGAGCATCTTGGTGATACGATCGAATAGCTGCAGCAACCTGATCAAGTGTGAGTTTCATTGCTCGCATTTCCCGTTCATCGAACACGATTCGGATATCATAGATATTGGTATTTCCATAAATAATCTTCTCTACTTCTGGAAGAGTGGAGAGTTTATCTTTGATTTGCTGTCCGAGAATTCGAAGTTTCTCAAGAGAAACACTCGAATCTGGAGAATAAAAAGTGGCGTCATACACACGATTCGTATCAGTTTTCATCTCTATAACATTCGGAGATTTCGCATCTTTTGGGAGGATAACCCGACCGATATTATTACGAACTTCTGTCATAAAATTCATCGTATCAGTTTCTGGTTGTAGCTCAATCGTCACCGTGGATATACCGAAACTCGAACTCGTCGTAATCTTCTTAGATCCTTTGATATCTTTCACTTCTTTGTAGAGTTTTTCGGTTACGAGCGCATCCATATCCACCGGATTGGTTCCTGGATAGACGGTAGAAATATTTACCACTCCAAATTTGATATTGGGAGAGGATTCTTTTGGGATAGCCATAAGAGCAAAAACTCCTAGAACAATAATCGCTCAGATAATCAGATAAGAGATTCGATATTTTCGAATCCAAAATCCGAGAAATCCCGCTTCAAATTTTTCAGTGATTTTCTGGATAGATTCAGGAACTTTTGACATAACGAGAAGGAATTAATGTATAAATGAAAAGGATTTAGAATTTAATATCAAAACAAATTTTATCATTCCAGAATTTTTCGACTACATAATTTCTAAAAACTATAGAATATTTTTCGAAAAACATCTGGAATTTTCTACTTATAATAATCTTTTAGATTATCTGAATACTTAATATTTTTTATTTTCTCTTTTCAATCTTATTCTTCTCTGCATCAAAATTAGAAACATCAGAAGTGATAATTTCTAGGTCATCAGATAACGGTGTTTTGATTTCTACATTTCGACCAATAACTGAACCAAGTTCTACATCCATAGGAACAATAGTAGACCCCGAAAGTACGGATAATTCTCCTTTTCATTCTCCAATAACTCGAATAATCTCACTTGGCAACATTACATAATCACTCTTTAATGCTAATTCAATTGTCGCTACTCCACCGAGATATTTCGGAGATTTTTGAAGTGTGAGACGTGCAGTATAAAGAAGAGAATCATTTGCCACCTGAGAAACTCAGACAACCGTTCCAGAATATGTTTCCCCGTCATAAACTACGTCTTGATTCGAACCAACTTTGAGAAGAGTAACAGCAACCGAATCCAGATCAAAAATAATCTCAGGATTTCGACTGGCGATTTCTACCATAGGAATACCTATAGATACTTCCTGGCCAACCGATACATTTACCCGAGTAACCGTTGCATCAATAGGAGAAACGATGGAAAGTTTCCCAAATTCCTTCTGTGCCTGTTCGAGAGACAGTCTCGCATCAGTCAAAGAAACTGCGAGTTTTTTCAATGTGATTTCTTTATTGGAAACAGCATTATTATAATTTGCTTCGGCGCTATCTCTCGTTATCTGTGCTTGAGTTATATCACGATCTATCCCAATCTTAGTTCGGTCGAGTCCAAGAGTCGATTCAAATTCTCCCGTTGTGAGATTTTTCTTCTGAACTTCGAGTCCTGCTGCGACAGAAGCTTCATTATTCTTATATGTTGCGAGAAAAGTAGAGGAAGTATTCGTGAATGTTGTATAGGCAGTTTCAAGTCCCGAAAGTTCTGTTTTATATCCAAGATATTCTGTCGTAAATCCATCGATAGTCGCCTGTGGAAAAGAAGAACTCGTGATAGAATTTTCTAAATATGTTTGCGTTGCAAGAACATATGAACGAATAACATCATAATAGGTTCCGAGTTTTTGTAGCTCCCCAAGAATATTGGATTCATCCACAGTAGTACCAGAAGAAGCAATAAGTTCGTCATTTTTCTTGGAAAGTTCCATATAGACCGCTTCGAGTTTTGTTCGAGAAGAAGAATCACGCGCTCCCATATATTGTCGATTGGTCGTCGTTTCATTCCGAAATTTATCCGTCATACCAAATGTCTTATCTCCTTGATAAAGAAGTTTGGCCAAGAGTTTCTGTAAATCATTAACGGATAAGTCATAAGTGGCATTGAAATTCTTAATAGTCTGAATATTGGAAGCTTTCAGATTTTCATAATCCAGTTCTGCTTTTTGAAGAGCTAAATCCGCATCCGACCCCGTAGCAGTTACGAGAGATTTATTCACATCACGCTCTGCCTTTTCTAACTTCTTTGCAGAATCATCTTGTATCATCTGGAGATCAGCTCTTGCTTTTGATAGTGCAAAATTAGCATCGCTAATAGTTTTATCCAGCTGTAACTTCGTGCTTTCGACTGACACTTCTGCATTTTTCAACGCATTTTGAGCTTGCTCTAATCGAATATCATAATTAGCAGTTGTATCTTGGAGAAATACCAAAGTTTCTCATTTCTTTACAGTCGCACCTTCTTTGACTACAATAGAAGTGACACGCCCAACTCCTTGACTCGCAAGACTAATAGTAGAACTTCCAACCAAGCGACCAGATTTTTCAAGTGTATAGGTTTTTGTAAAATCTGAGGAGAGTTTCGTATCCACGAGAAATGGTTTTTTCTCTTCTGTCGTAACTTCTGTAGAAACCGTCGTTCCGCAAGAGGTGAGGAGAAAAGTTGAAAGCAAGAGTGAGGCAATAAGTTTTTGAGACATAAATAATGGTATAATGAGATAAGAAAAATAGAATCTTCTAAAAAAATAATAAAATTATACTTTCATTTCTTGTTGCATATATTCCATAAAAGCTGGCATATCGTCTGCTTTGATCATCCCAATAGCTTTCCCATGTTTTGTGAGAATCATAAGAATATCGCCTGGATTTATAGAAAGATCATCCCGAATTTCCTTGGGAATCACGATCTGTCCTTTGGTTCCAACCGTCACACTTCCATACATTTTCATGTCACATGATGCTTGAGTCGTTGAGTTATCTATCATAATTTTATAGTAATCGAGTAAAAGTATACATAAGTATATAAAGTATGAAAAGTATGTCAAAAGATTTTGTTATTTAATAGATAGTATCTTTTAATTTTTTTTACAAAAATAGATCCAATATCGAATATATAAATATCGAAACTGGATCCTATGATTTCACTTGATATAGAATGATTCTTCTCATTATAATTTACTGAGATTCCCCATTTTTATATGCGCTCCAAAAATCTTTTCGAAATGCTTCATATCGACCTTCGATTATAGCTTTTCGAGCTTCTCTACTCAGATTCAAAAGAAACTCGAGATTATGCAGAGAAACGAGTTGCCCAGCGAGCATTTCTCCGACCTTAAAAAGATGACGAAGATATCCGAGAGAATAGGTTCGAGAAACCATAGTTGAGTACTCTGGTTTGGTATAAATTCCTTCTTTTTCTAATTTATATTTTTCATTAGTCAGTTTTATATTTCCTCGTGATGTATAGGCTACTCCGTGCCGTCCGAGACGAGTTGGGAGAACACAATCAAACATGTCGATTCCACGGTAAATTCCTTCAATCAAATCCTCTGGTGTTCCTAATCCCATTAAATAATGTGGTTTGGACGGAGGAAGATACGGAGCAATCGCATCGAGGATTCGAATCATATCGGGTTTCGATTCTCCGACAGAAAGTCCTCCGATGGCAACTCCCGGCATATCAAGCTCGGAAATATATTTCACGCTATCTATTCGTAAATCATCATATATTACCCCTTGAGCGATTGGAAAAAGCGCTTGTGGATGGAGTCATTTATCGGCTCGTATCTTCTGTTGTTCTCTATGTTCTATTACGCAACGTGAAGCCCAGCGATGCGTTCTTCCCATGGCAGCTCGTGCATAACTATGAGTCGATGTTCCTGGTGCACATTCATCAAATGCCATGATAATATCGGCTCCGAGATTTGCCTGGATTTGCATCGCTCGTTCTGGCGTAAACATATGTTTTGAGCCATCGAGATGTGAACGAAATTCTACGCCATCTTCAGTGATTTTCACCAGACTTTTCACTTCTCCTGATTCTTTTGAGCCGGGAGAATTCTTCATCTGTCCGAGAGAAAAAACCTGAAAACCTCCACTATCCGTAAGAATAGGGAGATTTATATTCATAAATTCGTGAAGTCCTCCAAAGTGAGCAATTGTTTCATCGCCTGGACGGAGGTAGAGATGATAGGTATTGGAAAGTATAATCTGACTTCCAATCTCGAGAATATGATCTTTATGCACTCATTTTACAGTTGCCTGTGTTCCAACTGGCATAAAAATAGGCGTCTGTATATCTCCATGAGGAGTCGAGAGAGTTCCTGCCCGAGCGAGTCAGTCTATGGCTTCTATTGTAAATTCAAAGGACATTTTGTTTATTTAAAAATAAGTTTAGCGATATCTTTATAGGCGACAAATATACTCACAAGAATCAGAAAAGCAAATCCAGCGATATAGATATAATGTTCAATTTTATTATGAAGTGATTTATTTTTGGAAAATGTTCCAACAACTCGATGGATAATAAGAAATACAAAACGACCACCATCGAGAGCAGGAAATGGAAGAAGGTTAAACACTCCGAGATTAATACTAATAATAGCAGCAATAAGTGCAATAACTGAAAATGCCACTTTTGCATCGAGAAGATTTACGAAAAGACTTCCAATAGCAATCGGTCAACCGAGACTATTTACCGCCTCTGTTCGCTCCGATGGAATATGTGGTGCAAATATCTTCCGAACGAGACTTCCGAGAAGCTCCAAAGTCATAACTGATTCCTTATAAGTTTCGATTCCTCCTTCTTTTATTGCTTCAAAGAAGCTATATTTATATTGGAAATCCTTACGAATTTCTATGACGTTATATCCAACATAACTTCCAATTTTCCCTTTATCAGCAGTCACTGAAACATTTCTCGTTCCATCTGTTCATCGTACTGTAAAGTCCATAGTGGTATTGGATTCTTGCACTTTTAGTATCATATCCTCTGGTTTCAAAATAGGTTTTCCATCGATAGTAAGGACAATATCTCCATCACGAATCCCTGATTTTTGAGCAATACTTCCCGACATAGGAGTCAGGATAATTCCATCTGTTTTCACGAGTCCCACACGAACTGCTTCGTCAAAAGAAGGAATGAGTTTTGCTTCTGTATGTGTTGGAAATTTCGTATTGATTCCGAGTGGTTGTACTCAGACCATAAAAAGAACCGAGAATATAATAAAAGCGAAAAAGAAATTCATAACAACTCCCGCGAGAATTACTCCGGATTGTTGCCAGAAGTTTTTACTTGCAAGAGAATCTTTGTCATGTGCACCAGTCTCGTTTATCTCTTCTCCTTTCATCTTTACAAACCCTCCAATGGGCAACCAATTGAAAGTGTAAATAGTTCCACTTTTATCTTTCCATATCTGCTTCGCACGGGGAGGAATACCGATTCCAAATTCTTCTACTTTTACGCCAAACCTTTTCGCCATACTAAAATGCCCAAGCTCATGAAAGAAAACAATAATAGAAAATACGAGTAACGCGAGAATGATTCCAAAAATAATAGTCATATGTCGAGTGATTTTTATATAAAAATATCCTATTTAGAAAAAGCGGAAGAATATTCCGCTTTTTCTCTGTGGTATATATTATTTATTGTTCGCAAGAGATTCTTTGAGGTGATCGAAAAGATGATTAACGAGATCCTCAAGGCTCTTGTAATCTTCACGAGCATAGTGAAAAGTTTTTCCATCAATAGAAACATTGAGTATTCCATTGAAACGACTTGTTTTATTCTGTTCTATAACCAATGAAATTTCTCCTTCCGTATCTTCTCCGTCGAGTTTATTGATATATGTATCGAGTTTACCAGTAAGGTTTTCCTCCACAAGACGTTCTACTACCACTCGGTCATGTTCCATATTCTTCAACTGAATCTTTTTTTCTAATTTCATAAAAGGAGATATTAAGAAATATTTTCTACTGCTCTTGAGTAGAGAAAATGATTATATCTAAAATGAAAGGAAATGCCAAAAGATTTTTCAAGATTTTCTCATTGTTTCCTCTCTTGACTCCAGATATTTAAAAAGCTCATTTCAAGAGACTGTCCCAAAAATCCCGAACAAACCTGTTCGGGATTTTTCTTTGACGGAAATATGAGAAATATTTTCGAAAATATTGGATTTTCTCCCAATTTCCTTCAATGGGTATCTATACTGGTCTGAAACTCATAATTTTCTTCAGATTGTGAACCATTGCTATCAAATTCCATTCAATGGTGACTCATTGGAGTCATCGTAAAGAGAACCTCTCGAATTTAAGGTTCCGCTTGATGTTTCAGAAGACGGGCTCGACTGAGTAGCACCGTTTCTTGTAGAGTTCTTTTCCGTGCTCGGAGGAAAGTTTTTCATCCTGAGACTTACAGTGGTCTATCCAGTTTTTACTCATCTGCAGGAACTTGTTTTTCCCTTCTTTCGTTTTCGTCTGATAGACCTTCGATTTGAAATCACTTTCCTTTGTTGGCTCTGTAAGAGTCGGTCTTCCTCTTCCTCTCTTGGTTTTGCTTCCGGAATACTGCTTGAAGGTGTAAATATTTCCATCGATATCAGTGTATTTGTCTTTTTTCTCGCTATACTTCCATCCTTTGAGATTCTGCTGAAGTTTTGGATGCGGAATGTATCCATCGAGGTCCTGTTTCTCCATGTAATCATAGTTCTCTTCGCTCGCATACCCTTTGTCAGCGAGTACCTGTTTTGGTTTTGTTTGGTACTTCTCTTCTATGGCTTTGAGTACTGGAATGAGCTCTCGTATATCACTCGTGGCATTGTTCATCGTCGTTGCTATAATGAATTGATTCTCGGTCGCAATCTGCGGATTGTAGCCGTTCGCAAAATCCTTTCGTTTCATCTG
>CAVVTN010000019.1:0-33829 GCA_963751115.1 uncultured Candidatus Altimarinota bacterium
AATATTCGGAGAACTGAAAAGACTCAGAAGACTCATAAGACCAAAAAGAAGTCCTCAGATCATAAAAATCCCAGCGAATATTTTTGAGGAAGTTGAGGCATGGAACTCCAGATTCCCCTGAGGAGTTATACTGATGTCATGCGTTCCGAAACTCGATCCTCCACGCATAAGCGGAGTCCACTCAATCTCTCTCGCGAAAGGATCACTGATATTCGCGAATATTCACTCGAGTCGTTGTTTCTCTGCTTCTACGGCATTGGCTTTAAATGTATCGAGCGAATTGGTAATGGAATCGAGAAATCACATAAGAAGGGGAGTGGAGAGGTAAAGCTTGGTTGTTAGTAAGTGGAAAAAGGGTTGGAGAGGGTAGAGAAGCGTATGGATTATTTTTATATAGTCTTTCCTATTGATTGCGCATACTTACTAAAATCTTGTTTCATTTCTTCTAATTTCGATTTGCCAATACGTTTACTAATTTCAAAATATAGTTTATCAAACTTACCTAGTTTACGAGCTATCTCATATTCCAATCAATTTTCAAACACCCATGCAATCCAAAGCATATAAAGTTTTTTATCAAAGTATAATGCTAGTGCATCGGCATCTTTTACTATTTTCATTTCAGTACTATCACTTTCATAACGAATAATATCGCAAACTTTTTTGAAATCATTATTATTTAAATTAAGACTTTTCAAAAATTCCTCAGAGACAATTAGATTAAAATTTTGATGATCTTTATGTAAAATCTTGACATCAATTTTATGTGTTTTTCCTATGTCATGAAGTAAAGCACAAATTGATACGATAGTTTTATCGCATGTAATTTTATCCGCTATTTTGAGGGCTAATTCTTGAGTTCTAACACTATGATCATACATAATTGACCAATGATTAAAACTATAATGTGGATTTTTTTTAAAGGCATCTTTTACAAATTCTTTTGTTTGTTCAATAATTTGTAATTTCATGAGATAGAAAATTAAAAACTAAACTAACACCTCCCCTTGATTTTTCCCTCCTTTTCCATATGATACGCGCGTTCTAGAAACTATATTCAAATACGGAGTAATTACAAGAATATTTCTTAACTTTTCAATTTTCTATGAAGAACTTCTCTGAATGGAATATTCAAAAGATAGAACTACATGATTCATGAAAGAATTCGGAGCGGTTTATTAAGAAGCGTCAGATATGGTATACTCAACTCGGTGTGAACATCGGATGTGAACAAGATGGAGGAAAGTCTTTTTCCCGTCCAGTTCTCGTTATAAATAAAATCGGGAGCTTATTTTTTGTGGTGCCACTTACAACAAAATGAGTCAGTAAAAAATCGGAGCGATTCTATTATGATATTAAAAGTGTATCTTTTGAGAGTAAAACTTCCCATAAAACTTCCCATGTGATACTATCGCAGTGCCGTGTTATTGATAAAAAACGATTCGAAGAGCATATCGGAACGATAAAAGAGGATGAATTTCGAATCATAAAAAAACTCCTCGCGAGTATGTATCTCGAAGGAGAATTATTTCTTCCTCCAGTAAAGGAGGACGATCCCGAAGGACATTTGTAGGAGTATTATATACATTTGTCTTTTTATTGCAAATTTTACTCTTATCTCATACAAGAAGACCCCAAAATAGGGTTCGTATTCTCACACAAGAAGACCTTGAAATTTGTAAAATCCGTATGTCATAGGTATCATTAACCTATGAATGCTATGTATACTGATAATAATCTCCGTACGGTTACTGACTTGGTCAGTTTCCTAAATAATCCAGTAGTGACGGATGTCATACTTACGGGAACGCTCGAAGAACGATCGGACTGGATACTCGAGCGTCTTTTACGCTTTAAATACCTTACTCTTAAAAAGAAAGATAAGGGGATAATAATCCAATATATTGGGCGTATGACGGGACTTGCAGAAAAACAAGTTGATCGATATATCCGTGCTTTCAAGGTGTGACAGAGACTTGGTCATACATATTCTCGTAGGGTATTTCCTATTACTTACACAAGAGAAGATTCCTGACTTCTTGCTGAAGTCGATAATGCGACTGGAAGACTATCCTGAGGACTTACTATTGCACTCATGAAAGATGAGTATCTTATCGGAGATATACGATTTGTTCG
This sequence comes from uncultured Candidatus Altimarinota bacterium, assembly GCA_963751115.1. Taxonomy (GTDB): domain Bacteria; phylum Patescibacteriota; class Gracilibacteria; order BD1-5; family UBA2023; genus UBA1545. The sequence continues at coordinate 2,137 of CAVVTN010000019.1, forward strand.
TCTCAAAGATATTTCTGTTGCTCAGTTGTATCGTCTACGTTCCACTTCCCATTACAAAGAGGAATCATTAGTTGTTGGAAAAACCAAGAGTGTGAATATTCCTATCGGAATCCGTATGAAACCAAATCCAGAAGGACTCCCATGATTCATACGGGTCGATACAGTACATCAGGGAGATTCTGAATGGAGAAAAATGAGTATACCACGTTAATCTTGTAGATGAAATAACTCAGTGGGAAGTAATGTTTGCAGTCGAGGAAATCTCCGAACGATTTCTCTTACCTCTCCTCAAATGAGCACTCGCTACTTTTCCATTTGAGATAAAAAATTTTCATTCGGACAATGGAAGTGAGTTCATCAACTACAAGGTGGCAGCACTTCTTGAAAAACTCAGAGTTTCTCAGACTAAGAGTAGAGCAAGAAAGAGTACAGACAATGGACTTGTGGAATGTAAAAATGGTGCAATTATCCGAAAGGAATTCGGACACTGGCATATTCCTGGAGTATTTGCTCCAAGAATCAATCGATTCTACATGGAACATTTTATCCCATATCTCAATTTCTATCGTCCCTGTCATTTTCCCGAGAAGGTATGTGAAGAAAATGGGAAAGTGAGAATTCTCTATACGTTGAAGAACTGTATGACACCTTACCAGAAACTTATCTCACTTCCTAACTGGGAATCTCATCTACGAAAGGAATTCACAAAAGAGTTACTCCAAAGACTTCAGAAAAGAAAAACACCACTTCAGGCTGCGAAAGAAAAGAAAAAAGCAAGAGATGAACTCATGAAAGTTGCTCTTCCAAAGTTTCTCAATATACTACCTGTAATTATGACAGACGGATAAATCGATTTCAGGGTCTTCTTTGGATGAGAATATACTATTTTTTGAACAAAAAATAGACTCATTTCAAAGAACAAGTCTATTCAATCAAATCTCACCTATAAAGTGAGTCATTGGGAATTCCAATGCAGTGAAATTACTATATTCATATTTTCATTACTCGCAAATTTTTATGACTCAAATCCGCAATTTCTGTATCATCGCCCATATCGATCATGGGAAGTCTACGCTTGCCGACCGTATGCTCGAAATCACGGGGACGATGGAGAAGCGTAATATGCACGCTCAGACGCTCGATACTATGGATATCGAACAAGAGCGAGGTATTACCATTAAGCTCACGCCAGTTCGTATGATGTGGAAGGGGGTGGAGTTGAATCTCATCGATACTCCGGGACACGTGGATTTCCAGTACGAGGTTTCTCGTTCGCTCGCTTCGGTAGAAGGTGCGATTCTCGTTGTCGATGCAACTCAGGGGATCGAGGCTCAGACTTTGTCGAATGTATATTTGGCTCTCGAAAATGATCTGACGATCATCCCAGTTCTCAATAAAATCGACCTCCCATCTGCAGATGTGGAGCGAGTGAGTGCGGAAGTGGTTTCTCTGCTTGGTTGTAAACGTGAGGATATTATCCCAGTTTCCGCGAAGACCTGAGAAAATGTGGAGCTCGTACTCGATGCGGTTCTCGAATATGTACCGCAACCACAGAAGCTCGATGTAGATGCAAATCTCGTAAAACATGATGATCCGACGGCAACTTCCGATGTGACCAAGGCTCTTATTTTCGATAGTCAGTACGATACGTACAAGGGAGTCGTGGTCTATACCAAGCTCTTTTCTGGACAGATTAAAAAAGGAGATAAATTAGAATTCTTGAACACTGGAGCCAAGATAGAAGCTCTTGAAGTCGGGTGTTTTTCACCGAAATATAATCCAGTCGGAGTCATCAATGAAGGGGAAATCGGGTATGTGGTAACCGGACTCAAATCCTTGACCGATGCTCGTGTCGGAGATACACTCTTCGGAAAGATATCTGAACAACGATTAACCGCACAACAATTATCCTCCAAAAAGGCTGAAACTTCTTTGGATATCCTCAAGACTCCTATCAAGGGATTTAAAAGAATTACTCCATACATCTTCGCGGGAATCTACCCAGTGGATACGGATGAATATCCAAAACTCAAGGATAGTATCGAGAAGCTCACACTCAATGATAGTTCCCTCGTAACAGAAAATGAAGTGAGTCCCGCACTTGGGCATGGTTTCCGATGTGGATTCCTCGGACTCCTCCACCTCGACATCGTCAAGGAACGACTCTGGCGAGATTTTCAGATGGATGTGATTATGACGAGTCCACAGGTAACCTACCGACTTTTATTACCAGGGGACAAAGCTCAGGAATACGGGCGAATGCACCCAGAAGTGGTGGAATATCAGGGACAGACCTGTACCTATATTTCTGTGAGTAATCCCGAAGACCTGCCGAGAGATGGAACTTACAAATTTATGGAGGAACCGATTGCGAAAGTCGAGATGATTACTCCGTCGGAGTTTATAGGAAACTGTATGCAACTCGCTCAGGAACGACGCGGAGTTTTTGTCGGACAACATTTTCTCGATGCTGCTCGAGTTATTCTCTCGTATGAAATCCCGATGTCTGAACTGATTGGGGATTTCTATGATGATCTCAAATCGCTTTCGTCTGGATATGCGAGTCTTTCCTATGAATTTCTCCGATATCAGGAGGATGATTTGCAACGACTCGATATTCTCGTGGCAGGGGAGCGAGTAGATGCATTTTCTATGATCGTCCACTCGGCTCGTGCCCGCTACCTCGGAGGTCGAATATGTGCGAAGCTCAAGGAACATATTCCCAAAGCTCAGTTTGCCATCTCTATCCAAGCAGCACTCGGCGCAAATATCATCGCTCGTGAGGACATCTCTGCGATGCGTAAGGATGTAACTGCCAAACTCTACGGAGGAGATATCACTCGAAAACGAAAACTTCTCGAGAAACAAAAAGAAGGAAAGAAAAAGATGAAACAGTTCGGAAAAGTAAGTATCCCAAGTGAGACATTTGTGAATATATTGAAAAAGTAGACGAAAAAATAGCTCCGCGAGTATTTGTGGAGCTATTATTTGGTGTATTTATGAATATCATTCTCTTTCTTCCAACAATTGGTCTGACAACTCACTTTCAAATCCGATATCTTGAGGAGATTGAGCATGTACTATTTTATTTATTTCTTCTCTGCGAGAATAAATTTGCGAAACAATCTCATAACTCTGTATAATATTAAAAAGAGTATCTCTTTCTCTTCAAATTTTATTGAGAATCTCTAGAGTGACTCATGCCTGCTCCTCGTTTATTATTCTTATTGTCTTGTATAGATTACATAACATGTTATATTGCTCTTTTATTCCGTCATAATACTCTTCTGAAAGAGAAAAATAATCTCATACATACTCATATCGATTCAGATCATGTCATTGTAAAAAAGCAAGTTTTTCAGGGAAAAGTTCGAAAAGTTGTTCTATCTGTTTTTGATCAGTTTCATCGTTGTAATCATATGCATAGTGGGAATCAGACAGATGAAGAAGTGCAAATATATTTCCATGACTCTCTGAAATATCTCCTCAGTTTCCTCCACCACACTTCAGACATCCGAAAGATTGATGTTCTGGAAAGATACGAAGGTTTGACTTTCTTTGTTTAGTACATGGGCAACTTCCCTTAAAAACAGGAGTGGAACTCTCATTTTCTCATTCTTCAGTATTCATAGGAAGTTTATGGAGTTTGATTCCGAGTTTTCGAGCCACCTCAACTATATCTAGGCACCTTAGAATACTCTCTTTTATATGTTCCAGAGAGGCTCTTGTGTATTCAGTTTCCTCTGGATTGAGACGAGAGGTAAAATCAAGAGTGGAGATATTCATACAAGAGTTTGTTTATTTGAGTATATGTTTTTTACTAAATCTCTGATTTATCACATTCACATACTCTCAATGGATCATGACAATGGATACAAACTCCCGCAAGGATTGCATTTAATACTCATCTATCGACAAGAGCAAGAGTGGGATCTGCTGGTCATCCCACGGTTGTTATAATAATTTCTCAATCATTGTTGTGCATAGAATAAAAATTAAAAAGTAGTATGTATTGAGTCTTTTGTTTCACTTATGCGAATCTTCTTCTGGCAGCTTCATCTTTTCTCGGATTCCAAATTTTGAGATTGTATCGAAATATAAATTCTTTTTTATCAGTAAATATAGGGAAAGTCGCTCTGATATCTTGCATACAGTTATGAAAAAGATTGGTATCGAAAGGAGTTTTATAACATTCGCCTTCAGTAAGAAATTCATTTTTTCCAGAGTTGAAGAACATACCAATGTTCGTATAAATCCATCCTCCAGTTGCCACTTCATAGTATCCATCTGGAAGTATTGGAGTATTTTCTTCTCCACTTGAAAAAGAGAATCGATTTCCATAGACTGGATCTCGTTCAACATCATTTACTATATTTTCGATAGTAATAGCTGGTACAAATGAACCTTCTCCAGGCGATAGGCGATAAAATCGATTTCGATATTCCTGTTCACGAAGTTCTTTGATTTTGTACTGAGGAGAGAGGAATATAGAGAAATTATTTTCTTCTTTGGAATAAGCAATAATATAATTTCAGACTGCAGGATCTCCTTGCTCATTTGAATACTCTGGACGAGTGATATGAGAATGAAAAGTTGCATCAGGTATTTCGATATAACGATATTCTCTCGTAGGAGTTTTGAAATGAATCCCAACATTTCAGTAGGTATCAATCTCTCATGGATCATATTCAACATCGGTAGCATTGTGTGGCATTTCAGAATATCATTCTCTTGTCTCGAGAAACTCATCGGGAACACTACTTTTGAAAGTTGATTGGGTATGAACTATTTTATTCACTTCCTCTCTTCGAGAATAAATCTGTGAAGTAATAGCGTACCCAGCGATAATCCGCTCAAGTCTGTATATTTTTTTTGAACTCTCCCGTAGTAGTATTGTATTATTCTCCAAATTCTTGTTTTCTCTAAATAATTTATGACGCTTTTCTAATTGATGTTTATACGTCCATGCCTTTTCTAGATCTTGTTCTATTCATGGATAATATCCTTCTGCTGCCGAGAGATAATCCCCACTATATTCATATCGATTGAGATTTTTTCATTGTAAAAAAGCAAGTTCTTCGGGGAAAAGCTCAAATAATCTCATTATTTTCTTTTTATCAGATTCAGGATTCATTCAGAATCCATCAAAATATGATTCGTCGTGATGTGTGAGTAGGTGAAATATCTTCATATTGTCGGTATATTCTCATTCCCAATGACAACTCAGACATCAGAATGTCTGATACTGTGTAAAAACACGGAGTTTTCATTTTTCGCTACATCGGGGACAATCTCCCACATAAATATCAGAAGTGCTGTAATTTTCTTGTTCCTCTGAATTTTGGGGAAGTTCCTGAAGATCTATTCCGAGTTTCCGAGCCACTTCAACGATATCCAAAGCATTTAGGATGCTATTTTTCAAATATCTCAGAGAAATGCTTGTGTATTCAGTTTCCTCTGGATCGAGGCGAGAGGTGAAATCGAGTGTAGATGTGTTCATACAAGAGTTTGGTTACTTTAAATTAAAATACTTACTGAATTTGATTTTTTTCACATTCACATACTCTCAATGGATCATGACAATGGATACAAACTCCCGCAAGGATTGCATTTAATACTCATCTATTGACAAGAGCAAGAATCGGATCTGCTGGTCATCCCACGGTTGTTGTAATAATTTCTCAATCATTGTTGTGCATAGAATAAAAGTTAAAAAGTAGTATGTATTGAGTCTTCTGTTTCACTTATGCGAATCTGTGAGAGTTTCCAAAAGTCTCTTTTTTTTGTCGCTTCTTCTTGGGCTGATGTGGTTCGTGATACTTTAAGTACAGGATTGCTGGTATCTTCAATTTCCTTTGGGGGTGTATATTTTTGAGAGCACACTTCCAGGAAATATTATTCGATGAGATGTAGTTCGTAGGCAGTATTGAGCATGTGATGTATCGGCATTTACAATTATCGTATCATGATAGTAGGCAGCGAAGAATTGTGCAAATTCTTTTTCTTCTAAGAGTTGTTGGATCTCTTGTGGTGAGAAAGAAGTATGCCCTTTCCAGTATCCGCTGATATCTGGTTTTTTTTGGGAGTTGGTGAGAAGTGATATTAGGATGGTATCTATATCTTTTTTATCTTTGGGAAGACTATTACTGATGGCTGCCTGAAGTTTCACTGATAATGGATTGCTCATTAGAGGAGTAGCTTCTTCCATACATAAGTGCTTTTTACAGAGGATATTCATACTATTCGTGATTATTGATGGTAAATATATATTTTCTATCTCTTTGTTTCATTACAGACAATTATCTGGAGGATAATTTTGAGTATATCGTGAAGAAGAGGATGCTTTCAAGATGTCATGAGTACACTTCAAAATGCTTCAGGAAATAACTCTTCATCTATTAGGAGGAGAAAATCTGGATAATCTCGTACACAAGTATTTTTCTGAAAAAAAACTTGCATTTCTATAGGCAGTTCTGCTATCTTTCAGACAAGTATTTCCATTGCCTCTACAAATTTTTCTCGAAATGGTTCTGCATTGTTTGTTCCCCAATTTCCAGTAGCGATTTTTTTGCTCATCGACTGAATGGAAGCGATAGATTCGATTCATAAATACATCATATCTGGGACTATTACTGAACGTTGTGGCCAGAGTCCATGATTCACTAAAACATTGAGTGAATGACTTGTAGAAATCCATATTGGATCATCCATCCTTTCTGACTTATGCATATTCAGAAGCATATCTAAAACATTGTTCAAGTCCTGTGTACACAATAGTTCATCAATAGTCTTTCAACAGGCGAGTACAGTATTTGTTTGTATAGTTTCTGTTTGATCAGAAATGGGATTTATACTTAATAATGGCTTACAGGAAGATAATTTCATAATTGTAAAGAATGATGAAAATGAAAGTAAAAAGTTTTTTATAAAATTGAGTATACCTCTTTCTCACTCTTGTCAAGACAATTTATAAAAATAGCGTGTTATTAAGTTTTAAAAGACTCGGTAAATAGAAAATATCCCACCGCTTGTATAGAAAGCGGTGGGATATTTTGAAAGTGAAATGGTAGATTTTTTTAATGTCTAATTTGTCAGTTAGCTTCTACTTCTGCCAGTCGTATTTCTTCAAGTCGTTGATTGATTTCGACCATGACTCCTTGTGGATTAACCCTCTCTCTGGCAATATATCCATCAAGCCAGTCGAATGGTTTTTCGGGGTGTGGTATTAAGTATTGTGTATGGTAATCAGGATTTTGTTGTAATGCTTTTGTCCCCGCAAAAGAAAATGTAGGTTTTTGCATACCATAACTTAATCCTATCCAATCTATTTCTTCCATCATAGATCTTTCTAATAAAGAGCTTTCCTTATTTGCTTGAGGAAGAATGTTTGAAATAAACGTCTGACTCGCATTATTTTTGACTGCTTGAAAGTATGAATCTCGAGCAGTATTTTCTATTGTTTTCTTTGCTGGTTCAAAATCTCGCGTTCTCCAATTCATAATGTAGTCATATGCATGATTTGCTTTTATCTTTAATGCTTCTGGAAGGAATTGTTTGACGGTATTTACGGCTTCCATATATGTACTATGTTCCTTATGTTGTCCTATTTTCTCCATCCAAAAGAGGCATTCAAGAGCTTTTCCTGCCGTTGCTTCATAAGATTTCGTTTCCTCTGTTGCTTGTAATACTTCTACAAGAAGTGTTTTATTAATTCAGTCTCCTCGTTCTATTGCTACGAAAATTTGCTCCAGGATTTTATGATGTTCTGGAATATTACCATATGCTAATCTAAAAACATACTCATTAGTATGAATACTGTCATTTGAAAGTGCAGCTGCTATTCATTGCTGAGCATGGTTATGAACATCAGTTAAGCTGACTCCTAGTGCAGAAAGTAATTCCCCTCCTTCGATACCCCCTTGAACTTCCCCTGCTATTACTTCCTGTAATCCTACATCTTTCCAACCTACTCCATCGCTTCCATTATTTAATCCAGACATATTTGAAAAATTAAAGAAATAATAAATAAAAATATGCCAGCATAATAGCTGACATATTGGGGTTTTTAAATATCATCCAACATCTTGAGGATGTTTTCAGTGTTTTGGTCATCTTTGTCATCTGCTTCTGCTTTTTTAATCTTATCTCGACTATCTTTGGTTTGGAATTCTTGCCATTCGATAAGATGTCTTTCATTGAGAGTTTTGATTTCTTCTTGGTATTTTACTTCGAGTTCTTCCAACTTCTTGCGTTCTGTTTCGAGGATATCGAAAAGTCGGTCTACTTGTTCGTCGGTCATAGAAGGAAGTATGTCGAACCAGTATTGTTTCTCGGTATTATCCATGGATTCGGTCGCGAGAACGAGTTTCACAAGCTCACCGTATTGAGATTGGATCTCGTCCAATATGGTAAATACATATCCATCTTTTGTAATCTGTGCCATACGTTCATTATTTATGCAGTTAAAATAATTTCTTGTTCATTATATAAACTTTTTAGATTTATCAAATTTTTCTTTTAGAATAGACGTTTTTATCCCATATTTCTCTTATGCTGTTTTTGGTGCTTCGACTTTTTCTGCCTCGTGAAGGTTCTTAAATATATTCTCTATTTCTAATAAGAAGGCTCGAAAGTTTGCTATGTCTGAATGGAGATTGATAGCAATCAGGAGAACGGACAATCCGAGAATGATCCCTCCTATGTGCCACGCTGCGAGATTCCATGTGAAGAAAAGATTCACCAAGAAGAAATAGATAGTTATGATCGATACATAGATGAGAAAATACACGAAGAGAAATCCAGAGAATAATCCACGACCGGGGAGTATGTTGTGAGAGAGGATGAAATCGATGGACATAAATATGTAGCGAGTCGAGAGTTTGTAGATGACATAGTTGTAGACTGCAAAAATAGCATGAAATACTATTTTACAAATCGTACCGATGACGGCAAAAGTTTTCACGAGAAATGAATTCACAAAGAGGTTGGTGAATCCAGTACGGAGGGACTGAAATATGACCGCGAGAAGTGCGATGATGAGGATGTTTTGGAAATCAAATCACTGGATTTTGTCGGTGAGTGATCCGAGCATAAGGGATCCGAGTGCTATTTTACTAATCATGTCATTGTTACTCACTTCAGTATGTTGAACCGCGGCAGTTATGTCTGCTTGGAGCTGGGAATTGATGGGTCCATATTTCCACGAAACAAAACTTAGTACTGCCACAGACAAGAGCATACTGGTAATAAAAATCGTTCTCGAGGTAGGGAGATGGTATTTCTTACGGAGGTTTTTAAAAGTCTGATTCCAAATAATGGAAAAGGGACGGAGATTCTTGTTATCGAGGGTTATGATATTTGCACGCGTTGCTTCTCCGAGACGATTTCGGTAGGTGATGATGAGGAAATAGAGATAAATCACCTTAAAAATCACTTTTCCATGAAGGTGTCTATGATTTTTGAGATAGAAATAAATGAGGAGCATCGCGAAGAGATTATTTCGCTTTTTTGGAATTTCATAAATCTCAAGGAGGAGACTATTGATCTGGATTGTATCTTTCTTACTGAGTTCTTTCATGTCAGCAATGTGGATCTGGAAATCGTCCAAATAGGTCACATACTTCAGACGATGTTGTTCGAAAATCTCGTCATTTCCTTTTCGGAGAAATCTCTTGAACTGGAAGATGAGATCATCCAAAACTGTTTCATTTTTATGAGAAGTTTCGAGAAGGGCATCCACGAGGTGCATGAGTTTATTACTGCGGATGACCGAGTGAATGAATCGGGTAATTTGGTAGGTGATCATGAGAATGGAGAAAATAGTAAGGTATGACTTTTATTGTACCGTATTTTCTCCTAAAAAGCAAAAAAGTGGCGTGTTTGCGAAAACGGAATATTTTCACCTCTCCCCCAGCCCACTCTAGAGTACTGCCCTTCTAGGAGAGGTTAGGAGAGGTGGATTTCGAGATCATTTCACCCACTTTTTTCAGGACTTCGGGTAGGGTATTACTTTTTCAGTACAAAAAGAGTAAATTGAAGTTCTATTTATCCTTTAAAATAGACACAATCTGGACTATTGCTCATATTGTCTCACTATTAAGCCATAAAGTCGATAAAGACTTACTTTTTTGAAACTAAATTAGTAAGTCCGGAGAAAATAGGTTATAATGCTTCGTGAAAATTCTCGAAAATTTTTCTGTAAATTTCTTATTCTTCACTATTTTCCTATGTACCAATACAAAGCAAAGCTCCTCAGTTGGATTGATGGCGACACATTGCTCGTAGAGATTGACCTCGGTTTTTATGTCACGAGACAGGAACGCATTCGTCTCGCTAGAATCAACGCTCCCGAGATGAATAGTCCGATCCCATTTCAGATCAAAAAAGCAAAACATGCGAGAGTTGTCTGAAAATGATTTTGTCCCGTGGATTCTCTCGTAACAGTTCAGACTCAGAAATCTAAACGCGACATGTACGCCCGTTACATCGCAGAGGTTTTCTATGATGGCAAAAATCTCTCCGATTATTTACTGGACGCTGGAGTGGTGGAGAAATTTGAGGAGTAGGGGATATGTCAATCGAATTATCTTTGTCATTCCCTCGAAGGCTCCCGAAGTTCTCCATATTCTTTCCCGAGTTTTTAGGGACAAATAAAACTCCCCCTGCTCGTTCCTCGCTTTCCCCCTCATCCGAGGGGGACTGGTTTGTTGAAACTCCCCCTATTCTCTCCCGAATTCTCGGGATCGAATTTCCCCCTCATCCGAAGGGGATTGGTTTGGGTAAATTATCTTTGTCTCCCCCTCGGGTGAGGGGGATTAAGGGGGAGTTTTTCACAGAAATTTCTGTACTCGTATTTATTACGAAGGAAGTTCTTCATACTTTTGTGACCAAAAGTACCAAAAGTCTTTCGGAGTAAAGAGGAGAATGTGATTTTTTAACTAAAATTTAAAATTTCATTAGATAAAGAAGTAAAACTCGTCAGGTGGCAACTATTTCCTATTTCTCGTCGGACTCAAACAGTTTCACCCCTAAAAACCCATTTTCAGATTGTCATCAAAATGAGTTGGAATGACATAAAAAAATAATCACCACGCTTCATCCAAAGTGGATAAAGCGCGGTGATTGTAGAAAATTAAATAGGTGATTATGGTGTTTTCTCTGTTGGTTGTTTTCTCTGTATTTTTTCCATGAATCGGATCTTGTTGAACTCTCCCGTTTGACTGAGTACGCCTGACCGCATCATGAGACCTCGGATATTTTGTGGAGTGATGGCGGGCTGAAGTGTCGGTGGAATGGAATCTTTTATGAATGGATCTGTACCGATAATATCGCGGACTACCTGAGAGAAATCTTTCTTTTCCGTGTTACTAAATGACTTTTGAAGTGTGATTTCACCAGCTCCAGATTGTCCTTTTCGTTTCTCTTTGATAAAGTCTACGATTGCATCGACTCCCGATTGACCGAGAGAATCGAGACCGATGGAGGAGAGATACTTGAGATTGTCTCGACTCGCTTCGGTTTCGGATCTGAGAGATTCTTGGTAACGTGTAGTGTGGGTTGTTTTTGATTCTTTTAGGGCAGTAAGATTAATAAGTAGAGCTTCTTTTCTTTCTTGGTTTTTATTGAACTCTGTTTCCATAGTGTTTATCTTTTCGAGCATATCTTTTGCTACTTTTTGATCTGTGGGATTCATGTCTGGATCCGTACTATCTTTTTGAAATTTTTGTCGGAGAGTGTCGAAACTTTCTTTGGTGACTTTCTCTATCTTTCCGAGTCCGAATCTATTAGAGATATTACTTAAATAGTCTTGCTGTTTGGAGAGTGTTCCATTGATATCTGCAAGCTCTCCAGAGAGCATCTGGATGCGAGCATCGATCTCGAAACTGCTCTGGTACTCTTGCTTGGAAGGGATACGAATCCCGCTCTCGCTCTCGATGGAAACCTCCCCTGTTTTTAGATTCATAACTTTTCGTGTTCCGTCTGCGGATGTAGATTCTAGTGTGTCACCTCGTCGGGAAATATTGGATTGCTCTTCTTTGGAGAATGTGGCTTTTGCTTGCTCTGGGATTGATGGAGCAAGTGTACAGTCTTTGGTGAAAGAACGAGAAACTCTAAGTGTGTCAGCGCTATTTTCCAGAGCTCCATAGATACTCTTGAGATCAATCCCTTTTTCTTGTGCCTTTTGCTCGATAGCTGGACGGTTATCGAGAAAGATAGTGAGTTGTGTTTTTGTTTTCCATTCGTCTGATTTTTCATCTATTCATGGATTTTCTTTTCGGATTTTTTCTTCGGCTTTTTGCTTCCATTCTGAGATATGCTCAGAAAAAACTTTATCGAATCCTCCTGCTTTCTCAAAGGCATTAAACATAGCTTTGTTACGCTCACTTGCAACTTTGATCTTTTCTTCTCCTGTCTGCACCTTTACTTCATTCGTCTGCACCTCCATATCTGCAACTTTACTACCTTCTCTCTTCATCTGCACATCTTCTCTCTTCATCTGCACATCTTCTCTCTTCATCTGCACATCTTCTCTCTTCATCTGCACCTCTTCTTTTTTCGTCTGCACCTCTTCTTTTTTTGTCTGCACCTCTGTATCTATGACTACACTATCTTTTTTCTCCGTCTGCACACTTTTTGTCTTTGTTTTCTCTATAATATTACGAAGGAGTATTTTTATCTGTTCTGTAGCATCTGGCTCCAGAGCGAGTGTATCGAGCTGATTCTTGCATCTCCTGACTGCTGAGTTCTTCACGAAGTCACAAAGGACCACCTGAACTAGAAAGGAGAGTATTGAGTTGACTCAATTCAGAAGAGAGCTCTGGGGCACCTGCAAGCGTTTGTATATTTACAGGAAGAGTATCGAGAGGTTTCTGGATTGGTTGTGTTTCTGGTCCAGTGTTTTTCTCGGTAGGCGCGGAATATGGTTCTTTGTCTGACATAAAAAGAGAGATAAATATATACTTGCATAGTATTATATCCTATCTCTCTCTTTTTTGCAAAAAACCGATTATATTTTTCGAGTACTTTCTTCTATTCTCTTAATACTCCCCATTGCATATTCATAATATTTTCATCATTTCTGATATTCACTATCTGTAGTTTTATTACTGAGTACTTCCCACTGTACCTTCATACTACGAAGTAGTATCATATCAGCTCGAATATTTTCAATCAACTGAGTATCTGTTGGTGATTGAATGAGTTTTGGAAGATTTACATTGAATCTATTGATGAGTTCACTTGTTGTATCCAAAAGTTCTGCTTTCTGTCCTAATTGTTCTGCTTTCTGTCTTTTCATTTCGTTCTCTTGTCATAGTTTATTTGCCTCTTGTCATAGTTTATTTGCCTCTTGTCATAGTTTATTTGCCTCTTGTCATAGTTTATTTGCCTCTTGTCATAGTTTATTTGCCTCTTGTCATAGTTTATTTGCCTCCTGTCTTTTCATCTCGTTCTCCTGTCATAGTTTATTTGCCTCCTCTCCAATTGCTATTATTCTCTGTTCTTGTTTCACTCATTCTACATATTTATCTGTCACGATTCCGAGATCGCGAGCTGCCGCCTCAGGGAGGGTGTCGGTGTATGCAGGAAGTATGATACCACGATCTGTGAGCATCGTTTTTGTCACTTGTTGGTTGGGGATACGACGACTCAATGCGGTTTCTATCGTCTTTCCATAGGTGAAACGAGCGACCGTAAAGTCTGTATCAGACGAGAGAAGCATGATCTTCCAGAGCTGATCTGCAACGATGGAAGGAGCAGGAGTTACTTTCAGAGAGGTATTTTGGTAGGCATATAACGAGCTGGTCGCGACAATGAGTTGCTTGAGGAGGTCTTTATTTTGTACGGGCATTTTCTGGAGGATACTATTGAATGTCTGGAACCATGCTTTTGCAGTATCAAGACCAAGTTCTACGACACGCTTCTTGTACCCTCCACTCTGGAGTCCATCAAATACTTTCTCATAGTTTGCGAGAGTGATTTCATTTTCCCCAAAAAGTGCCGAGAAGGACTCATTAGGATTATTGGAAAGGTCTTTGAAAATCTTTGGCTTGTCGGTGGTGCTATTGGATGTCGTGGCACCAAGTACGACATTGTTCCCGAGGGTTGCACGAGCCGTTTCCATATGTCTTGCTGCATCGGCTGCGGCAGCCACTGTAGAGGCATCGTATCTGAGACGCTTGAAGAATTCAGGGATCTCTGACGGAGGAACGAGAGATTCTCCGTTTTTGAGTACGAGCATAGTATCTCCATTGCTTGCAAGTGGAACATACGGAGATGCTTCCACAGGAGCAGGAGTTCCAGAAAGCACTCAAACAGCGAGACATGTTGCCATAAGAGCATTCGCCTGGCAACGAGTTTTTGCCAGAACTGAATCTTTCGGCGAAACTTTAATAATCTTTGCGAGTTCTGCTTCGGGAGAAATTGCCCCAAGTACATCTTTTGGTTGCGTATTTACCATAGAGAATAAAGAGTGAAAATATAACAATATGAGCCGAGTATAGCAGAAAGCGTGGAAAAAGGCAAAAAAAAGTGGTTGAATAAAACTCCCCCTGCTTGTTCCTCGCTTTCCCCCTCATCCGAGGGGGAAATGTCAATCGCATCATCTTTGTCTCCCCCTCGGGTGAGGGGGATTAAGGGGGAGTTTTTCACAGAAGTTTCTGCATTCTACTTATTACGAAGGTGGTTCTTCATACTTTTGTGACCAAAAGTACCAAAAGTCTTTAGGAAAGTCTACTCCGTATTTCGCTTAGAGGATACATTACCTCAGTTCATTATCACGAACAATGGAGAATATTATAATTATCTTTCTGTTTTTGATAAAGACCAACTTAATTTCCAGATAAGGTATAATCATGCTCAAGGTATGATTTTGTTTCTGCTACAAGTAAGATAGCATCGATACACTCAACCTTCTTGGTATTTCCTGCTTTCATAGCAATCTTTCTCTCTTCTTGCCAATAGGCGAATATATCTTTCTCGTCCCCATCAAATGTTTCTTGTAATCGTTGACATGTAGCATCTACGATGACTGGCACATACTGTTCTCCATCTGCTCAAACATCACCAGAAACTTGAGCCATAACACATAAAGCAAGAAAAGCATTCTGTAAAGAATTTTCCATAAGTAAAAAAATAGTAAATAAAAGTATTTTTCAAATAATACTCTTATTTACTATTTGTCAAATATTTTACCCGAGATTCTCACTCATTATAATAAAAATCGAAGTGCAATAAAAAAATAAATGATAGGATAGGACAAAAGTAATGAAATCTATAGAAATGACAGACAATTATGAAAGAGGGGAGATAGTCTATTTATATACATCTTCACGAGACCCAGCATCGAAGAAATGGATAATAATCTTGTCTTCCAGGATTTCATAGAGAAACCGATATTTTCAGATTCTGAGTCTGTAAGAATTTGGTAATCAAACCAAAACTTTTATATCGAGATTATTCTTGTATGGCTCTATCGTAAGTATTGGGAGTGATTGCGTGAATTTCCTCATCACATCCTTATCAAGATTTCAAGTTTAAAATCCAAGAAGCATTCAAGAAATGGTGAATTCCCATCCTACTTCATCACAAAACTTACTATGAGTCCGATACTCGAGAGTATCATCCCGATGAGCCAGAAACGCATAACAACGGTTTCTTCTGCCCAACCGATGGCTTCGAGGTGGTGGTGAAATGGAGCGATTCGAAAAATCTTTTTCCCATTTCGGAGTTTCTTGGAAGTGAGCTGGATGATGACAGAACATATTTCTAGTATGTAGATCCCGGAGATGATTATGAGAACCGCAAGTGTATCGGTCATCATCGCCATGATCCCGAGATTGGCTCCGAGAGCGAGCGAGCCGACATCGCCCATATAGAATTTGGCAGGTTTTATATTGAACCAGAGAAATGCGATAAGTGCCCCGACGATGAGCATACAAACAGCCGAGAGGATGAATAGACTGTGCATATACGTTATGAATGCATAAACCACATAGTTGAAGAGGAGAAGTCCTCCTGCGAGTCCATCGAGTCCATCGGTGATATTTACAGCATTTGCCATAGCGATGATGACAAATATAAAGAGGGGAATATAGAGAAACCCGAGACTAATCTCTCCAAAAAATGGGAAATGAAGTCCCGTGTGTCCGAGTTTTACATAGAACCAGTATGCCCCAAGTCCAGCAAATATCATAAGGAGAATCATCTTGACTCTCGCAGAAAGCCCCTTCGTTCGTCCGATACCCCGCACATTGAGATAATCATCCACGAGCCCGATAATCCCAACCGTTGCAAGCGTAAAAAGTGCGAGATAGGTTTCATTTCTATTCCAGAGACTGTACTTGATATGGATACCGAAGAGATTTTGAATATCGGCTGCGAAAAAGTGTGCGATCACCGAGAGTCCCACGAGCAAAAATATAGCAAAGAGAATAATCCCAGCCCCCATAGATGGAGTCCCCGTCTTACTCTTGTGGAGTTTTGCAAATTCTGTTGCCTTCCCCATCAGAGCCTCCTCGCGAATCTGTTTCCCGAGTTTGTATTTGTGCAGAAATCGGATATACGGAGGTATGAGTATAAAAGTCAGGAGAAATGACAAAAGGAGAAAAGTCAGGAGAAAAGAAAGATTTTGCATAGGATGAGGGGGGATAGAGAATAGAGATAAGGGGGAAGTTACTAGGGGTGAGTGTATGGTATGGGTTATTTCTATCAAATTACATTGAGTATAGTAGAGGGTATTATTTATTTATTTATTTTCATATTTATCATCCTTTGTATGGCTTTACCGAGAAAAGATTCAGGATTTTCTGTGAGTACTGTACTTATAGGAATCCACTTGAAGTCTGAGACTTCATCTAACTGAAGATGAATATCGGTATTGTTCGTTTTGAATATATACATAAAATCATGATGATAATGAGCCTCTTCATTCTTTTTCTTATTTTCAGGGATCAAATGTGATTCTATAAAAATAGGTATACCAGAAATATTATGCCATTCGTCCACAATAGCATCGGAGATTCCTGTTTCCTCGACAAGTTCTCTCATAGAAGCATCCAAGATAGATATGTCCGCCAAATCTATATGTCCACCAAATCTATATGTCCACCTGGTTGTAGATACATCTGTAGTTTATTGTGAAATACTGTTAATACTTCATCTTGGGAATTCAATACCAATGCGTTTGCTACGACATGTCCTTTGAAATTTTTACGATCAAATAAATTTGTATCTTGAGATAATTGCTCAACAAAAGCTATTAAATTTTCCTTATCTTGAGGAAATAATGTAAAATATTTCTTTGTAATATCATGTATATTTTTCATAGAATTTAGATGTTAATGTGTTTTTATTCTCCTCTCATCAGTATATAAAGTTCGCGTACTTCTTGCCTTGTTTCTTCATCTCCTTTCTTGAAAATATCTTGAAGAAGTGGCTCATTATTGTCCATAAATTCACGGAGGCGTTGTCTGTTTTCTGGAGTATCGATATTTTCTATACCAATCTGAGAGTTAAATTTACGGAGCAGAACATTCACATCTTTTTCCATAACACTGAAGTCTTTTTCGAGAACTTTCTGTATCTCATTGACGGTACTGAGGGGACTTCAGACATAGTCCATGAGCATTTCTCCATTTCCTCCACTATCTCACTCAGTAAGAACTATGACATTTCCATAGTTAATAAAAGCCCCGAAAAATCCTGCATGTTTTGCATTGATAGTCTTGATCTTATCGGCATTCATCGCCTGACTATCTCCGAAAATCCCTATCTGATTATAGAAGAGAATCTGACCAGGAACGACCACTTTGAAATCCATTTCCTGATTGATCATAGCATTCAGATATCCATAAAAAAGTCCTGTCTGGATCATGAGGAGAAATACATTGATCATCCCAAAAGAAGCGTGGGTATTCCCAGAAAATAATACACTCATAATGCTCGTGAAAAGCACAAAAATAGTGATACCGACAAGAACAATGAGGAGAAGAATCGTCTGATTGAAAAAGTTCTGAAATGCCGTATCGGAAAGTTGACTCTTTTTGATGGCAAAATACACATCCTCCACATAGGGTTTATTCCCCTGAATCTGCTTAAAACGTCGGATATATACCACTACGACTACTAGCCACCAGACCACATTGAGACTCAAAAACAGAGCGATACCAGTCGTGATAGTATCAGGAGCTTTTTGTCCAAATATAAGCAGATAGACATTCGCACAAGCGATGATGACTACAAGCAAAACTCGCCACGACATGAGTATGGAATATATCCAGTGTTTCTTGATAATCATCAGAAAACGAACTCCGTCTTTTTCGAGTTTTTCCAGGAGTTTTGTGTCCCCAGATATATCGAAAGATTTGAACATCCAAGTGAGAATGCGAGAGAAATTTATGAACATAAGATTCGAGCGGTAATATGGTACGGCGGAAAGTATATGAATTTTCGAATATTTGCAAAAAGATGTTTATTAATCCTCTCACATAGGCATAGAAAATATTTATACAATAAGCCAGATCAAGTTTATAATAGTGAATCGTATATCAAAACCTAAAATGATATTCAGAGCGGTAATCGATGCAGTAATAATGAGGGGCTTCTTATGTTTTATAAGAATATTTTTTAATTTTTTCATGGTATTATGATAAATGTATATATCTTATTTCGAGCAAGATCTTGCGAGCTCCATATTGTAGGTAGAAAAGGGTATGGCGAGTTCAGGTTCTATCATAAAATTACATTCCCGTTTGATATTCGTCGTATCGAAATTATATATATCCGAAAATTCCATGATAACGATACGAAAAACATTCTCATAACCCATATCTTCTGGTGCGAGGAATTCTGGCCAACAACAAAAGAGTTTTCGCTTCACACTGTCTTTATTGATGATATTTTCACCAAATGCAGTATCGAGCGAAACCGTATCTATAACGGTCTTTATGAAGTTTCGATCCTGTTCGAAAGCAATCGTTCCTTTTTGTTCTGTGATCATCTCACGGGGGATTTTACCAGTGACTGGGAGTATTTTCCCATCGTGTTTGATAGCATATCCCACACAAATCTTATGTGGATCACAAGGAAGCGGAATCATATCTGCTTCGGTAAAAGCGGTATTTTGATCTGCGATGATTTTCTCTCGTATCTCCGAGAGGCTGATGCGGAAATCATTATTCTTTTGTAAAGGAGAAATATCCTGGATTGCTTCGTCGTCCCTCGCAATGACTGAAGACATATTGCGTCCGACATCCTGAATAGGCTGAAATACGATTCCTCGTACACATTTCCATTTCGTTGCGTATTCTATGAGACTCGGTATCTCATCATCATTGAGTCATTTTTCTATAACACAAACGAGCGTGGTGGAGATATTGTATTTGTCGAGCATCAATAGAGCTTTTTCTCGGATGCGTTTTACATTGGCATTTCGGAGTCGTTTGAGAGCGGTTTCCTCGAGCGAATCAAACTGGAGATAGACCTCAAATCCCTTCCCAATCCCTTTGAGTTCTTTGACAAAACTCTCATCTTCCGAAATCCGAATCCCATTGGTATTCATCATGAGGTGTCGTACGGGTCCAGATTTTAGGTACTTGAGGATTTCAATAATCTGTGGGTGAATACTTGGTTCTCCTCCGGTGACTTGAATCAGATCGGGAGCAGATTCCACTTTGAGAAGAGTTTCGTGCATTTTCTTCACATCGTCCATACTTCGATAGTTCCCACTTCAGGGCTCAGAGTTATGATAGCAGATATTACACTTCATATTGCACTCATCGATGATATTGAAAAGTGCCAAACATGGATGATTCTGGTGTTGCGGACAAACTCCACAATCAAACGGACAACCACGCTTGATAGGAGTCAGACTACATTCTGGAAGATCAGGATTTTTCAGATAATCATTGCACTTTTTGTAGTATTCATAATCACTGGAAACCATCGCCCAGGATTCTCCACAGTCGAGACAAAACTTCCGAAGCCAAACTTCCTGACCACGAGTGACCATATGAGCCGAAACCAGTCGATCTTTATTCCTACAGAGGTGACAAAATGACTCAGTAACACCGAGAAAGAGATCGTATTTTTTTGAATAGAGAGCCATAAATAGGGGAGATTTAAATATTAAATATTAAAAATTACTCATTCTTTCGAGTTCTGTATCTTTCGTTTCGATATCTTGGTCTTTTTTTGATGTATGGTTATCTTCTGGAGTATCTTCCTCTCTCAAGAAGGCGTAATAAACACCAATAAAAAAAGAGATGATTATTTCTACAATCCAAAAAGAAAGTGAGAAATTAAACAGTCAGTCCCCATGAGATCAAAATGAGGTATTCATAATTATAAATTCTACAAAACCAGTAATACCTGCACCAACAATGGTAATAATGAGAAGGAGAAAGAGTTTTCAAAGAAATTTCATAAGAGAAAAAGTGAAGTAAATATTATAAGTCCATATCCTCCGATTTCTCTTCTACTTGTGGGGTTTTTATGGATTTTTTTCGAAAGAAAAAGAGCCAGATCGAGAGACAGAATATTATTACTATTTCTCCTATCCAGATACTTAGCCAGATATCATAAAAGATTTCTTTGTTTCTCTCGGAGAGAGTATCCACCACCATAAAATTACCTACAAAAGTAATCCCCGCACCAATGGCTGTGATCATGAGAACGAGAAAGAGTTTCTTTTCTCTTTTAAACATCGAAAAAAGTCACCAAATGATAACGAATGAAAATAGAAAATGAAAAAGATATCATAAAACTACTATACCCATATCACCAAGATTAGAGATTTTGGAAAAATAGAAACATCATCGCCAACCACCATCACCTATAAGATCCTGAATAATCCATACTTTCATATATAACCGATAAATTATAACTCCTATAAATTCTATACTTATAAAAAATAGAATAAATTTCAAAAAACTATCTACACAATGTTTTTTATTGTGAAATATAAATCTGTAAGATAAATATCCGATTCCAATTATTTCTATTACTGAAAAGAGAAGAAATATAAAAGCATAAATTTCCATATTAGACTCACTTACTTGGAAAGAAGTACCACATGTTATAACTTCTAATCATTGACTATTTCCATAAAGAACAATACCTGCACCGATGGCTGTGATAATGAGTACAAGTAAGATTTTTCCGATTTCTTTTAAAAAGCTCATAATATGAGAAATTAGAGATGATAAAATTGTCTCCATAAAATCTGTATTAGATTACCTAGAAGATAAATATATAATATGATAAGTAAAATTCGATAGAACCAAATTCCTCTGCTTCATTTCTTTATACCTAGAAAAGCACGATGAATTATTCAGGTGGAAGTAAGCAATAAGATTATTTCTAGATATATATTTCCTGTGTAATAAAATACTCCCATCGCGAGTGTAAGAAGAATCCCTGGTATAAGAAACAGAAAACCAAACATACGCCCATCGATAATGAGTCCACCTCCACAAAAAGCCATAAACATTCAGAAACCAACGAATCAGAGTGCGAGGATGTATTCAATGATTTTTAAGAAAGCTCATAAGAGAAGAAAGTGAAGTAAATACTTATAAGTCTATATCCTCTGATTTCTCTTCTGTTTGAGGGGTTTTTATAGATTTTTTTCGAAAGAAAAAGAGCCAGATCGAGAGACAGAATATTATTACTATTTCTCCTATCCAGATACTTAGCCAGATATTATCAGACGTTTGCCATAGGATATCCATCACCATAAGATTTCCACCACAAGTAATCCCAGCGCCAATGGCCGTGATAACGAGAACGAGAATTATTTTTCAGATTATTTTTAAAAAGTTCATAAGAGAAAAGGGGGAGAGAATAAGAGGGGTAATATTATTTTTTCTTTTTCGTAAAGTCCTTTATGAGGTAGGAAGAAATTGCCATCACAATGACTATGATTAATATCTCTGAAACATGTCATCCATAGTATTCTCTATAGGCTTCCATAAAAGAAAGAGACCAAACATGGGCGGAGTCTGAAAATAATTGTAGAATAGTTTTTATGAATCCTATAATTCCCGTGGCAATTACTCAAAATCATCATACTGTCAATAATGCCCCTATGCTACCATAACTTGCACTAAACCCTAGAACTAAACCTCCGCAAGTGGTACAGAAACCAATGAAAACAATGATAAAAAATAGTACGAAACTCATAGAATGAGAGATGAAATTATAAATCTTATTTTTTCTTTATTCTTTTTCGTATCATCACGATTCCATATACCACCATCGGTATCGCTATCACCTGATAGGTTGATAATCCCAACCACCAGTGACTATATGGCTGAATGAAACCAACGAGGAATCGGTAGATGAAATACGTGATAATGAATATATAAAATCCATTCTGTATCCACCACTTTCTCTTTTTCGAGTATAGTCAAAGACAGAAAAAAGCAAAAAACAAAGCAAGAAGTATCATCTCATAGATCATAGTCGGATGTCTTGGTATCCCATCTCAGAAGTTCATCGCCCAGGGGAGAGTAGTCGGGAGTCCATAGGTAAAGTCACGAATACCGGTTGCGATAGCCCCAAGTCGACCGATCAATACACCGAGGACGATTCCTGGTAGGAAAAGTATCCCCGTCGGTGTTTTGATATGGTGAAAATATTTAAAGAGCTCAGCGGTTACGATTCCCCCAAAAAGAGCTCAGGCGATAGATTTTGAGAGAAGTATCCCTGTTTCTGGATTCCTCCCGGGAATCATCGCACCATCGAATGTTGAGATGATAATACCACCAATCATCGCTCCCGCTATGACGAAGAGATAATATTCGATTTTCTGATTCCTATCTGCAAATGGATTCGGGAGTTCTTCTTTTCGGATAACTTTTTTATAAAAAAACCACGTCACAAAAAACGCGGTCAGATATCCAGCCAGATCGTAGAGGATTTTTATATGCCAATAGGAAAAATCAGTAAACATAGACGAGAGGGGTGGTATGATATTGGCTTCTTTTTATAACTTCCAGATATATTTTCTCACTTCCCGCGGAACTCGCTTTTATCCAATTTTGATATATAAAAGTCAGTATATGATTTTTCGAATATTTGCAAAAAGATGTTTATCTATCGTCTCTCATAGATCGAAGTATTGCATTTTTCTTTACTTCCCCCGGGGCAAATATTCAAATAAGATCTTGATAAATCTGCTCGGTTCCAGAGGTGTTATCCATGCTATAATTACACGTATGGATATCAAATGAAACATATCCATTTTCTGGCCAAGTATGGATACTTATATGAGATTCGGAGAGCATATAAACAATAGAAAAAGCATTCTTCCCAAAAGAATGATGTACCTCCCCGAGTATAGTAAAACCACCATTTGTGATAATAGATTGTATCTGACTGACGAGATTCTCAAGTGAGTGATTTTTTTCGATATGGTGGGAAAAATCGCAATCGTATAAGTCTGCGATGATATGAATTCCGGTATTCTTCATAAGATAGATGGTTTTAAATATGTCAGAAATAGAGAAATATACTATTTTCCTGCTAATATATCGGTATATGTTTGATAGTCCAATTGTTTTGTTTCTAGGAGTTCAAAAAGGTTGGTAAAATAGTCATCTTTTCGAAAAAGTCACAGAGCTGCATCGATGGAATGAATATGTTCCTGAAAATAGTGATAAATGACGTGATCTTTTGTGAACATGTAGAAATACTGTTTGAGTTCTGTTCCCTGAAAATTAATGGTGTAGATATGAAAATAAACGCCAGTATTTTGTATTAAGTTGCGAAAATATTGCTCATGTTCTGTATGTACGAAAGTATCATCTGCTTGCATGGTAATGAGTCCATTTGCAGGCAGATTTTTGAGAATGATATCTACAAACATTTCTCTAGAGAAGAATTTCTCTAATCAAAATTTCTTAATATCATCTGATACAGGGGAAATCATAACGGGAAAATCGATAATAATATAACGATATTCTGAGAGTTTTTTCTCGTTTTCCTCCACGAATACAACCGCATCCATATTATGAACACGGTAATTTGCACTCGGTACATATTGATTCATCTGCAACATAAGTGGATGCGATACTGCCAGATGGGTCATAAAAGGATCTATATCAATCAAATCAAGATCATACGTTCCAATAAAACGATGATTCATAAAATCTCATGACCCGAGAACAAGGATTTTATCAGTCGTATCAATCACTTTACGACCGATAGTCAGACAGTCGTGATACTGGTATTCCCAAGCGGTATCGAATTGGTTTTCACCATAGAGGTACATTAAATTCTCTCGTTTTCATTTTTCTCCGTCATAGGAAAAGAGATTCAGGTATCATTCTTCCTCATTGGGACTTGCAAATTCGAGCGAAAGATTGACAGACTTGGCAAAATTTTGAAACTCAGTAATCGGTGTATTTTCCATAGAAATTCTTGTAGTTATGATGTGTTGAAAATGAAACTTCTATATCCCACTCTTAAACTCGCGTCGCCAGACATATCCATCGAGGAAATAGTGAGTGAGTTGTGGAACGATGAGTACTCCGATAATAATCGCATACCAAAAATCGGGAAGACTATTGGCGATATTATGGAGGCCCGATCCCCAGAGATCCATCTGTTCGAGTCGGAAAAGTTGATCCCAGAGATATTCCTCAATGACAGCAAAAATAAACAGGATGAAATAGAAAGAGAGAAATCCATACTGTATTATCTTTTTCATCCAACTCGTCGTTTCATACTCTCACCTTTCGAGTTTTTTTCTGGTACTCAGGTATACGATTCCAAGGTAATTGAGTCCATGGAGGAGGATATTTCCAAAAGCAAATATAAGGAGCGAATTATGCCAAACGATTCCATTGAACCAGATAAGGAAAGTCATCAATATATATGCATATTTGAGCATATTTACCCCGCGTCCCTGGAATGATCGGAGACTCTCAAAGAGGATGTAAATGAGTACAAAAAGAACGAAGATAATCCAGATGGTAGGGAAGAGAGTTTCGGGGAGCTTTATGAACTCGCCCCGCATAAACCAGATGTAATTCCTTGTATCGAGATGACTCCACCAATAGAGAATGGGAACTCCTGTAATAAACCAACTCATAGTTTTATCCATGATTCTATCGATAGATTTCTGTCATTCTTCTTTTGAAGCATATACCATAACGAATCCGAGCTGCTGTTTGATGAAGTGATATACCGCAAAGAATCCGACGAAGTATATGAGCCACTCACCACCACGATCACAGTAGATAAAAATCGCTCCGATAATCCACATAACAAGGGGAGTTATCATGTAGAGTTTCTTGTGTTCTCTGAATTCCACTCTGTTGAAATAACTTCTATAAAGTGACCCATAAACATGTGCAACATCGAAGACGATGACGAAAAGGAAAAACCAAAGAGGATCATTTTGAATTCCGAGATACTGTGGGAAGTAGACGTGCATTATCCATGTAAAAATCCCCACAAAGAAAAGTGGGGAAAAGAAGAAAACAGAGTCGTAGGTGCGAGATTGGATGTAGGATATGGACATATATACAAGTAGAAAATCTCAGATATTATGAAATAAATAATCAAATAAATGGTATTATAAAAACAAATAGGAGCACAAAAAATAGTGGATAATTAGCGTCTTTGGAATAATCAATAAAATAAGCACTATAAAAAATAGATATACTCACTAATATATATAACATAAACATCCCGAACATTAATCAAAAGAAAATACTTCCAACTGATAATAATCAAACGAATATAATAGATGGTACCTTGGAAGGGAACGTATTTCGATTAGCATCTTTAGGTTGTTTTTTGAGTAAAAAAACAACACTCAATAAAAGCCACCATAATAAAAATATGGATTTTCCTGAAATAATGAGAATTATGGAGATTATTATAAATAATATACTATCCCACGTGAAATATCTTGCTGGTTTTTTCATATGTAGAAACTTTATGGAAAATACATTTTTGTGTTTTTGTCATTCCGAGCAACGTCGAGGAATCCCTTTAAATCGATATAATGACACGGTATATGAAGAAACTACTAAACTTGAATTTTATAAAATACTTTATTGGTTTTCTCAGAGAGATAGGAAGATTCTGAAACGAGTTCAGAATGACAGAAGATAGATTGTTATGGTGCTATATATTTTCTTACTCCTTCTCATTTTACTTGCACAGAATACGTACTATTATTTTCGTAGGCAAAGGCTGCTATTTCCTCATCGCCCGAGAGATCGGTAGTGAGAATTTCTTTCCCATCTCGATTGATGATAATAACATCACCATCTTTATTTTTAATAAGAAAAAAAGGAGATTCCCCATTCTTGAAGCAGGCAAGAAAGTCTTCAAAATAGACGATAGAATTTTGTTCTCGTTCCGAAAGATTGGTTTTATTTCGTTCTATCAAGAAAATACCATTTATATTTTTCCCAATTATAACCGATGCATCGGTATCCTCAAAGAATCGAGTATAATTGAATTCATTTGTCCTCTTGGAAAGTATTCCTTTAACCATACGCCCAGCCTCATCAACATACCATTTTGCACCGCTCGTGAGAATCATAGAAATCCGACCATCAGAATCTATTTCCCATTCTTCTACATACTCACTATCATCCCCGAATTCGAGTACATCGCTGGATTTGCGAAAATTATCAGTCCAATACCAGATAGGTTTTTCTTCGGTACTGGTCTCTGCCTCGATCAAGAGGATAAAATGATCTACCCCATTTGCATCGGTATAACTCTTGAATCCATAGTAGTCATAGAAACGTTTCACAGTAGATTCAGTACGAACTTTCTCGTCAAGAATTATTGGGTAATAATAATCATCGTCATATCGTATGAACATATCGAAATATCCGA
Organism: uncultured Candidatus Altimarinota bacterium; assembly: GCA_963751115.1. Lineage (GTDB taxonomy): Bacteria > Patescibacteriota > Gracilibacteria > BD1-5 > UBA2023 > UBA1545. The sequence goes on from CAVVTN010000019.1 coordinate 28,999, forward strand.
GTGGAGTCACTTCCTTCTTGTCTCCATCTGCTTCGATCTTATATTCAGTCTTCCCGAAGTTCTCATACCATTTGAGCTCGCTTCCTACTTTTGCGAGTATTTTCAGATCCCCTGCTACCACTTTTGCGAGGAAGATATTTGCTACTTGGAGAGAAAAAGATTCTCCTGACTGCATGTCGATAATATCTGCATAGGCGATTTCTTTCCCAAAAAGATTTCGAGAAGTTTTATAACCAAGAGAAAATGAATGATTTCCATCGGAGAGTTCTACAATGGCTGTGTCATAGAGAATCGGACGGATATCACCTTCAGTACTTCCATCTGAGTGAATGACTGCTTCATATGGACCAAATGTACGTCCGAGGACTTCGAGTGAATGCATAAGAGAGATGATGAGAAAATAAGAGATTTTTTATAGATTCTTTTATGGGGATACATCTATATTGGAAACAACATCGACTGCAGTACTGGCGGTTCCTACGACCACATCTCCTATTATCGATACAGATTCAACTGCTATTTCTGAAACAAATTCCCCTGCGAAGTCTACGAAGCTATCATCTGTGGGAACATCACTTTCTTTTTCCAAAGGCTCTTTGGAAAAACGCTTGATTATTCCTCATAATATCATTCCAGATGATGCAAAAACCATGGGGATAATGCTCGTTTTCCAATTATCCGAAAACAAACAGATAATTGTATAGATGAGTCCGCATATTCCGAGAAAGATAAAAAATTTTGATAAAAGCCTTCAGAAACCACGTAGTGCGCTGATAAACATATTTTTTTGAGAAGATTCTTTGGAGATTACTTTAATAATACCTCAGATCATTAAACTACATAGGCCCCAAGATATTGGCAATACTCAGGTTTGTCTATCAATGGAGAATATGACAAAAAGTCCAAAAACTATAAGACCTCCCCCGATTAACATAAAAATACCACTGAAAACTTCTCAGACATAACGAAACATAATAATTTTAACGTTAAAAACTATTACTTATTAAAATATATCACCGATTGCTCCAACCGCAGCAATGCCACCCCCAGCAATTTCTATTATTCCAAGGATTCATTCGCCTGTTCCTCAAAGGGTAATTCCCTCACTCTTTTCTTCGGGATTCACAAATACCAAAGTTACTCTACTATCTTCATCCGCCGTGGTGAGTTTTTTCTGTTTGCGGGTAATGAGTGCGAGTCCGTCTTGGAAGTTGGTATAGGCTCCAAATACGAGGAAATTCTCTTTGTCATCACATTTCTCTGGAATAATCTTCTGTTGAAATATGAAATCTTTGGAATTGGGGATAGAACTATAGAATTGCTCCTGATAAATCTCTCGACCATATCGACCAAATCGCCATTTTGCGAGAAATTTACTACTATCTTCCTGGAATTCTCGAGTAGTAAAAGGAATGTGCTTTCGGATAAAATCTTGCTCTTCTTTTGAATATTCCTCAATATTTTCATATACCACTGCAAATATGAGTTTATCTTGAAGGACGATGCTTTCGAGAGGATTATATACTGTCACACTTCCGAGCTTTGAGATCTGGAAGAAATTCTCACAGAAATCAAGGTCCGTGAGGAAGAACTCAAATGGGAAGAAATCCAATACTACATCAATCTTTTCTCCTTTCATTGTGAAATAGCGTTCCTCCACGATGTGAGATTCAAAAATATCCGCAACGACGATATTCTCCATTCCAGCGATTTTCGGCTGATCACATCTCGATAATCGAGTCCAGTAAGGAAGTCCTCATCTTCAAATGAATAGGGGAGGAGTATTCCGATTTTCTTCCCCGGATGGCGTGCAAAAATAGATTGGATGTATTTTCTGAGATCTGCCCCAGAGCTCTTATAACCCCCTTTGTAAAGGGGGGTAGGGAGGATTTTATCAAAAGTACCTTTATTGCCCTCTCTCTCTGGGAGAGGGCTAGGGTGAGGGCTGTTTGTTGTGAAAGGGGAAGATGGAAATAAATATTTGCTCACATTACAACTCTCCGTAATCATCCCGGGGGTATTTGCGTTGGTTTCGAGGAATTTATAGATCCCAGTTTCTGCTTCACGGATGACGTCATAACGACCGAGAAAGTATTCTCCGAGTGGAAATTTCTTCGCAAAAAGAGGTTCCATAAAAGCAAAATCGGGAAGGTTTTTTGTGAGATTCTTTCTATAGAATTCATACGCTTTCACAAAAATAACATTTCCTTTCGCAAGGATATCCATAAATTCTGCGTATTCTTCCCGACTAAATTCAACCACATTATCGTAGTCCATATATCGAAAATACCGGTCTTCAAAATCCTCGAGTTGGTACTTTTCCTCGAAGATGGTTTGGAGCGACTCGGTAGTGTGAGCTGGAGTGTAGGATTGTAGGTGCATGAGCGAAAATTATGCGATAAATTCACTATAAAAGATAGCAAACCAAAATAAAAAGAGAATAATCAAGGATACAACCAGTCAGAATCACACTCAGAAAACAAACAGCAGACCTAAAAGTGTCCAAATACCATCTTCAATTTGTCCTTTGGAATTACCATCCTTGGAGATTATGAAAATAACTGTTAATATTGACCAAAAAAGGAGCCATCCAGAAGATCAAATAATAATCAATCCAATCGAGATGATAGTAAAGATTGTGGAATCTATGGAGAAGTATTGTTTCATATGTTTGAATTGGTAATTTTTAACTCACTTTATGTATAGAAGTTTTACTACCCTCCACCCCCCTTACTGAATCCTCCACCGCCGAATGATTTTATAATAGAACTACTGCTCGATGAAGATTTGGTTACACTACTTCCGTTATTACTACTGCTCGACCAAGAACTCCCTCCGCCTCATCCCCAGTATAAGAAACTACTTCCGGATGTATGAGTACTGGTACTTCCTGTTCCAGTTGTGCTGGTTTTGGGATTGAAAGCTCCCAGATCAGAGGCAAGAAATGCGATGAAAATAACTGGAAAAAGCACCAAGTAAGGAACAATACTTCGATCTACATATTCTTCTGTGGAAGCGATACCAGGAGTATTTTTCTTCTTTTGAAATTGTGGAGATTGATATTCACGAGATTCAGCAAGTTTTTTCTTCTCAGAAAGACCGGGGAAGTTATTAAGTGTTTTTTCTTCTATAGTCTGACGATAGGTAGTATATTCTTTATTTTTGAGTACCAAATAATCTTCATAGTATCCAGGGTTTTTGATACTAATAGAAGGATATGATTCCTTTGCGAAAGTGATACCACTTTTTGCTCCTTGAATCATCTCGTTATAGGATTCTATTCCTCCGCCGAAATCATTATCATTATCGAAAGCGATTATTTTTTTGATTCCTTTTTGGAGGAGAAAATCCATCTGAGGATATTTGTCGAGTCGATAGACATTTTTTGGTTCTTTATATCCAATCTGAGTCTTGAGATAGGTATCTATTTTCGTATATTCATAGGGGATGAATACATTATTTTCATCGAACAAGAAAAAAGTTTTATCATTTTGAATTTTTAAAGCCAATGTTTTCAAATTTTCCTGTACTTTATTTGCTTGTTCTATAAAGTATGGTGAATTTTTCCATGCAGCAAGAAGAAGGTATGCTTCGAGGGTCTTTGCGAGACTATTTGGAAGAGGATTTCTATTGAAGTTATAAATGGTATTGAGATATCCGAGTTATTGAAGAATCTGTCCCATAACGACCATTTCGAGAGGATGTGCATTGATGATAACGAGACTCGTATCATCTCATTGTGCTTTGATAGATTTCGTAAGAATCTCTTGGAGGGACATCTCGGCACTCTGAAAAAAAGGATCCCAGTGAATATTCTGGAGAAAGAGTTCTGGATTCGTATAATATTTAGAAAAATCTTCTACTTTCTTAAAATCCCCACGAAAGTATTTCTTAAAATCAGCATCACCGTCATATCAAAAAGTAAATTGATCTCTTGTTACAAATGGCAAATCCCGGTGAAACTCCTTTTTCTTTTGCAAGATGTTCATGAGCATCTTTATGAATAGTAAGACGTGCTATGATATTGTTGCGACATAAGGTCGGTTATGGTTATTATTTACTAAGCTCCCCCTGTTCACCATCGTTCACTTCCCCCCTCAGCCGAGGGGGGATTAAGGGGGAGTACCTGATTAGTATGAGTAGAGAGAAACACTGAGTATGAGAGCAATAGCGATGAGAAATCCTTCGATGATTAATCCAAGAGCTTCCATTGTTATCGGATAATAATTTCTTTTTCAAGAGGAATCACTTTTCCGATGATATAAATCGATCCCTGAAAAAGAACGATACCGACAACACCAAAACTGACAATGCTAATAATAGAACCGAGTAGAATATCGAGGCTGAAATTATGGTCATAAGTTGCTCCGAGAAAATAAATGAGTGTTGCAATCATAATTCCTTGTCTAAAAGTTGCCCACGAACGATATGTCCAAGTGCTTTATTTTGAGTACCAAAAACCTCATCTTTTACACTAAAAGGTGACGCTTTTCAAAAAAATAGAGATTCAACACAAAGAGAGAATCCCAATAATAAAATAAGAAAGTCCAAAAAGTACGATGTACGGAGATATAAGGTGTCCATAAAAGAAAAAGTAATAAAGAATAAAGTAATCTACATTGTGCAGATTATTTTGTTACCCCTTGCTGGGGGGAACTATACCTTTTACCTGCAGTCGGAATGACAAATGTTTTTACTTAATCGAGTTGTATAAAGAACTCAATTCTGTCCTTTAATCAGCTTCGCTTGAGATATAAGAGCATCTTTTGTTCCATCTCACCGTTTGGCAAAAAGCTCAAAAGTCGCTCCAATGTCCGAGAGTGTAGTATTT
>CAVVTN010000020.1:0-11489 GCA_963751115.1 uncultured Candidatus Altimarinota bacterium
CCCAATATATCGTAACGTCACTTTCTATGGATCTTGCTTTTCATGATCTCAACAGACATGGTTCTCATACTGTGACAAAACTAACTGTGCATATTGTATGGGTAACGAAGTATCGTTTCAGTGTATTAAAGTGAGAGATTCAATCTCGTTGTAGAGAACTTATCATACAAATATGCGATTCAGAAGATGTGCGAATTCTCTCTTGAGTTGTAAGTAAGGATCATGTTCACATGCATGTAGAATATCCACCAACTCTTTCAGTCTCAGATCTTGCTCAGAAACTTAAATGACCAACTTCTCGTAAACTACAAGAAGAATTTCCAGATCTCTCAAAACGTTACTGGTGAAAGCATTTTTGGGCAATAGGATATGGAGCTTGGAGTACGGGAAATATTACCGATGAAATGGTACAAAAATATCTCGAACATCATCGTACTCCATCAAATACAGATACAAACACAATTATACTTGAGTAATAGGGGACTTCCAGTCCATACTCAACCTACCCACTTTCAGTGGGTAGTGGTTTAGTTTTTGTTTATCTATCTCGAAAATATTTCCACTAATTTTTTACTCACCGTAGATACAGAATATTTATCCATATCTTTTTTCTTTCATCTCAATAATGGCCTATTAAACATCTGAATAAAAGCACCTTGCATATCTGGGATACTCATTGGACGAAAATATAATATATCTTTCTGAGAAAAAATAGTCGTGAGACTTGGAAGTATCGAAGATGTTATAGGAAGTCCATACGACAAAGAGTTTAAAAGAGCTAATTCTGAACTTTCATACAAGGAAGCAAGAATAAAGAATGAGGCATTTTGATATAATAATCTCATCTGTTCTATATCTAACATACTGTATATATGAACCCGGCTTTGGATTCCGAGTTGAATAATAGTGGATCGTATTTCATGATAAGTTGGATCTTCTTTCCCTACGAGAACGAGGTCAATATCTTCTCAACTTTCCTTGAGAAAAAGATTATATGCCTGTAAAAGTCGAGGTATATTTTTGTATTCTCGAAGTTCCCCGACGGAAAGGATATATTTTTTGGAAATGCCTTCCTTGAGGAGGAATTGCTGAATATCATTTCCCTTTTCTATATGTATTTTTTCTCTCTCTGGAAACATTGGCGGGATGACTAATATCTTCTGTTCATCCACATCAAATATCTCAATAATATCATGTTTCAACACTTCACTCAATGCGATGATAGTATCAGATTTCCGTATACTATGACGTAATATAAAGCCTTTCCAATATTGTAATAATCATCATTTCAGATATTTTTCTGGATAAAAATAAGCAACCAGATCTATCAAAAGAATCGTCGTATTTTTACGATAAAAAAATAAGATGCTCGGATGTGAAAAAAACATATGATCGAGTTTTTCCTTGAAGAGTTCTTGTGGGAAGAATATTTGTTCCAAGAAGCTTGAAAGTTTCACAGTGGTTTTCCGAGTATGAATACGCGGGGATTTTGGGATAAAATCGTTAAAATCGCGATCATTGAAAAAGAGAACATACTCATTTGCATCTTCATTTTGATCCAGATAGGAAATAAGATTCTCTATATATATTCCTCTATATCCATGAGTTTCTCAATAAGCACGACAATCTATTCCAATTCGCATAGTGATAATATATGAAATAAATTTTATCGAAATTTCCCAATACTCTCCGCGATCACATGCACAACATTTTTATCGAGTGGATTTGGTATAATCATATTTTCCGTTGGATTCTCAACATATTCAGCCAAAGCTTCTGCTGCTGCGAGTTTCATTTCATCGGTGATAGTTCGGATTCAATACTGAAGTGCTCATTTAAATATACCAGGAAATACCAGTACATTATTGAGTTGATTAGGAAAATCAGATCGTCCCGTTGCGATAATTCGAGCTCACCCTGTACGAGCGTCATCGGGCATGATCTCAGGAATTGGATTTGCCATAGCAAATATGATAGATTCTCCATTCATTGTACGAACATTCTCGATCGAAAGACTATTTGGAGCACTTACTCCTACAAATACATCCGCTCATTTTAGTGCATCGGCAAGAATCCCAGAAATATTCCGAGGATTGGTAATCTCCACGAGTTTCTGTTTCTCAGAATTGAGATCTGTACGAGTACGACAAAGTATCCCTTTGCTATCGCACGCGATAATATCTGTAATTCCCCAGAGTCGAAAAAGTTTCAAAATAGCAGTTCCAGCAGCTCCTATCCCATTGATAACCACTTTCACATTTTCTTTTTTGCGATTGGTAATTTTTAGACTATTAATCAGTCCAGCAAGAGCCACAATGGCTGTTCCATGTTGATCGTCATGCATAACGGGGATATCAAGTTCTGCTTTCAGTCGTTCCTCTATTTCAAAACATCGTGGCGCAGAAAAGTCCTCGAGATTAATACCTCCAAAAGTTGGTGCGATATTTTTAATAGTTTGAATAATTTCCTCAGTATCTTGAGTTGCGAGAATTATCGGAAAAGCATTGATTCCTGCAAATTCCTTGAATAATACACACTTCCCTTCCATAACAGGAAGTCCTGCCAAAGCTCCAATATTTCCCAGTCCGAGAACAGCCGAACCATCTGATATGACCGCAACAGTATTAGCTTTAAGTGTGTAAAGATAGGCATCTTCTGGATTTTTGGCGATTGCCAGACACGGTGCGGCGACACCAGGCGTATAAGCCAGACTCAAATCTTCACGCGTATTAATCGGAGTTTTGGAAATAGTTTCCAATTTTCCCTGGAGTTTCTGATGAAATGCGAGACTTTCTTCAAAATAATTCTTCGGTGGATTTATCATAGTATGGAAAAAAAAGATATAATACTATGAGTATAGAAAAAAAAACTTTTTTTGCAAGAAGTACTATAAATCCCCTCAATTGAGGGGATTTATAGTATGAGATTAGATATTTAGAAGAATTTTATATAACAAAATCTGTAAGAATCTTATCTATTCGGGCAGCGATGTCTCCACTCTTTTCATTCTGCCGTACTGTTAAACTCTTAACTGAATTATTAAAAGAATCATGAAATGATATTATAATATCTCCATTATGTATCGTTTTTATTTTCATGGAAATAGGACTATCTACTTCTGTAGATATACCATGTCCAGCTGCAATCTTCTTTATCTCTGCAAGTCTCATAGCTCGTTTTTCATCCTGGGTAGTTTGGTCAATAAAATTTGCCGCCCAATTTCTCATTCATTTTACTGTAATACGTTCTTGAAATTTAGATGTATTTGAGTAGAAACCAGTAGATTTTTTTCCATTATATACTACATAAATAAGTACTCATCCATTCTTATCTTCTCGTAATTTAACTTGCAAATTTGCAGGAAATTCCCTTACTACTTCGTCTCGTACTTTCTTCACATCCATATATGAAGTAGATTTGTAAACATTTGGATTCAATGTCTTTTCTTGAATAGTTTTTATCTTATTTCATGAATTCGGAGATATATTTACTTTTCATAATATTTCTCCTTCTTTTTCTTGTTCTTCATCAAGCAACGCAATACGTCTAGTGGTTTCTGCTATCTGTGCTTCAAGAACAGCAATTTCCTGTCGGATCTCTTTTTCTCTCTGAGCTTGTGCCAAAGATTGAGCTTGTTTTTTAATTACCAAAATGGTTTTCTTTCCTTCTTGAATACGATTGTATCATGTATCTTGTATTCCAAGAATATTTTCTACAAGAAAAGATGCTCGTTCCTGTACTGGCGATTCTGATGCCATCTGTCCAGATATTGTAGCTACTCAAGCTCATAATAAAACTCCCAGTAATACCCCTTGAAACTGAGTTATGAATGATTTTGCTCATCTATCTTTTTCTATGGGAATTTGTTCTGGTACGATAGTAGTCCTCCCTTGTATATGTTTTTTTTGTAACATCTCCATTTTATATTGTACCATTCTCCACTTTATCTCAGCTAAATTCTTTTCTAAAGTTAATCGTTGTAGCTCATCCATCTCTCAATTCAGTACTACCTCAAAAGCATGAATATCTCATTCAAATTGAGCGATTATTGCTTCTTCTGTTCCTTCATTAACTACATGATCACTTACTCTTCTGCCGAAATTTTGCATCTTATTCATTTTATCAAAGAAATTAATTATAATTTAATTATAGTTATATCAAAAAAATAGAAAAGTCAAAAGTAAATCTTGTCAATTTACATTATCATTTTATGATTCATAAGAAAAAGCTATACAGTTATAAGAAAGTTCAAATTTTGCTTTTGAGGGACAAATATGTTATTCTGAGGAAAAGAGTAGTTACAAATAAATATAAATATCTATGCAAAAAAAACAACTTTCCTTACTCAGTATACTATGGATCTGTAATCTGATTCTTCTTATTACCTATCTCATCGGTGGACAGAGTGTCTCATTCTTGAAATCTTCTGTATTGGAATATAACAATATTACTTCCGATCCATTTGATGGGGCAGTTTCACCAATTTCCTACATTCCCGATTGGTCCAAATCTGAAAATACCAATAAGGCTCGACTTTTTGAGAGTTTCAGTGTTGCCGATTTTATAGAAATTCCAGAATACGATATTGGGCTCCTATCTGACACTCTTCAACAAAACACTACTGCCACTCTTTTACGTTACACCTATCCGGTAGTTTATATGGGAAGTTATCGTGGAAATTATATAGAGTATGATGGGAGTCATCCTGCTGTAGATATCCGCGCTCCTATCGGAACTCCCGTAGTTTCTGTCGCCAACGGAGTCGTAGTAAAAATAAAAAATACCGATACAGGTGATGGGAAATATGTCATTATCCGTCATGATAATATCGATGTAAATGGGGTAAAAGAAACGCTCTATTCTGGATATGAACATCTTTCAGAGATTATCGCCGTAGAAGGAACTAAGATTAAACGTGGAGAACTTCTTGGGAAAGTCGGAATGACGGGAATTACAACAACTCCTCATTTACATTTTCAGATAGATAAAAGGACTTCTCCTTTTCATATGTACTGGCCTTATACTTTCCAGGAAGCAGCTGATCTTGGACTTGATTTCTTTGGAGCAATCAATGTCGGACTCGGGAAAGAAAATGCGATTCGATATACAATTAATCCGATGGATTTTATAAAAAATAATAGATTTCTCGGTTCTGCTCCACAAGAGAGAGATATCGCAACGATAGTCAAACAAGAACCTTTGGTAGTTTCTTCACAAATCGTAGCCGATACCACTGTTCCAGACAATGGGAATATCATCACTGTTGTACCAAAATCAGAAAATGTTATTATTCCGGAAGTTATTCCACAACCAGAAGAAGCAACTTCTCGAGTAAATATCTCTCCTCGTTTTATCGCAGACACTACACATATTTTCAGTGATATATCTATAGATTCTCCATTTTATAGCTCTACGAAATATCTCTCAGAAGCAGGCGTTGTGCAAGGATATCCTGACGGAGGATTTCATCCCAATGATTTTGTTTCTCGATGAGAAGCGATTCTACTTTATGACCGACTTTTCAAGAATAATACATTGTATGCGAATATTGATTTTCCTTTTCTCGATGTCCTTCCATCGGATGAATTGGCACCAGCTCTTATGCGTGCTTTTAAGAAAAACATTGTAACTAGTAGTAATTATTTCCGCCCTAATGATTCTCTCACGAGAGCGGAAACTATCACGCTTCTTGTGCGATCTTCTGAAATTCCTGTCGAGACATTAAAATACTCTCTCTTTTACGATGTGAATATCAATAATTCTCATGCAAAATATATCAATACCTTTGCTCGGTATCTCGGAATCCCCGGTGGAAATTTTGAACCGAACAAATCTATTACACGCGGAGAACTTGCGAAGATACTCTACGCATTTGATCAAAAAAGAAAAAAAGAGAGCAACTAGAGACTGTCCCAAAAATCCCGAACAAACCTGTTCGGGATTTTTCTTTGACGGAAATATGAGAAATATTTTCGAAAATATTGGATTTTCTCCCAATTTCCTTCAATGGGTATCTATACTGGTCTGAAACTCATAATTTTCTTCAGATTGTGAACCATTGCTATCAAATTCCATTCAATGGTGACTCATTGGAGTCATCGTAAAGAGAACCTCTCGAATTTAAGGTTCCGCTTGATGTTTCAGAAGACGGGCTCGACTGAGTAGCACCGTTTCTTGTAGAGTTCTTTTCCGTGCTCGGAGGAAAGTTTTTCATCCTGAGACTTACAGTGGTCTATCCAGTTTTTACTCATCTGCAGGAACTTGTTTTTCCCTTCTTTCGTTTTCGTCTGATAGACCTTCGATTTGAAATCACTTTCCTTTGTTGGCTCTGTAAGAGTCGGTCTTCCTCTTCCTCTCTTGGTTTTGCTTCCGGAATACTGCTTGAAGGTGTAAATATTTCCATCGATATCAGTGTATTCGTCTTTTTTCTCGCTATACTTCCATCCTTTGAGATTCTGCTGAAGTTTTGGATGCGGAATGTATCCATCGAGGTCCTGTTTCTCCATGTAATCATAGTTCTCTTCGCTCGCATACCCTTTGTCAGCGAGTACCTGTTTTGGTTTTGTTTGGTACTTCTCTTCTATGGCTTTGAGTACTGGAATGAGCTCTCGTATATCACTCGTGGCATTGTTCATCGTCGTTGCTATAATGAATTGATTCTCGGTCGCAATCTGCGGATTGTAGCCGTTCGCAAAATCCTTTCGTTTCATCTGCACAAGTCGGCTGTCTGGATCAGTGGAGTTGATACGAGTCATCTTGATTCCTTCTTTTGCCTTGTGCTCAATCTCTTTCTTTACTGCTTCTTTCTTAGACTCGACTTTCTTCTTTTTTTCTTCAATCTCTTTGCGTTTTTTCTCTCGCCCCTCCTTTGTTTTGAGTTCCTCGGGGATTCAACTTCCGTCATCATCTGCTCCGAGTTCATCGTCCTCCATCGCATCGATTTCATCCGCTTCTTTGAGGAACTTCTTCATCTGTTTCTCAAGCGCTTCCAGGTCAGAATTTTTATTTTTGGAGGCATCGGCATAAACCTTGGTTCCATCGATACTGACGACACTGAATGAGATGATACCGAGTTCTTGTGCTTTTCTGACTATCTGAACGAATATAGAGGTAAGGAAACCTCATTTCTCTCTGCGAAATCGGGCAATGGTTCGGAAGTCAGGTTTGTTGCCTCATGAGAGAAACATGAATGCGAGATCCGATTGGGTCTTGTCGGCAAGTTTTCTACTGGAAAAAGTAGAGTTCATATATCCGTAGAAGAGAATCTTCACGAGCATGACAGGGTGATATGCAGATGTTCAGCGTTCGGTATTCGCATAGCTTGAAAAAAGCTCCCGAAATTCAAGTCCATCAATTATCTCACTAAGAACAACGGCTTTGTGTCATTCTCCGAGAAAGTTCTGGAAGCTCGGTGGAAGAAGGAAGTTCTGTTTTTGATCGTATGGCTTAAACATGGTTTGAGATGAAGAATATTACAAGATCATTATACTCGTTTCTTCCATAATACAAGCCGAAAGTTCGATATAAAGACAAGAAAAATCCCATCGAGCGATGGGATTTTTGGGACAGTCTCAACTAGCTCTCTTTTTTTTGCAACCATAAAAGGTATTCTTTATTCCCCGCCTCTCATATCAACGAGGAGAGAGATATTTTCTTAATAATAACTTGTTTTTCTCTGAGGAATTCCTGAAACTCTGTGAATTTTTTCGCAATAATTACCCCAGATTTTGGAACTCCCGTTTTTCGAAGATTCTCTGAGCCTACCTCAAACTGCGGTTTATAAAGAAGAATAATTTCTGTTGTATTATCTGCCAGAGCGAGAATGGAATCTATTAATTTTGTAAGACTAATGAAGGAAATATCTCCCACAATAATATCAAAATGATTGGGCGTTTGAAAATCTCTAATATCGGTATTCTCGAAGACAATTACTCGAGAATCCTCTCGAATTGAGGGATGCAGCTGAAGAGTTCCGACATCCACTGTGTGAACAGATTCTATTCATCGCATAAGAAGCACTTGTGTGAACCCTCCTGTCGATGCACCGATATCAAGTCCTGACATATTTGTAACATCCAGATTGATTTCCTCGAGAAAAGTATCAAGTTTTATCGCACTCCGAGAAACAAAACCTATCCTTTTATCTTCAAGCACTCGAACTATATCTCATTCCTTAACCTCATAACTTGTTTTAGTAATACATATATCATTCACAAAAACCAGTTTCTGTTCGATAAAAAACTGTGCCCGATTTCGAGTACAGTTTTGGATTTCGGCTATATATTTATCAAGACGCATGAAAAAAAGATTATTTTAATATCTCACCTATTTGAGCAGGAACTTGACAACCAACACAGCCACAAACTGGTATATGAAAATTGGAACTTTTGCATCGTTCTTCTATTTTCAGAGAATAATCATGAATAGTATTCAAAAATCTTTTCATCCAAATTGAATCAAATCAGAGACCACGAGCCCATTCTCTCCGAGTTTTCACTACTTTCCTCCACTGTTCTTCTTGCATTGGAGGCATTCCTATAGATTCTTTAAATATTCCCACTTTTTCCACCACTTGAAATCGTTGGTGTAATAATTGTATGAGTGGTACATCCAGATCAATATCATATATCCCTGGTATCCATTGAAAAAGCGCTTCCCATATAGACTCAATAAATTCAATATTCAGTCATTGATTTTTTCCCCATTTTTGAAGATTTGTAATATATTCTCTTTGGAGATTTTGTTTATCTGTATCATTAGGATCTTTTCATTCTGCAATTTTCAAAGATCTCTCGTGTAAAAGATTGACAATTTCTCGATCAATACTGGTAATCTCTTCTCGAAATCTTTCTAATTCTGGATGAATTACTACTGATACATCAGATATTTCTGGTGATTCCTGAAGCATAAAAACAATGAGTATATACAAATAATTATTCATATATACTCATGCTAGCAATTTTGTCAAAAAATTATACTCTTGTTTTCAAAAATTCTCGAAGTTTTGGACCGAGATCTTCTCGATCAAGCGCGTAATCGATGGTCGCTTTGATAAATCCCAATTTATCTCCTGTGTCATATCGTGTTCCTTTTATCTCCAATCCATATATATCTCTATCTAATACCATCGCAGCAAAAGCATCGGCAAGCCGAAGTTCTCCATCTTTACTCGTAGTTCCACGAGAATGCTCAATATAATCAAATACCTCTGGAGTGATGATATATTTTCCGATAACTCCGAGTCGTGAAGTAGTTTCGGAAGCTTGTGGTTTTTCGAGAAATTTCTCTACCAAATATATACCATGTTCAGAAGAATTTGACTCGACAATACCATAAGAAGAGACTCTTTCGTCTGTCACTTTTTCCAATGCAATAATCGGTGTCTGCTTCCTCTCAAATGCTTCTATCAGTTGAGTAGCGCCTCATTTTGGGCCTTTTATAAGATCATCACCAAAAAGTATAAGACAGGGCTCATTTCCGATAAACGGACGTGCTCGAAGAATAGCATCACCATCTCATCGTGGGATAGGCTGTCGTACATACGCAATGCGAGCAAGATTTGGAATATTCTCTACCGAAGCCAGGAGATCATGTTTTTTCTTCTCCACAAGTGTATATTCCAGTTCAAAAGAAGTATCAAAATGATCTTCTATCGAATGCTTTCATCGACCAGTAACTATAACAATATCGGTAATACCAGCCGAAACTGCTTCTTCTACCAGATATTGTAAAACCGGTTTATCGACAATTGGGAGCATCTCTTTTGGCATAGCTTTGGTCGCCGGGAGAAATCGAGTTCCATATCCCGCGGCAGCGATGATACATTTAGTAATTTTCTGCATAGTAAATAGGTTTTATTAATATCTATAGACAACTATAGTGATAATATATATTTATACAACCATATTTTTTTTAAAAAATTGACTTTCTTATAGTGATATGGTTTTATATATATATATATATATATATGCTTTCAGAGCACTATATTTTATATCATTAAACTTTTTATTATTATGTCACTACAAAATACAACTTGAGATAGTTCACGCAATGCTCGATCATTACTCTGAGACATTGGATCACATAATATTGATCTGTATAAACAAACTCGTCAATGACCTTGAAACGTTGTTACGGGATGATATCGATCAAGGGCTCAAGAAATTTTGGGAATTCAAGATCCGCATGATACTACAGTACGAGCAAATTATGCTGCTATCATTACAGCGTCTCAGAATCGCCAATTAGAACTCGATAGGCAGTTGTGCAAAGCTATAGATGATCAAGATCATCCAGGTATAACGAAATTAATAAAAATGGGTGCACAAATGGGTGGAGAGAGTGTAACGCCGAGGCATACGAAAAATTTTGTGCAGAACTTTTTAGGACTTAAACAGTCATAAAAAGAAGGATGGAGAATATTTAGTCTCGCTTTAAAATCAATCAGACTCGGAAAATACTCTACAGTATTCGAGTCTGATTTTTTATATACACACGATACGATTTTTATATGTATCATATATCCCCTCACCCAAGCGTGAAATTTCTTTAAATATCTCAGAAACTGCTCCATCGAGTAATAATCCCATTGCATCATCTCGAGAGAATCCGCGACTCCTGAGGTAGAATAATTCTTCATCGGAGATACGATCGATAGCGAGCGCGTGACTTGCTTCTATATCGTCTGAATGCACGACAAGAGCAGGAATTCCCCGAATCTTCCCAGAAGAACCAAGGAAAATATGTCGTTCTTTTAATCGCCCAACGATATTCTTCGTTCCTTCTTGTATATCAATCGTACTATCGAGCAATATTTCTCCGCCCGTTTCTGCCAGAGAGAGAATATGAACCTCGCTTTTTGAAGAACTCGCTTCAAACGAACTCCTGATAATCGCCTCAATTTTATTGTTTTGAAAAGTGTGAAATCCACATCGTATCTGAGAAATACTTTCTTTTCATCGATGAATAATATGTAGTTGCAATTTTCCTCTCGTTCGTGCACTATAGAAATCGAGACTTGCTCACTCTGCGAGGATAATAGTCCGATTGATATCATCATCAACATTGTCCAATAGAGTCCAGGATTCATGAGATGGAATCTCAATCGTTTCAGGAAATAGAGAAATATTTTGAATTTTCATTTGACTTTATGTTAATTTTAAATATATATACAAAACTATTTTTTATATTTTAAATATTTTTATTATGACAATGGATACGATGGATACAACAATTCAAGAAGTTCCTGTAAAGAAAACACAACAAATTGTTCAAGAATTCATGACAGTAATGACTGGGAACAATTGAGTTAAATTAAACATAACAGCTCATGTCATAGCTGATTATGTAAGAGAGAAAATGGAACGTGCACTACAGGATCTTTGAAAATCAAATGATTATTCTATTATCAAAGAAGGAGATGATTATTTTTTACAACAAAATTAGTAAATAATCTACTAGTCTTTTCTTAGCCCGAGCACTCCTCGGGC
>CAVVTN010000021.1:0-21544 GCA_963751115.1 uncultured Candidatus Altimarinota bacterium
CCCTAGTTACACAGTTTTTTCCATCAAAAAACCTCATCGAACGATGAGGTCTTTTGTATAATCAATATTTCGAATACCCGAAATAGCTACCCAGAAATGTTAATTAAGCCAAAAATTTGGAAGTACCGCAAGTATCTTGGCAAATACTTCATCTTGTGTTCCATGTGAATCAATCGTACGCCAAGCTTTTTTCAGAATCGGAAGCTTCGATGCTTTCTCATATCCTCGCTGTACTCCTTCATAGAAATCTCGACCAAGTTTTTCAAATTTATCACCCGTTGCATCAGAAGTTCGAGCAAGAGATTCATCTACATCTATATGCATACAAAATACTATATCTGGCAATACATTTCCCACAGCCTCTTTATTGATATTCATAATAATATCGAGCCCAAGTCCTCGTGCCTCTCCCTGATTGGCAAGAGAAGAGATAAAACTTCGATCAGCCACCACTATGCCTCCTGCTTCAATCGTCGGTTTTACAACCGTATTAAGAAGTTGTGCACGAGCAGCTGCATAGAGATATGCCTCAGTCAAATGGTGCATATCTTCCTCAAAAACACGAGATTGAGCCAGAAGTCGTATCTCTTGAGCGATAATGGTCGATCCTGGTTCGCGAACATGGATAATATTTCGATCAGGATATGTTGCTTTCAGATGTTCAAAAAGTCTCTTTGATTGCGTGGATTTACCCGAACCAACCATTCCCTCGAAAACAATGTACATAGAATAGAATTAAGGATTAAGAATTATAAATTCTCTCGTTTGTCATCTTGAACTCGATTCAGGATCTTCCTATTTAGAAGAAATTGTTAAGATTTTTATACAAGGTAGATCCCAGACATTTTTCAAATGAAATTTTGTTCATTTCATATATTTTACGCTTGAAAAATTCTGGGATGACGAAATATTTTAGACTGCAATTGGGGCCTTAATAGGTGGATGAGGATCGTATCCTTCGAGGGTAAAATCCTCATATTTGAATGAGAATAAATCTTTTACTTCAGGATTTAGTTTCATAGTCGGGAGTGGTCTCATTTCTCGGGAAAGTTGTTCCTGAACCTGCTCAAAATGGTTTGAGTAAATATGAGTATCTCCGAGAACATGGATGAATTCTCCTGGTTCCAGTCCGACAACCTGAGCGATCATCATCGTCAAGAGTGCGTAAGAAGCGATATTGAACGGAACTCCAAGGAATGTATCGGCAGAACGCTGGTACATCTGACAAGAAAGTTTCCCATTTGCGACGTAGAATTGGTACATCATATGACATGGTGGTAGAAGCATACTGTCGGCTTGAACCGGGTTATATGTTACGACTAACATACGACGAGAGTTTGGATTTTTCTTCAAAGTTTCGACTACGTTTTTCACCTGATCAACCCCTTCATTATTAAAATTACGCCATTGAAATCCATAAACTGGACCGAGATCTCCCCATTGTTTTGCAAAATCTGCATCAGATTTTATAGATGCAATAAAATCAAGCTGTGAAAGAAGTCCTCCTTTTTGCACATAAGCTTTGTAGGGCCATTCATCCCAAATATGTACATCATTATCAACCAGATATTTTATATTGGTTTCTCATCGAAGAAACCAGAGGAGCTCATGAATAATCCCTTTCAAAAAGACTTTCTTCGTTGTCAAGAGTGGAAATCCCTCGGAGAGATCAAATCGCATCTGATGTCCAAAAATACTGCGAGTTCCTGTTCCGGTTCGATCTCCTTTATCGACTCATTCATCCATAATCTTCTGGAGCAGGTCGAGGTACTGTTGTTCGCTTTTAGACATAGGAAAATGAAATTATAAATTAAATATTTTTTCCTCATTAAATAATCTCTTATTTTGTCATCCTAAATCTGTTTCAGTCCTAAGGGTTTGCTTTTGGAATGGCAGAATACTATTTCACTCCAGTTGTTCCAAAACCTCCTCGATCTGCCCCGCCCATAACTTCTACGAGTTCAAATTCCGGTTTTTCTATTTTTACAAACATCCCCTGTCCGATTCGTTCTCCCTTTTCGATAACTACTTCCTCTTTGCGCATATTGATGTAAGCAAATTTCACTGTGTCCATATCTCCGCAATAATCCTGATCGATAATACCGATACTATTTACCTGCATGAGTCCATAGTTTTTAAATGTCCCTGACCGTGGTGCTATCACGAGACAATATCCCTCGGGTGTCGCGATAACAGTTCCAGTATCAACAAGTTTCCATTCTCCAGGTGCAAAAACCACTTTTTCGAGAGATTCAAAATCGAAGGCACAAGCTCCAGGAGTCTTGTATTCGAGAACTTTTCCCGTACTATTTTTGATTCGAACTTTCATATTTTTTAAAAAATTTGAGAAAATAAATTATTCTTTTGGAACATAACTGGACCAGTTCTTTCCATGATATCGTCCTGTTTCTTTGTAATCCCTCTCTGGAGCAGATGACATCTCTGCGAAGAGAAGTTGTGCAATTTCCATCTTTGGGCGGAGAATAATAGGTACACTATTCAGATTACAAAGCTCAAAAACGATATTCAGATAATCCCCAGGATTGATGAGTCCTGCGGTATTATGAACGATGAGTCCGATACGAGCGAGGGAACTTTTTCCCGAGAGTTGTATCAAATATTTATTAGATCCAAAATAATCATGAGAAATCCCGAGGATACTTACTCCCGGATGAAGTGTGAAGCTTTCATCATCTTTGAGGATGATTTCATCATATTCTGGGAGGATTTTATTTACGGGATCTATGAATGAAGTGGAATGGGATTTGATGACAAGAAATTTGTTCCCCAGAAGTATATCATAACTTGCAGGACCAAGTCGTTTTGGATCAAAATCACTGAGGGTAATAGACTCGTCAGTGATCGCTTTCTTAATATCGATATCAGAAAGAAACATATGCGATAATAGTATAAAAATTAAAACGTTTTTAGTATAGCGAAAAATAAGGAAAATACAACTATTTCATCTCCAATAATTTCCCTTCTTTAAAACACACAATGGAAAGCTTTACTCGTTCCATAAGACGTTCGAAAAGATAGTAGTCTTCTTCCTCGGTTTTGAGAGAAAAAACCACATGAGAGTATCCATCTTCCTCAAGACGAGCACTCATTTCATCGATATTGATTCGCATGAGAAAAAATATCTCAGTGAGTTGTTTGAGAACCCCAATTTTATTTTCGAAAATCATCTCAGCTCGTATTTGTAATCCCTGCGTTTTCATACCATCCCAGTGTGCTGGAATATATCGATCAAAATCTTTTTGAGTGAGAGAAGTACAATCGATTTTATGAATATGTACCCCTTCTCTCGTTATGTATCCTACGACTTTATCGAGTACCCTTGGATTACAGCATTGTGCAAAACGATACGGAATACCTTTTTCTCCACCGATAATGAGCTCTCGAGTAACAACCTCTTCTTTCGAGGCAGATGTAGGCTTTTCTTTTTTGACTTGTTCCTGAAGATCTTTGATTTTATAAAGCTCTGAACTACTATTTTCGAGAATGCTTTTTGTTACCGATGAAGGCTTTCGAGAAAGATTTCCAAGCTGTACGAGTACATTTTCTCGTCCTTCGGTATCGAGCGTTTTCCCATCAATTACTTTCAAAAGAGACAGGTCTTTATCGAGCGTTTTATTGAAATGTTTTAGTAAATGCGAATTGAGTATGAAACGACCTTTTTCTATCAGTTCACCTCTATTTACTCGGTTGCTATAGGCTTTGATACATTCTCGAGCACGCGTTGTTTTGACAAATGAAAGCCAAGTGATATTGGGAAATTTATTTTTATCGATGACAACTTCCACACTTTCTCCGTTATGAAGCTCATAATCGAGTGGTACAACACGCCCATTTACACGAGCAACGATGATATGATCCCCAAGATCCGAATGAATAGAGTAGGCAAAGTCAATAGGAGTAGCACCTTTTGGAAGCACTTGAATCTGTCCTTTTGGAGTAAATGCAAATATACGATCATCAAATACTCCGATTTTCATCTGTGTCATAAAATCAGAATCTTCAGAGTTACTTAAAATTTCCTTGAGTTCCGCTGCCCAATAAGCATCTTTTGCATTCTTAGATTCTCCTGTTTCAGAATACGCAAAATGTGCCGCAACTCCAATCTCTGCTTGACGGTGCATAGCAAGAGTACGAATCTGAATCTCGGTTGGTTGTGATCGAAATTCATGAAACATCCCAACAACAGTAGTATGGAGACTCTGATATCCATTCTCTTTTGGAAGTGCTATATAATCCTTGAAACGATTGGGAACTGGAGTCCAAACCGTATGGATAGTTCCAAGGACATCATAACAATGATGGACAGAATCAGTGATAATACGAAGTGCGAAAAGATCATAGAGATCTTGTACCCGTTCATATCCTTTTCTCTGCATCTTTTTATAAATACTCCAAGGAGATTTCACTCGATAAGAAACATCCACGATAGATACTCCTTCGGGCATAGTATCTATAATAAGTTGCTTTACTTTGGTGACGAAGATCTCTTGAGCTTCTTTAAAAACCCCTAACTCTCCCATAATCTGGGCATATTCTGTCGGGCGGAGGATCTTGAAACATTCGGTTTCGAGCGCTTCTTTGAAGTCAAAAATCCCGAGACGATCTGCAATCGGCGCATAGACATTGAGTGTTTCTAATGCGATTCTCTCTCGCTTTTCTGCACTTGGATGAAATTCCAGCGTTTTCATATTATGCAAGCGATCCGCCAGTTTTACAAAAATAACTCGCACATCTTCACTCATAGCGATAAACATCTTTCGAAGACTTCCAATAGTTCGCTCTTCTCCACGATACCTCAGATGAGAAAGTTTTTCCATTCCTGCAGTTATGTATGCCACCTCATCGCCAAATTCGACTCGAATATCTTCCACAGTTTTAGGGGTATCCTCGGGTACATCATGAAGGAGACAAGATTGAATAGTCACAATATCGGGACGGAGAATAAGGAGTTCTCGTGTCGCTTCCACAGGATGAAGAATATACGGATCTCCCGATTTTCGAAACTGTCCCTCGTGAGCATTTCGTGCATAAATATATGCTTTTTGTATTTCCTCAGAAATCACATCTTTTGGAACGTTTTTCATATATTCTGATACCTCGTCTATGATAGATTTTACGAGGATATTGATATGAAAATAATCAGGTGCAATAGGAGAATCTTTGAGCATGAAATGAAATTTTTATGAATAGTTTTCTTGGGGATGAGTATACCGATTTTTGGGAAGTTTTCAATGAAAAAATAGAAATGTCAATTTTACTTTAAATTTTAATTTTACTCCCCCATTCGTATATATTTCTCTCCACTCTCCGAGAGTTTCCGACCTCGGGGTGTTCGTTCGAGAAATCCGATTTTGAGAAGATACGGCTCTACCACATCTTCGATAGTTTCTTCCTCTTCTCCGACGATGGAAGCAAGCGTATGAAGTCCCACGGTTCGTCCTGCAAAACTATAAGCAAGCGTTTCGAGAATCTTGCGATCCAGTTCATCCAATCCAAGTGCATCGATACCAAGCGAGGTAAATATTTTCTCAGCCTCGAGAGCATCTCCGATATCATGTCCGACAATCTGGTAGTCACGGAGTGTTTTTACAAACCGATTCACAATACGGGGAGTTCCACGACTTTTTTTCGCAACTATTTCCCAGATTTCACTATTTTTCACAGGAATACCAAGGATATGAAACGAACGACGAACGATTTCAGAAAGATCGGCGATTTCATAAAAATCGAGTTTCAGCACATTTCCAAATCGATCCCGAAGCGGTCCAGAAATTTTGGCAAGTTTCGTCGTGGCACCAACGAGCGTAAATTTCGGAATATCCATACGGATAGAAGTTGCCCCCGTTCCAGTCCCAATCATAATATCTATCGCAAAATCTTCCATCGCACTGTAAAGTATTTCCTCTATTTGTGGACGCAGACGATGAATCTCATCTATAAAGAGAATATCTCCTTCTTGAAGACTGGTGAGAAGCGAGACGATGTCGGATTGTTTTTCGATAGCGGGACCACTCGTTTGTTTCAAATGAGATTGCATTTCTGATGCGATAATCGCTGAGAGAGTTGTTTTTCCAAGACCCGGAGGACCATAAAGAAGAATATGTTCAAGCGAAACCTTTCGAATCTGAGCTGATTGTATCGCAATCCGCAAATGTTTTTTGATAGACTGCTGTCCGATATATTCCGAGAGTGTTTTTGGGCGGAGAATATTTTCATTCACCGTATCATTTTCTCGTTCCTGTGGAGCGACCGCACGAAGTTCGGAAGTTTCCGATACTTTGGTAGATTTTATAGCCATAAATTCTAGGGATTAGTTATGAGAATATAGATTCGTGAATATGTATTCCCTATTTTCTATTTTCTCCTTTATACCCATTTCCAGAAAAAAATCTATTTTTTTGTTGATTTTTTGAATATTTCCCTATAATACCCGAGCTTCTTAATATACATATTCGATTCCTTGTTTATTTCTCCATAAGCAAGAGACTTTTTCAGAAACTTTTTAATTTATAATTACTACATACTATGGCACCAAAAAAGAAACCAAGTAAGGTCGTAAAACTCCAACTTAAGGCGGGAATGGCTAATCCAGCTCCTCCAGTCGGAACGGCCCTTGGACCTACAGGTATTCAAATTGCAGAATTTTGTAAACAATTTAATGACGCGACGAAAGATCGAATGGGGATGGTTCTTCCAACTATCATCAATATCTACGATGATCGCTCATTTGATTTTATCACAAAACAACCACCGATGACTTACCTCATCAAGACAGAACTTAACTTGAAGAGTGGATCTAAACTCCCTCATAAAGATAAAGTTGCGAATCTTACAGTGGAACAATTGAAAAAAATCGCTGCTATGAAAATGGTTGATATGAATGCTCACGACGAAGAAGCTGCTATGTCTATCATCGCTGGTTCTGCTCGTTCTATGGGTATCACTACAGATCTTAAAAAATAGTCAAATATGATTACACCGATTTGTGATATATGTCAGGAAGAGCTATCTGATTACTGAGCTCTCATTCTTAGTCCTCCAGATGCAAAATCTTTCGTTCGGAAATATCATATCTGCAAACCTTGTTATGGGAAAATAGAATCTCTCATAACAGTCAAATAGGGCGCAAGCCCTATTCGGCGTCATCGTCTAACGGTTAGGACGCGGGATTCTCATTCCCGCAATCGGAGTTCGATTCTCCGTGACGTCACCAATGTTCGAAAACAACCCCTCCAATCATGGCTTTACCGCTATTTGGAGGGTTTTTTCTGGGGTTAAAAGTATGTTCGAGAAGAGTATTCTACAAATCAAACGTTTTTGAACATAACTTGCGTTTTTATAATACATATCGGCATTATTCAGAATATTGAAGAAGGATTCAAACTCCAGTATCTCATTACGGGAGTCGCTTGTGAGGTCTGATAGTTCTTGCTCCATACCACTGATTAAGTTTTCAAGCCTTTTCTTTTCTTCTATATAGATACGTTCTTCTGTCTTGTCTTTTTTAATACTTGCGTTTCTTACAACATAGCTTGTCAGCTTACTTTCAGTATTGTTTTTATTTCGCTGAATGGTACGCTTTTCTTGAGCAATCTGCGTCTGTCTTTCCTTATATCGTCCCTCCATGAATATACGATACTCTGTATGGTGTTTTTCATCAATATGAAACGTTTGTAGTTTCTCCAATATAAGACTTTCTATTTGGTCGAAAGTCTTCTCAAATCAATAGAATTGTGATTTTTTATTTTTGCATCCGTACCGAATCTGATTTGGTTGTATTAAATCCCTCAGAGTCGCCTGAGGATTCGTTCTTTTGAGAATAGTAAGCTTACTAAGGAATCGTTTCTTGTTCGGTAAATTAAAGCTTAGATATGAGCCATCGGCTGTTTTTATAAACTGCTCATCTAATGGCATTACTTCAATATGTTCATCCTTTGCTTCTTTCTTCCCCATATGAGGTCTATTGCCATAATAACGCTCAATGAGAATATCATATTCTTCTTGAGTTATCATTGGCATATAATAGGGGTTCTTTTCACGTAGGTCGACTGAAATATCCCCATATTCGAAGATACCATAGTAAAATGGGTCTTTCCAAAGATCGTTGAGCACTCTTGCAGAAATAGGACTTGGAGCCTTTCCTTCCGCCTTGTATTCTCGTCCTACCCCTTTTGAGCGAAGCCATTTGGAAATATACTCATCACTTTTATCCTCTGTTATTTTTATTCGGAATGCCTCCTGTAGATACTGGAAGTGCTCTGGATGGGGGTAATGATATCACTCATCATTTATATCGTATCCATACTTGTTTCTACCTATTGATTTTCAGGCCTCTACCTTCCCTTCCGATCATCGTGAGCTATCTTCTCAAAGTTTGTCAGAATACTGTTTTGAAAATACGAACCAAATACCAAGCATCATTTTCCCTGCTGCATTTGGTTCAAAGGCAAAATTCGGATATTTAAGTCCGACCATCCCCTTGTCTACAAGATCGATAAGGTAACCTGCCTCGAGTAAATTTCTTGCTTGTCTATCTGGAGAGTATGAAATAATTCCCCCTATCTTCCCATTCTTTACAAGTTTCATGAGTTGACTCCATTTATCTCGAACACCTGGCTCCTTAGCAGTCTTACGTTCACGAATAATATAGAGATGTCGATATCTTTTATAAATCTCTCTATCGGCCAATTCTGGTTCATTGTCTTCCATGACAATCTCTGCGGGTGTTTCAAATTCAAACACTGCAGGTTTTTCTTTAATAATGAGGCCTTCCCTTTCTGCATAACGAACACAGGCTTCAATCTGCTGAGGTATTGACGATGCCTGTTTCGTTACTTCATCGGTAGACTTCCGACAGTAAAGAATATATCACTCTGGTCAAACATCTTTTTCTTTTTTCATAGAAGTATTTTTAGTACTAAACTCAATTCCAAACCATTATATACAATTTGTTCGAAATTGGAAGTTTATATATCGAGAAAGTTAATATGTTCGAACAATACTATGTCACTAAAAAGGTCCTTCATGGGGACCTGATTACTATTCTGTTTTGAGGGAAATTTCTGAGAAGACTTTAAGAAGTTCGAAAAGTGTTTCTCATATGATATCATTCTGGTGAGTGGCACCCCTGAAACTATCCGCTTCTCATCTTCCTATGGTATCATTTAAGAATTCAGGCACATCCGCACAAGAAGCAAAACCATTTCTGGTCTTTTTTTTGTGTGAGGATATGTTTGACTTCTTTCTCATAAAATTGCCGTAATTTAATATACAGCAATCTTATTTTTTATCTACCTTTTGTCTTAGGGGAAAGTTAGGGATTTCTTTTCTTTACTTTAAGAGGAGTATCGACCAATCTGTATCATAACCTTTCTTTCTTTATGAACTCTTTTATAGGACTGGGTATTTCCTTATTGCATATATCCCCATAAAAGCCAACATCCATTGAAGCGTGGTTTCAAGTTCACATAAGAAGGTTCAAATCCTCATAAGAGACATACTCATCGAAGTGATGATACAATATAAGAAAGAATTTATACGACCTATTTCGAATAGGGAGATTTCATAAGAGTTTTCCCTTATAGAAAACATCCCCAGTTTCTTGTTCGAGTGTTAATGCTTGTATTTTTTTTCGTCAAAAATGAATATAGGGCCGGTGTTCTTTCACCTTTTCCATAGAGACTATGCGAGAGATCTCTGCTCTCTTATAATCCTCTGAATCAATCCAGTAATCTGATATATCTTCTTCAAATTTGACCAGGAAAGTGATTATGAATTCCGTATTTTTATTTTCCTCAAGTATCTCCATTTTCTGGTAGTATATATCATCGTAATTTAATTCTCAGGAATGTTCGATTATAGCGTTTACTTCACTTAATTTATATAAAATGAGAAGATCATATTCCATGAAAAGGTTAATATAGGGAACTATTTGCTTCCATATATTCTTGCCGTAGAACTCTCTTCATATGTGGTTGAACTTAAATTTACTATTTTTTAATCTACCAAAATCGAGGGATGTTTCTTGCAGGTTTTCAAGTAGTTCTCTAATCTTTACAGGATGATCCGAATAGTGAGAATCTCTCAAAAATTTATTCAGTTGAACAATAGCTTTTTTGATATTTCTCAGACAATGTTCAAAGTTAAATTTTTCCTTCATCCCGTTTTTGTTATTGGTAAATACCTCGATTATATCCTTCTCGTGTTTTTTGCAAGTACGAATTTATTTGTAAAAATATCAAATATCGTTATAGTCCGAGTGCCAGAATTATTAGAAATATTTATTCCTAAAGTAATACATAAACAATAAGGGGCGATTTATCGCTTCAGCCCTTTTTGTGTACTACATTAGGTCTAATAGTCCTGGCGAACTTAAAAGAGCATAAATCGTCCCTTTTTTGTTCGCCAGGACTCAATTCTTTTGGTAATGAATTTATTTCATTACTTTTTTGTTTATGGGAAATCCAGTTCATCTTTCCTATGAGGAGATTGATTACTATTTCAACTATATAGAATGTAATCTTGATTATAGTACAACCGCATGAGTAGGACTATACAAACTCCCAAAAAAAATATATGTAATGCTAAAGAATGATATTACAAGGGATGGACTTCAAAAAGTAGCCGAGGATATGTGTGCTTTTCTTTGAATTTTCTGAGTATTGCCAAAAGTTATTCTTTCACAAGAGGATTATAAAAAATCTAATGTTTGATTATATAATTGAGATATAAGGAATCCACAAATTACCATTGTTTATAATCCTGAATATTCAATCCAGATTTATTTAGCCATCCTCGCACACGAAATTATTCATTATTATCTTGGTCTCCGAAGAATTCAATTTTCCAATATTAATTCCAATGAAATACTTACTGACTTATCAGGAGTATATTTATGATTCTGACATATATTGTGGACTTGATATAGAGAGACAAAAAAAGTTGAAACGAATTGGTATATTTTTTTTACTCAAACAACAACCATTAAAAATACTATCTGATATATAAGTGAATCCACGATATGACAAGCCTTGGTTATTGCGACTAAAAGAAGATGATGGAGTGCTAAAGATTATAATTTAGCTACTGAATCAGTCTTGCCAAATATTATTCCAATTGATAGTTCCAATGAAATCAAACGATGATTAATGGCTGGATGAATAATACTTTGAGTGATAATCTTGATAAAAGTAGGGTCTTTGTATATTTAGTTTAAGGATTTTTCGGGTAGAGTAGGGTAATTCATAATATCCAACAAATGAAAAATTGTCCATTTTGTAAAAAAAGTATCATAGTAGCAAGTGACGTTTGTCCTCATTGCGGGCGTGTTTTAATTGAAAGAATTTATTCTGGATTAGAACGTAGACCGCAACCTATTAACCAAGAAAGAAAACCCCCTATTGGAGAACAATCAAAAAAATACTTTGAGCAATCAAAAAGCAAACTGAGAAACTTCAATTGGGGTGGCTTCAAAAAATATTTTCCGGTTCTTATTGTGCCTTTACTGTTAATTGTATTTGTCAGTACTCGCCAAGAAAATAGAGCCCTACGACCAGCATACAATTCTCATCCCATTTCAGTTATTCCGAACAATAGAAGCTCATCGATTACATCAGGCAATTCTTTATTCATTCCAATTAAAGACCCAAAAAGCTATGTCTCACTGCCAAATGGCACTGTTCTTTCCAAGGATACTTATTCTCTTGCTGGATTAGGGGAATTGGAGGTAGACAATGGAACGAGTTTAGACGCCATAGCGAAATTGGTTGATACCACAACAAAGACATCGATATTCACTGTGTATATAAAAGCCAATAGTATTTTTACTATCAATAAAGTATCGAGTGGTAATTATAAACTATACTTTAATCTTGGAAATGACTGGGATTCCGGAGTTAAGGCTTTCAGGGTGAATTCTGGATATGAGGTGTTTGAAGAGGATTTCGACTTTACTACATCAAAATCCGTAGAATCTGAAGGTATACGCACGCGGTATGCAACTTTTAGGGTAACATTAAATCCTACAATTGACGGAAGAGCTGAGACCAATGAGGTTGATGCTGGAGAGTTTGGAAGCTACTAATCACGTATTTTATGAAGCACACAAAAATTCTTGGAGTACTTATCTTCCTCCTTCTCCTCTCTTTCCTCAAAATGCCGTATTTTTACTACCAAATACTCAAGTGGGTAGTTTGTATCGTTAATTGATATATCGTTTGGCAAATCGCTGAAAACGAGCCAAAAAACGGGTGGTTATGGGCATTCGCAGGGATAGCAATTCTATTCAATCCGATTATACCGTTTTACTTCGGGAAAACTGTTTGGATTATCATAGATGTTCTCGTTATTTTGTTGTATGCGTATTTCGCGATCATACAGAGGAATACTCTACCACTTCCCGAGAAAGCTCAAAAAGAAGATACCTGAATCGTGAAGGTTAAGGAAATTCACAATAACCTGATTCCGGGAAGAGCGTATGGCAACGATCCGATCTATAGGACCAAACAGGAGATACAGAGCTATTTTAGTAGAAATGATATTACGGAGTTTACCATGCAAATATGAATAGAGACTTTTGAATTATTCGTGATAGATAGAGATTTTATAATCAAAGAAGCTGAGTCCTCTCGTTTTAACGAGAGTCATATTTGAAAATATGGATTACTGAGATACTATCCTGCTTTTTCTTATGGATTTGTAGTTGATACGAAAGAGAGGGCTATTGAGTATATCTTGAATGATTTTGATGGTGGAAAGATTATTGGGGTGTAATTCTCATTACTCCGTAAGCTTGTCGAGGATCATTTGGATTTCTTGGATATGCCATACGCAACTTCTTATCTTTCAACAAAGGTGCTATTACTTTATTTCTAAGATATACTTCATTTTTTCATATAAGCTGAGCCAATAGTTGTAGACTTAAAAAGTGTCACTCACACAGTTCTAAAATGAGATTGAATGACTCTTGTTGTTTGAGATTCTTTTTGTTACCAAATATATATTTTCGGACTATATCTGAAAGTTCAAAGTATATGTCATTTTCATCGTCCGGAGATATTAAATCCTCCATGTTATTATATATGGAGTACGAGAGCTCCATATCTTTTTCCTCGAGCTCCATATCTTTTTCCTCGAGCTCCATATCTTTTTTGTCTGGGATAAAGTAGATTGTTCCTCGTGTTTGTCATTCGGAAGAGAGAAAACCTCAGGATATCAAATGTTGCAATTTAGAAGTGAGATCGTGTGGGTGAAGTCATATAATCTCCATTAAACGAGCATGATTTACAGTATGTTCAATATGTGCGGTTGCCAATATAAGCCTTTCTTTTTCATCCATCTTTTCGAATTCATCTCAGAACTGTGCCGAAAGATAATCAAGCGCTTCTTTAGGAAGAAGACTTTCCATGTAGAGCTCCATTATGGTTTGTTCTCGTTCGCTGATTTCTTTTAATACAGGAGAACGCCAGTGTTGTCCTTGCCAATTCTCGAAGATTTTAAGCAGTCAAAACCCTCCTCGCTCGGCGTATCCTATAAGGAGAAACATCTGTTGTAGGAGTTTGTTTCTGCAATCACTATCTCATCATTTCTTCGCTATTTCAAGGGGTATTCTCATAAGCCCTGGATTTCGAAAACCGAACATATCCGGTCGTTTCACGATAAGAACAGACGAGCTTGCTCCATAATCGGCGTGGACCAATGTATTTACGAGAGCCTCTCGTAAGGCTTCATGAACGGGTGTAAAATCCTTTCGTTGCCCATCTATTAGTGAAAAAGGTACTTTCAGATCGGAGGTAATTTTTCGGTACACTCGTGTATAAAAATCAAAGAGATTTCCCGACCATGTACCATCCAGTGTGATACGATCTACCCACCGAGCTTCTCTTTTAGATTCTGGTCGCTCTTGATAATCGAGCATATAATTCGGAAATTCATCCTGAATACTTGATTGTACTCCAAACATGAGAAGTCATGCAACTGTTAGTCCTTCCTCTCCTGTTTCTCGATCCTTCTTCCAGCCACCGATGAGGCGTAGAAATTCCTGGTCATCTTTTTCATTGGCTGGGTGATCTGGTTTTGCTGTTTTGAGTGCTTGGCGATAGATACGGAGTGATTCGAGGCTAATGTCATTCAAACTATAGTTCTTGAGAATACGAGTATCTCGGCTCTCATCTACCCGCTCTGCAAGCATACGCTGTATCATTTCATCTGGACACTTTCTATCACCATCATGGGTACGATAATAGGTATTGCTCATAGGATTTCCATTCAGATACACCGGCTTATCACTCCTACGGGCACGAGGAACTACGATACGGATAAGATTTTTTCCTTCGATTGTTACGATATCGAAACTTTTGTCTGTCAAAATATTTGCACTAACTTTTTTTCTGTCATTCAAAAGATTGAAGAGGTCCCTTTTAATTTTTTCGTGGTTGTTTATTCCTTTTATTTCAAAATTTCTATCTTGATTTTCCTTAATACCAAGCCATATTTCTCACCCTACTGTATTGGCAAACGCACTGTATGTGTCCCAAAAACTTGTCGGTAGTTCACCCTGGCCATCTTTTCAGTGAGCAAGCTTAAATTCTAGATCGAAGCTTTCTTGCCAGGATCGGATATCGTCCGAAGTAGAGAATATAGAAGGTTCTGTAGGAATCATAGGCTATAGATTTAGTTTATAATTTGAAATATATCCTTAATTCTTATTCATGCAAAACATTATTCAGAAAAAGTTAGAGGCGATTATAGAGCTAATCATTAAAACTATGGGACACAGTATTAATGATTAACGTAAAGTAAAAAATGGTTGATTAACACACTTCTTTGTTTCACAATTCAAGGCATTTATAAAAAACCTATCCTCTAATGGATTATATACCACGATAGCATTCCATTTATCTTTATAAGGTTGTCCATTTTTTAGGACATAGTACATTTCATAGTTAAATCCCCTTCGGGATGTAAATCTTTCATCCTTTCTTTTATCAGCATCTTCCTCGATATTTTGTATCCTCCATGTGCCATCTATAGTGGCAAGGAAATTAGTAAGATACGTTTTTCAGAAATATTTTGATAGCGATGGATCGGCTATGAAAGTATTATATGAAAGAGCTTCAACTCTAACAAAATCTTTGTTATTTATAGCATTGTAGAAATCATTGAGAGCACCCTTGGCTCTTTGAGTGATTTCATCAGCCTTCTTTTCCTCAGAAGTTTTAGGGACGATGGTTTGTTGAACGGAAGAATTTTGATAAACCTGAGAGCCCAGAATATCTCATTGAATCGTTGAATTCCCTTTTCATTGCACTGAAATATTGCCATTACCACTGATCTGAGAGATATTAGTCTCAATGGTGTCTATCCGATTGTTCGCTTGCTGAGCAGAGAAGAATCACCAAATTCCAAATACATCTGCAACTAATGAGACCAAGAATAGAACCCAATGCTCTTTTACTTTTGCTAAAATTTTCTTCATAATATGAAGTTAAAAATCTAAACCTTCTTCTCCGTCATTAATCCATTCACTTCATCCACTTCTCCCATAACTCTTACCGTCTCATTCATTGCCACGATCATCGATTGATAATGTGTGATATCTTCCGTGTTTAGTATCCGACCCTTCCTATCTTTTAGCCATTTCTGGGCTGGCAAGTATCCACCTATCGGATGAGTCCAAGCAGTTTCCGGGACACTACTAAAATACTGACTAGTATTGATATATACCTTTCCATCAGTGTATTTTACATTTTCCACTATATTTGATCCTTCAACTGGAAATGTTGTGATAAATTCCTTTACTTTCGGAGATTCAAGTAGATGTAAGCCTCGAAGTTCCGAACCAAGTGCCACAAGACTTAAAAATTGCTCTCTCGAAGTCGGATAAGGAATTCGTGGAAAATCAATCTTCAAAAACTCCCGATACTTCTCTCGATAACTCGGCGAGTGGAGAACTGCATAGATATAGTCCAGAATTTGCTCTGGTGTAGTTTCCTCGACTATTTCGTTAATCTTAGACCAGATTAACGGGTCGAGATTTGGGGTGCGAGTTGATTCATTAAATTGGTCTGAATCAGAATAGAGATAAAGCGGTCATATGTATGTAATTCAAGCTCAGGCTGATTTATTTCAGGCGAAACATTGATCAATTATTGAATCAGAAATAAGTAAATCAAAATCGTAATTAGCTGTCATGGGACGAATCCAGGCAATGCTTTTATTACTTCACAATAGCATATGTTTCATTATCTCATATCTCGGTGAATTTATCCAACATTCTGTTTTTTTAGTATAATGAAGATATCGAATATCAAATGGGCGGTAAGCAATCTTCGTTGGTAGGTTTTCTGATATTTCTCAGAGTTCTTTAATTCGAGCTTCTTTTTTATGTTTGCGTTGATCCTTAATATCAAATTCCAGATAAGGATTTGAAGATTTGAGAATTTGCTGAGTCATTTCGCAGGCTTCTTCGGTAGTATATTGTATGACAAGCCTATCGATTGCCGTCACTATGCCCGTAACATTTACAGGAAATATTTCATTTAAACTAAAACCTTTCTGGTACTCTTCATTTTCTCAAAAATTCTTCGGAGCGAAAAAACAATACGGGGTTATTGGATCGATGCTATTTAGTTTCATATTATTATTTTTCTCTAACCAATCGAACTTTTCTGTTCTTTTCCCATAGAGATCAATATGCGAAACTTTTGCTGGTTCTCAAGGTTTCTTTTTTCCCGTTTTCACTCCGATAAATATCGCCGTCCCTTGTTGGATGTCGAAAACATTTTCGTCCTTACTTCCATCGGGCGCTGTTTCTTTTTTCTTTGAGTTTCCATGAAGATCGATTATTGAAATCTGGTCAAATGTCTGAAGGAGGTGCCATCGCATCCCTCGAAAAGTCGGATTATCGATAAATCCATGATTCGTGATAAAAGAGAGTGTTCATTCTTTGTTCGATTCGATCATTGATTCTGCCATACGGAAGAATTTTACATAATCGTCCTGTAGCCAGTGTTTTCTCTCTCAGAAATGCACTCCGTCTATGTATTTATAGTCTTCGATTTTAGCAGTAATCCATTCGCCCTTGTTCATAGAAATACCACTATACGGAGGATTTCCTATAACTATATCAAAACCTCTTCCTTCTCAGAACATCAATGAAGAATCGAAGAAAGGATGAGAATAATTCGCATCAAATGGTTTGAGTCTCGAGAGTTGTAAGCGTCTTTTCGAGGAAAGATTATCAAGTTGTAGCTGTTCAATATTCATAGCTCCATCGAGCCTGACCAGTCCGGATAAAATAGGACACACGAACTCGAAAGCTCGGTGTCCTATTTTTCATTCATTTGAATAGAAATAAAATGAAATTTGAATAAGATGCCAAGAAAATGAGAGTTCAATATATTTATATTTCTTTATTTTTATATTCTATGCCAGGAACATTTCATAAAATACCTCCTGAGGTAAGAGCCACTATACTTCGTCAAGTAAAGCTTGAATGAAGAAAAATGTCAGATGCAGCATCTGAATTTGGAGTCACGGTTGAAACTATTCAATCTTGGCTTAAAAAAGAAGTAGATGAGAGTGGAATTACTTCATCGGCCTATCTTGCCAAGATTCAAAGGCTTGAGAAGGAAAAAACTGATCTCATTCAAATCATCTGATCGCTCAGCGTTGTTGTTGAGCGATTCAAAAAAAAAGATGAGCAGGATAATGCTCGTTCGAGAGGTCCTCTCGCATAATCCTGGTTGTAATAAACTTCTTCTTTGTACAACACTTCAGGTAGCACGATCCCTCGTGTACTACCAATCAAAAGTAGAAGTAAAAGATGCTCTACTCCAATCAGAGTTGAAATCTCTCCACGAGGCTCATCCTTGGTATGGTCATAGGCGTATTGCTTGGAGTATGGGAATATGTTTTGAAAAAGCCCGAAGACTCATGAAAAAATTCTCCATTTTTGCAAAAGTGCGGATATGAAGAAAGTTTACAAAGAGTGCAGATGTAGGACTTCCAGATATCAAGATACCAAACCTCACAAAAAATATCTGCCCTATACGAGCCAATGTTATATGGAGAACGGATTTTACTCATATTATTTATCACTGAATTCATCTGTATCTTGCAACTGTTCTTGATGCGTATACAAGAGAAATCATTGGATACTCCATATCTTTTGTGCATACCAAAGAATTTGCACTTGAAGCAATTAAAATGGCATTTCAATATACACAGGCTATCCCACAGATCTTTCACTCAGACCAATGAAGTGAATACAGAAGTTTCTTGATTATGAATTATCTCAGAGAACAAGGCATACAAATATCCATGAGTAAAAAATGATCTCCTTGGGAGAATGGAGGTCAAGAGTCTTATTATGGAAAATTTAAACTGGAGCTGGATTCTCCAAATGCCTATGCTTGTATTGAAGACCTCATTGCAGCAATTCATTATCGAATCTATTATTACAATCACGAACGAATTCATACTGCCCTAAAAATGCCACCAAAGAAATTTACATTCATCATACGGGAAAAAGAAGAAATTCTTAAAAAACAAAGTATTCCAGAAGTTTGTATGACCCATTCTAGTTCTACTCCACAGGAATCCTTGTTCGTTTTCGCTCAGGAAACTGGCGAACTCACAAGTATTCCTGTAACCACATGAGCTTCATAGTTTGTGTGTCCTAAAAAAACGAGACTTGACAGTTTGTTCAGTAGTAACCATATCTCCATCATTATTTTCAAACTTTGCTCATTTCTCGAAATCAAGGTGTATATCGAGCCTTTGATTCTCTACACTCAAAGCAAACTCTTTGATATACCAAGGACTCTGGAGTCATAATGCTTTGAGAAATATATCTTTTTCCATAGGGTATATTTTATGAGAGGAGTAATGTTGTGTAGTATATTCTTTTTGAGATATCTACCAAAGCGATATACGGAAGAGCCAAAATGTTATTATATCTTCAAAACTAAAACTTTCTCTTCGAGCATATCTTTCATGGCATATTTAATCCCTTCTCGTCCGAGTCCACTATCCTTAAGTCATCCGTATGGCATAGCATCAACTCGAAAGGAGGGGACATCATTTTGAATAACTCCACCGACTTCAGCATTCTCATACAGTTGCCAGATTTTATTGATATCTTTTGAGAATATCCCCACTTGAAGCCCAAATTTTGAAGCATTGAGTCGTTCGATAACTACCGAAAAATCCGTATATTTTTCTAGAACGGCTACTGGTCAGAAGGCTTCTTCTCGAACAAGATTTGCAGTATCAGGAACATTTTCTAGAAGCGTGGGATTCAGGAGAATTCCTTCTCATTTATTCCCTGTCAAACAAGTAGCTCCCATATCGAGAGATTCCGCAATCCAGTCACCAAGACGTTTTCTGTTTTTAGGATCGATAAGTCCACCGATGTCTGTTGATTCACTTCGCGGATTTCGAGATCTTCATGGTTTCCAGCTTTTTCACAAGTTTCATCTTAAATTCCTCATAAATATCTGCGTGAACATAGATTCTTTGCACACTTATACAGCTCTGCCCCGCTTGATAATATGCACCCATCGCCACTCGGTTGATAAGCCAATCCCAGTCTTCTATTTCACGATCAACAATAACTCCGGCATTTCCTCCAAGTTCAAGAACTACTTTTTTCTTTCCAGATTTTTCTTTCATTTGCCATCCAACTGCAGGAGAACCCGTAAAAGAAAGAAGAGAAATTCTCTCGTCTTCCACGAGTTGTTGCCCGACAATTCTATCGCTTGGAAGTACAGAAAGAGCTTCTTTTGGCCACCCAGATTTTTCTATAATTTCTGCAATCATAAGCGTTGTAAGGGGAGTGGCAGAAGCTGGTTTTATAACAATCGGACACCCGGTTGCGATAGCTGGTGCAAGTTTATGTGCCAGAAGATTCATTGGAAAATTAAATGGTGTAATAGCAGAAACTACTCCGATAGGGAAGTGTTTAATAATCCCATGTCGGTGTGTTGCCATCGAATTGATAGCAAGATTTACATATTCTCCATAGATTCGTTCTGATTCGCCGACGGCAATCTCGAAAGTGGAGATACATCGATCCATCTCTCCGCGAGCTTCCCGGATAGTTTTCCCATTCTCGAGTACGAGAGTTTGTGCAAAAAGCTCCTTTTTATCTTTCAATTCTTGGACGATAAATTTAAGAATATTTGCTCGCTCAAATGGTTCAAGTTTTCGAGTCTGTTTGAGGGATTCTTTCGCTTTCACTATAGCTATTTCCATATGTTCTGCCGAAGCCATGGAAACGGTTTCCACGACTTCTCCCGTATACTCGAATACGACGTCCATATATTTTCCTGTGTCAACCCATTCTCCTGCAAGATAAAGTTTTTTCATAATAAAAAGAAGTGAGAAAATATTATAAAATTTTGTCTTTGAATTTATTTAAAATACTGGATTACACAATTTTTTCTGGATATGTGAAATCGAGATTGATGATATTGATTCCTGGAGTGTCGCGAGCGGTTCGGAAAATATTCTCGAAATCGAGAGGATTGCTGACTTTGTAACCATGTGCTCCGAAACTTTCTGCCATCGTAACAAAATCAGGGTTTCAGAAATCGAGTCCGAAATCTCCCATATTATTATTCTTTTGTTTCCATTTAATCATACCGTAACTGCTATTATTGAGAATAATAATAG
Organism: uncultured Candidatus Altimarinota bacterium; assembly: GCA_963751115.1. Classification (GTDB taxonomy): domain Bacteria; phylum Patescibacteriota; class Gracilibacteria; order BD1-5; family UBA2023; genus UBA1545. The sequence goes on from CAVVTN010000021.1 coordinate 20,698, forward strand.
TTATATCTAAACCGAGTCGAACACCCGTTTCTATATCTCCGAGGTTCATAACCAGTCCGCCATCTCCCGTTATACAAATAACTTTTTCTTTTGGGTGTAACATTTTTGCAGCCATCGCACTCGAAAACCCTGCTCACATTGTTGCAAGAGCATTATCCAAAAGTACGGTATTTGGGTGATATGAAGGATAATTTCGGGCAATCCAGAGTTTATAAAGACCATTATCCAATGCGATAATATCTTCTTCCCCGAGATTTTCCCTGAGGGCATTTACAAAAGTTCGGGGCATCATAATTTTCGTATCCTTTTCGAGAGAATTATTCTCAATCATGACTATTTTATTTGTCTCATTTGTTTTATAAATAGCGGAATGATCCCAATTAGAAGTATCTATATTTGCTTCAAAAAGTTGCCAGAGTGTGTGTCAGATATCTCCGACTACTTCGAGATTTGGAGCATACACATCGTCCATAATGGACGGAAAGAAATTGATATGAATCGTAGAAACACCATTTGGTCCGAGAATACTCGTTGGCTTTTCTACTACGTCGTATCCGACAGAGAGAATCAAATCAGATTGTGCAATGGCTTTATGGACATAATCATGCTCGGTGAGTGCTGGCCGTTCCGAGGAATTGTGGAGAGCGTTCATCGACGACTCATTTTCCCATCTGAGAAGTGAAAAATGGAATGTTATATTTTTCTATAACTTTCGTAAGGTATTTGGTGATTCGTTTCCGGATTTCGCTCCTGCTCCAACGAGTATGATAGGAGATTTTGCTTTTTCGAGCTTCTGAATAAGCGTTTGGAGAGATTTCGCGTCCGCAATAGGTCTACGAACTTTTTC
>CAVVTN010000022.1:0-42210 GCA_963751115.1 uncultured Candidatus Altimarinota bacterium
GTATAGTTTTTTGATTCGTTGAATCTGACGGTGACTCTTATGAGCAAGCTTTGCCGCTTCATGCTCAAAGAGCTCTCAGACGATGAGTTTGTCCATAATACTCTTGAGGTTAAGTTCTTTTTGGGTCATACAAAGATAGTTAATCATAGAAATCTTGTTTTTATTACAGAAAGTAAAAATACTTTCTGTAGTTTACGACATTTCTATTTTGTATCTTTACGACATTTTAACTTTTAAAGTGACAATTTTTCAACTCTCTTTTGAAAAAAAGAACATCTTCCATATAATCCATCAGAAAATATCAGTATTTCATGTTATTTATTATCCCATTTCTTTCCTATTATGAAAATCCCTCTTTCCTGGATATCAGAGTATACAAATATTTCTCCTCTTCTCGGAGAACTCGGAGCGACGAAACTTGCCCATCTCTATTCTATTCACACAGCTGAAATCGATGCTATCGAAGAAATCTGGGCGGAAGAAAAAGTCGTAATCGCAAAAGTGGTTTCTACTCGTCCACATCCGGACTCTGATCATCTCAATCTCGTGGAGCTTGATTGTGGTTCACTTGGAGCTCGTAAGATTGTTTGTGGTGCCGAAAATGTCCGAACTGCGAGATATGTCGCTGTGGCACTCGTAGGAGCGAAACTCGGAGCCGAGCGAGATTTTGAAATCAAACTTTCCACGATTCGTGGAGAAGCGAGCGAAGGGATGATCTGTAGCGAGGATGAACTCGGACTCCAGGAAGAACGAGCTCTAGGTATCATGGTATTGGAGAATTATTTTCCAGAAAGCCTTCTTGACTCCAAACTCGGAACTCCTTTCTATGACCTTGAACTTTCTATTCCTGGAAATGGAAATATAAAATATTCTTTTCCTTTGAAAGATACGGTTTTTGAAATCGACAATAAATTTATCACCAATCGTCCGGATTTGTTTAGTTGCGAAGGAAATGCACGAGAATTTGGAGCGATATTTTCTCTTCCATTCACGCCGTATACTGGAACATTTCCAGAAGTTTCCGGGAAACTTTCCGTAGAAATCGATTCTGCTCATGTACTTTCCTATGATCTTATTTCCATTAAAGATATCCAAGCTGGAACTTCTCCGCTCGGGATCGATCAGATGCTTCGAAAAGCAGGACTGAGTCCGAAATTTGACCTCGTGGATATCACGAACTATATCATGACCGAGCTTGGACAACCGATGCACGCTTTTGATGCGGACAAAGTAGTGGGAAATATTATTGTTCGTCAGGCACGAGAGGGAGAAATTCTCCTCGCACTCGATTCCAAGGAATATGCGTTGACAAGTAAAGATATCGTCATCGCTGATAGTGAAAAAGTTCTTGCCATCGCGGGAGTTATCGGAGGAATGAGTTCTGCAGTAAGTGAAACAACCAAAAATGTATATTTTGAAGCTGCATGTTTTGATCCTGTTTCTATTCGTCTCACTTCTCAGAGACTCGCAATTCGTACCGATAGTTCGATGCGTTTCGAGAAATCACTTGATCCAACACTTGCTCGTCGCGTTCTCCCACGAGTTCTCGATATCCTTAAATTTCTCGGGAAAAATACTGTTTGCTCTGGAGCCTTTTCTTATCTTGATTCCACAAAAGTTCGAGATATTTCTATCACAACTGATCTCGCCTTTGTCGAGAAAAAACTCGGACTTGCGATTTCGAAAGAACGAGTATCAGATATTCTCTGACGACTTGGATTTGAAACAACTTTTAGCGGAGAGAGTTTCTCTGTGAAAGTTCCAAGTTGGCGAGCTACCAAGGATATCTCTATCAAAGAAGATTTGGTGGAAGAAATCGGACGAATTAATGGATATGAACTCGTTCCAAATACCCCAATTACTGGACCTTTTTCTATCGCGATGAAGAATGAATCTATCGAGCTTCGAGACCAGATAAATACCTATCTTTCTTCTGTTGGACTCTTTGAAACCTATAATTATTCTTTCTCCAATCAGAAAAAAGATGCACTCATTGGATATACCGACGATAGTAATGCGGTACATATTCAGAATGCCTTCAATGTGGAATATACGATGATGCGACGATCTATGGTTCCAAATCTCTTGGATGCGACGGCGGAGAATCTGAAGCAGCAGAAAAAGTTTGGACTTTTTGAAATCGGAAAGATTTTTGAAAAAATTATATCGGGAGAATGAATAGAAAACTCTCAAAAAGAAAGTAATTTGGACGAAAAGTGAGCATCGAAATGAGATGTACAAAGCCAGTACGATGAATGAGAAGCGGAACTTTGAATCCAAAGAACGAGTTTTTCAGAGATTTTTACCGAAAAAAAAGCACTCGCCGGAGTATTGGTTGGTTCTGATATAAAAGCACTTCGAACGATTCTCGATGGATTCCTTCGAGCTATTCTTCCCGGGAAAATATTTGCTGTAGAACAGGGGGCAAGAGGGGATAGGGAAAAGGGAATAGGGAATAGTTTCTCAGATGTTTATCATCCGAATAAATCAGGGCAATATACGATTGATGGGGAAGTACTCGTATCTTTTGGGTCGCTTCACCCAGGTGTTGCCGAGTCTTTTGGGCTCGCAAATTCAGATGTCCTCCTTTTCGAGGTAGATTTCGGGAAACTTGCTCATCATTTTGCAACAGCTCATCATATATTTTCTGAAATCGGAAAATTTCCAGGAATTACCCGTGAACTCAACTTCGTATTCGCGGAAACTCTTCCGGTAAGTTCCGTTATCGCTAAGATCGCGAGCGTGAGTCCTCTTCTCTCAAACTTCTCGGTTGTAGACGAATTCCGCGACAGTGTGAAAATCGGAGAAGGAAAGAAATCCATTTCATTCTCGTTCCTTATCCAGGATCTCACAAAAACTATCACCGATGAGGAAGCGCTTGCTATTCAGGAGAAAATTATTGCGAAATTGGAAGGGGAGGGAATTGAGTTGAGAAAGTAATTTTTAACTTTCGGAAGTATGGAAAAAGAACTTGTGATATATCAGACAGAAAATGGGAGTATTGCACTTCGATGAGATTTAAATGACGATACTATTTGGGCGAGTCTTGATCAAATTGCTGAGATTTTTGGACGCGATAAATCAGCAATATCACGCCATCTTTCAAATATATTTTCTACGGGTGAGCTTGATCGAATTTGAGTTGTTGCAAAAAATGCAACAACTGCCTCGGATGGGAAAATATACCAAGTGGAGTTCTATAATCTCGATGCTATTCTTTCGGTTGGATATCGTGTGAATTCTAAAACAGCAACCAAATTCCGTCGTTGGGCGACAACCACTCTCCGTGAGCATATTACACAAGGGTACACCATTAATCCATCGCGGATCGAGCGGAATTACGAACAATTCTTGAAAGCCGTGGAGGATGTGAAAAAGTTACTTCCTGCGACCTCCGGACTTTCTTCAAACGATGTTCTCGATCTCATAACTCTCTTCGCCGGAACTTGGTTCTCGCTCGATGCCTACGATAAGGCAAGTTTACCACAGCAGTGACTCAGCCGAAAAGAAGTAGAGTTCACCGCAGAAGAGCTTGGAGTTGCTCTTGGCGAACTAAAAACGGATCTCATAGAGAAAAAAGAAGCGACCGAAGTAAGTATCTACCAGCAGAGCTGGTAGTATTAAGCGAAGAGCCCCTAGAAGGGGCTAAATATGGGGCATTCTGTTCATTATAGGGAGTTACCAGTTAAAATCAAGCTGAGATCAGTCTGTATATTTATCACGTTTCCACTGGTCAGCAACATACTTTTTTATCATCTCGATATCGATTCAGACGGTGGAGACAAAGTATCATCTACTCCAGAAACTTTTCTGACTTATCATTTTCTTCTTTCCAAACCGATTATGTACAATGATAGCACTCTTTCATTTGAGTTTTCCCATGATATCAGCAACGGAGTATTTTGGTGCAATTCTTGCAATCATGTGAATATGATCTGGTCAGACGTTTCATTTTACAATCTCGAAATCGAATCTTTTGGAAAGTTCTTTGAAGAGTTCTCCTATTTCTTTACGAATTCCTTGAAAAAGTATGTTTTTTCGATATTTTGGTACTACCACAATGTGGTATGTACAATCCCACTGAACATGAGATTGTGCTTCATAGTTAAGAGTTTGCATAGATTGGGGGGCGTTATGCCCCTTCTATTTGTTCCTCGCTAACTTGAAGTATATACACTTTACGCCGAAATGGTAGAACCTGGATGGTTCCACCAGCAGAGCTGGTGGTTTAGTGGGGGTTAATTGGTCCCAGATTTTGGTCCTAAACCCCGAACTTTAGTTCGGAAGCTTTAGCACTGGCCTTGACGGATTTAGAGTTATAGATACAGTGTGATGAATATATCGTAACGTCACTTTCTATGGATCTTGCTTTTCATGATCTCGACAGACATGGTTCTCATACTGTGACAAAACTAACTGTGCATATTGTATGGGTAACGAAGTATCGTTTCAGTGTATTAAAGTGAGAGATTCAATCTCGTTGTAGAGAACTTATCATACAAATATGCGATTCAGAAGATGTGCGAATTCTCTCTTGAGTTGTAAGTAAGGATCATGTTCACATGCATGTAGAATATCCACCAACTCTTTCAGTCTCAGATCTTGCTCAGAAACTTAAATGACCAACTTCTCGTAAACTACAAGAAGAATTTCCAGATCTCTCAAAACGTTACTGGTGAAAGCATTTTTGGGCAATAGGATATGGAGCTTGGAGTACGGGAAATATTACCGATGAAATGGTACAAAAATATCTCGAACATCATCGTACTCCATCAAATACAGATACAAACACAATTATACTTGAGTAATAGGGGACTTCCAGTCCATACTCAACCTACCCACTTTCAGTGGGTAGTGGTTTAGTATTCGCTCAGGAAAAGCAGGCGGGGAATCTCTCGGGGATTGTCGGAAATGTCATGCAGTCGGTTTTCGGGGAGGATGCGTATCCTTCCATCGAAGAAAAAGCTGCTCATCTGCTCTATTTTATCATAAAAAACTCCCCCTATTCTCACTATCGTTCGAATTTCCCCCTCACCCGAGGGGGACTGAAGTGGTTAATCTTTTTATCTCCCCCTCGGATGAGGGGGATTAAGGGGGAGTTTCAGAATATGAAAAGTCCGCTTGAGAGCGGACTTACGAACAATTCCTGAAAGCGGTGGAGGATGTGAAGAAGACAAGGATCGAATGGTGGGGTTGGTGATTTTGATTTTGAATGGGGGATAGATTTTTTAAAATATAATCAATAACTATAAAATGAGTAATTCAAATGGTCTTGTCCGAGAAATTTCAAAATATTTTCGAGACTTTTTAGAAACAGATTTCCATAAACAACGCACGCCCAAAAGACAAATTCGGAACCAAAATCAAGATGGGCTCCTTATAGGAACCAAATTATCAAAATTCCCCGATTGAAATAATCAATCTTCGAAGCTTATTCTTTCAAATTGGACAGAAGGATTGAATCGGATTAAGAAAAAACAATTTGCCGCAAAAATTCCATCAAATCTCATTGAATTAATTATTGAGAAAATTGCTCAAATTGATACTACAGTTACAGATAAAATTTGTGAAGAAATTACAGTCAAGATTCAAGACAACAAAAAGATTTATACGGACGAATATGATAAGTTCCTAGAAGAAAGTACCTCTGATATAAAAATAATATTTCAGACGAATCTTCTTGCTCCGTTGTTTTCGATGATAGAGAAGCCTTTGGAAAATATCGGTATCGGCGATGAGAATTCAAAATCGCTCATGCTATTAGAAATATCTGAACAGCTATTTTCTATTCCAGGAAATGGGATTATGGAAATATTGAAGCAATATTTCGCGGATGTCGAAATGGATATTAATTTCGAAATTATAAATTTATATCAACACAAGGATATACAAGATACTCTCACTAATTTCTTTTGATCATATCAAATAGACGATTTATTTGATGAAGTAAGTGAATTGTTCAACAATAATAAAATCTTTGATAAGACAGAATTGTATTTTTATTTTTACGATATTTCCTTTCAAAAGACAAAATATCCTTTATTCTTCACACCCGCTACACTCGTTAAGAAAGAATCTGAATGGACTATATGATTTGACTCGCCTCTATATATCAACAGAAATGCCATCGAATGGATAGTGCAAGAATATAACGTGATAATGGGGAGAAGTGGAAATATAAGATCTATTGATGATAGAATTATACATTTATCTGATATCACAGATCCTATTTGATTTTTTCAAGAATTTCTCAGTGAGATATGTGATTATTTCGAAACAGATAAAACAATAAAAGTAGATTTAGGTGAGCTACAAAAAAGTATATCAAAATTAGTTACCGTCTCAAATAGTTGTTATATAAACTTATTTGATAAATCTGATGAATCTATCGTAAATGATTACGAAGAAATTCTTACATTGCCAGATGATTCCTTATTAACTGGAATTTTTGAACGTCTGGTTGAGAACTTCATAACAAAGAATCCAGATAATGTATCTAACGCCGTAGATTCTGAGTGGAATGAAAAAAATATCAGTGAGAAATTAGTATATCAATCACCAGTGCCTCTCAATGAAGAACAAAGGAAGGCTCTGATCGGAATATCTAAAAAAGATTGTTCATATCTTGTTATAAAAGGTCCTCCAGGAACAGGAAAATCACATACAATCACTGCAATAGTTTGTGATTATATTCTCAATGGAAAATCTGTATTGATGATTTCAGACAAGGAAGAAGCGCTGGACGTGGTTGAATGAAAAATATCACAAACTCTAAATGCAATCCGTGTAAATGAGAATTTTCAAAATCCTATATTTCGAATAGGAAAAAACGGAAACCGTTTTAACCAAATAGTTGCATGAGGTGCGCTTAGGGACATTCGTCAACACAATCAAGTAGTTAGACAAAAATTGGGTGAAATAAACGCTCATAGGGAATTACTGGAATCGAGTGTTCGTGAAGAAATTCAAGATGAAATAAAAAGACAGTCGGATATATCTTATCCTGAACTTGAAATGTTTTTCCGTCTTGAGGATGAACTTTCTGATATCATAGACATCATTAAGCCAGAAGAGGTTTTAGCTGAAGAATGATGAGTTGATAGATACAATACGTTTATAGAAAATATTTTTCTTCTAAGAAGTAATCTAAAAACAATCACATTCCCGATTTCTTCCCATGTGCACAAGTATGATGAGGAGTTATCCATAGCCAAACGTTTACTTGGACTCTACAGAACAATAGAAGAATCGTTAAAAAATATACATTCTACATGAAAAGATAATCTTCTTTGAATCTGATTAGACTGAATTGATGATTTTGAGATTTTTATTGAAAAACTTACAGAATCATTTTCTGAGATGGATAATTTTTTATGGAAATCTCTTTTTGGTGAAATTGATTTCAAAAATAGTCGCCTGCCTCAGATAAGAAAATATCTGTCCGTATTCTCTGAGATAACGGAAAAAGCTCAGAATATATTTTTATATTGAAAAAACCTTACAGACGAGGAACTTAACTATTTCGGGGAAAATATCGCAAGTAAGGATATTTCTAGGATAAAAGAATATATAGATGAAGTGAATTCAAAAAAATATCCAATATTTGGATTGTTTTTTGCAAAAAAAGAGTTACTAGTATTAGATAGGGACTTTCGGAGAGTGTTCCCATCGATACCTGAAATTCCACATAAAGATATAGATAAAATGAGTCGTTTATGGGATTATTTTGAGTTTATAGAAGCACAAAAATCAAATCTCCCTGAGCTTCAGGATTCCCCGCTTTTTATCAATGCCTTCACTCAACTCAGACATTTATCATGAAAAAAACAATATACCTATATTCAAGATGAGATAATTAAATTTGTTGAGGAAAATAATATTGATGGTTTATCTATCTACGAACTCAAAGAATGGACAAAGGCGAATATGGCTTTTGCACATTTAAACGAGATTATGACTCATAATCCAGAAGATATTTACAAAAATTTACAAAAATACATAAGTGATCTTGAGAGTAAAATTCTTAATATAGAACTCATATTAGATTTCTCAGAATCTATTGAGAATATTACTTCTTATATATTTGAATTTTCCGATACAGATATTGGATCCTTTGTGTTTCACGATTTTTTTGATTGTGAGCAAGAAAAATTTCAGGAATATTCCACATATCTAAAGTTTTACAAGAAATATAGAAAGACTCTAGGGTCTCATTCTTCGGAGTTTTTCGACAAAAAGAAGAAGATCGAAAAAATAATGGCACTAACCATGGCATCTGTTATGGATGAAAAAATTATCGATTTTTATGATAAGAATGCGGCTGATGTACAGACTTTAAAAAATATTATCAAGGAGAAGAAAAGGTTTCCTAAGGAATTATTCTGACAGCTAAAAAATGCCTTTCCTTGTATTATCGCAAATATACGAACTTATTCGGATTTTGTACCATTGGAATATGAAATGTTTGATTTAGTAATCATTGATGAAGCATCTCAAGTTTCAATAGCGCAGGCATTGCCGGCAATTTTTCGAGCAAAAAAAGTAGTTGTTTTGGGGGATGAAAAACAGTTTAGTAATGTAAAAACATCTCAAGCAAGCTGAGAAACGAATACCAAATATGCAAAACATCTTGAGAACTTCTTTACCTCAGGATGAGATGTTTCACAAACCGCACTATTGAGGTTGAAAAAATTCAATATCAAAAGTTCCGTGCTTGATTTTCTCTCATATATAATGAATCATGAAGTAGTACTGCGAAAACATTTTCGTTGATATCTGGAACTTATCTCATTTTCTAATCAGCATTTCTATAACAACGGATTGCAGGTAATGAAAATTCGAGGCAAACCCTTGAATGAGATTATTGAATTTACTATTCTTCCAGAAGCAGAACTGCATTGAAGAGCTATTAAAAATACCAACCCTACTGAGGCTGAATTTATAGTTCAACAATTATTGGATATTCTTGCGAAAAATACAGGGATAAGTGTCTGAATAATAACACCTCATACCGAACAGCAACGCTACATCATCAAGACTATTAGCAACCTTTCTCAAAAAGATGACCTCTTTGAGAAGCTAAAGCTGAAAATTATGACTTTTGATACTTGTCAATGAGAGGAGCGTGACATCATCATCTATTCCATGGTTGCAACAAGGGCAGATGATAAGCTTAATTATATCTTTATCAAAGACCTGACTCCATCTTCTGTAGAGGAAGATAAATTAAAAGCACAACGTCTTAACGTAGGATTGTCTCGCGCAAAAGAAAAAATGTGGTTTATTCTGAGTAAACCAGTAGAAGAATTTCATGATGGTTCGATTAAGCTGGCACTAAGTCACTACAAGAATATTCTAGATAAAGGGGTAGAAATGGCGGCCGTAGATCCAAATTCACCCATGGAAACGAAAGTTCTTCATTGGCTCATAAGCTGTAAATTTTACCTGGATAATCAGGAATATATAGAGCTGATTCCTCAGTTTGATATCGGATCATACCTCAAGCAGCTAGACTCTTCATACCATCATGCAAAATATAAGGTAGATTTCTTGTTTATTTATAAACGCAACTGAATAAAAACAAATATTATTATCGAATATGATGGTTTCAAAGAACATTTTACAGAATTATCCAATGTGAATTCGGGAAACTATGAATTTTACTACAAGGATGATGATATTTATAGACAGAAAATTCTTGAATCATATGGTTATACATTTTTACGAATCAATAAATTTAATTTGTGACTAAAAGACAATCCTGCTCAGGTAATTTCAGATAGACTTGAAGAACTAATAGTGAGTATTACAGGTAAAAAATGATCTCATGATTCCGTGATTCAAGAAATATTGGAAGATGTTGAAAAATATAAGAATGGTAAAAAGAAAGTATGTCCAAAATGTTGAGAATTAAAGGATCTTGAGAATTTTCATGATGATACTTTGATTTCTTGAGAAGGTCGTCATTGCTATGATTGTAAATGAACAGTTTTAACCGAAAAGAAAAAAGAAAGAAATGAAGAAGAGATTCTAGTAAACTCTCAATCAGTTGAAGAAAGAAAGAAAATAATTCAAGATACAATTAATAGAAAGTGAAAAATATCAGCCTTATATAAATGATCTTGGCAGGAAATCATTCCAAAGAAAATATGATTAATGTCATATATGAATCATTCCTATTATTGAGTAATTTGAGAAACACGACACTGAGTAGAAAGACATTATAGTTTTGATAAAATGGTGAATATAAAGGCTATTTAAAAATATAGCAAAATTAGATTTTATTATGATAACTAACTTAGTTATGAAAACTCTCATCCTCGCAGATCGCCCACCATCCCGACCTATCAAGGAAATCCTCGCGGATAATCCGGATATCGAACTTATTATCACCCTCTGAGATCTCTATTTTTATGACATCCAGGAACTTGCGAATGTAACACATATCCCAAAGATTGGGGTATATGGAAATCATTGCGATGGACGATATATGGAAACTCTAGGTATCACAAACCTGCACTTAAAAACTTTTGAATATAAAGGAGTTTCTTTTATGGGATATGAAGGTTGTGTGAAATACAAAGAATCGACCATGATGTCGACTCAAGAATATTGCTCCCGAGCGCTTTCTTCTGCTCCGAGAGTAGATATATTTATCTCCCATTGTCCACCACGATGAGTGAATGATAATGATGATCCAGCTCATTATGGATTCGATGGTATTCGAGAATATGTAGATAGAAATCATCCGAAATATCTCCTCCACGGACATACGTATGATTTTGGGAAATTCGTCACAAGATACGAGGAAACAGAGATTCGCTATGTTGAAAAAGAAAAAATAATCGAGCTTGATTTTTAGATAAGATTCATCGAATCATCTTTGTCTCCAATAGAACTCCCCCTATTCTCACTAGCGTTCGAATTTTCCCCCTCATCTGAGGGGGATTGGTCAGGTAAAATATCAAAATCTTTTGACTTGGTAGGATTAAATCATATAGTAGTCATACTATTTTTTTTATGAAATTTTCTTATGAAAACTGCTAAACGCTCATTTTCTATTCGGATAGAAAATTCACAGAGACTTGATTCCTATGAGAATAAGTCTACTATTGTCGACAAGGCGCTTGACCTTTTCTTTTCCCATCAGGAGCATATGAAAAAAGCGGAAGAGAGCTTTTTTCGTAAGCAGATCGAGATGGGTATTTCCGATGTTCGTGCAGGAAGAACGGTCCGCATGAATCCAAATGGTGAAAACATGACTCGAGAGATGATTAAGAGCGCTCTATGGACGAAAGTTAACTAAAAAACTATGAAATTTGAATTTACTAAAATATTCCTCAAACAATTTCAATCGCTCGCTCAAAATAAACCAAATTTAGATGAGAGAGTAACGGATGTAATTGAAGATTTTAAGAAAAATATCTTCAATTCTGAATATTATCGACATCCACTGAGTGGTTATAAAGAAGATATCCATGAGCTTTCTTGTGGTGGTGACTATCGAATTGTTATTCAGTTAATAAAAGAAAAGGATACATGGTATTTTATTAACTTTTGAAATCATTCAAGTCTCAATCTGAGTGGAAGATGAAAAACAAGAATAAACCCTTTATAGACTTCAATTATTTATCACTATGTCCCAATTCCTCCGCCTCGAAGAAATAAAACTCACTTTGAATGATAATAAATCCATTCTTTTTGATAAGATTCAGAAAATCCTCCAGATTCCCAAAGAGGGGATTATTTCGTATAAAATCGTGAAAAAATCCATCGACTCCCGAGATAAGGGAAATATTATTTTCATCTATAGTGTGGATGTGGATTTGAAGGATAAAAATGTGAATCTCTTAAAACCGAATCCGATGAAACATCGTGCGAAATTTGTGGAGGAATATATTTATGAAATCAAACAAGTTCCTGAGAATATTGAGAGAAAACGACCCGTGATTGTAGGCACGGGTCCTGCGGGACTTTTTGCGGGATTAGCACTTGCAAAAGCAGGATTAAAACCCATTATTATCGAGCGCGGAAAGGCGGTCGAGGGACGACTCAAAGATGTAGGGATTTTCATGAAAGGCGGTCCGCTTGATCTCAATTCCAACATCCAGTTTGGAGAAGGAGGTGCGGGGACTTTCAGTGACGGGAAACTTTATACCATGATTAACGACCCACGCAGCAAATATGTCTTCGAGGAACTCGTGGAAGCGGGCGCACCAGAAGAGATTCTCTATACGGCAAAAGCTCATGTAGGAACTGATAAGCTTCGGCTTCTCGTGAGAAATTTGAGATTGAAACTTATTTCTCTCGGGGCAGAGGTGCGATTTAGTACGTGTTTAACCGATTTAGAAATAGCAGATAGTAAACTCGTGGCTATTGTAGTAAATAATGATGAGCGAATCGAAACGGATACACTCATACTCGCGGTCGGACATTCGGCTCGAGACACGTATCAGATGATCTATGACAGAGGACTCCATATGACGCCAAAGGCATTTTCCATGGGAGTGCGTATCGAACACGATGCAAGTATGATAAATCGTTCGCAATTTGGAGATGTTTGTGTGAGTCCGAAGCTCGGGACAGCAAGTTATAAACTTGTGAATCATTCGGAGGATGCTCGGACGGTATATAGTTTTTGTATGTGTCCTGGTGGACATGTGGTGGCGGCTTCTTCGGAGGATGGTCGGCTGTGTCTCAATGGGATGAGCGAATATCGTCAGAATAGTGGAGTGTCCAATAGTGCTCTGATGGTTCCGGTGAATCCAGAAGATTTCGGGTCTACTCATCCGCTTGCAGGAGTAGAGTTTCAGAGAAAGTGGGAGGAAAAAGCGTTCAAGCTCGGAGGTAGCAACTATCATGCACCGGCTCAACTCGTGGGGGATTTTCTCAGATGAAAACCATCGACGACATTATGAAAATTAGAATCTACCTACCTTCCAGGGATTACCCTGACATCGCTGGACGAATGTCTCCCGGATTTTATCACCAAAGCTCTCCGAAAGGCACTTCCAGAACTCGACAGGAAAATAAAATGATTCGCTTCCAATGATGCGATACTGACCGCCATCGAAGCACGAAGTTCTGCGGTTCTCCGAATCACTCGTGACAAAGAAACTCTTGAGTCCAATATTCTCTGAATCTACCCAACTGGAGAAGGTGCTGGATATGCTGGAGGAATCACTTCTTCTGCAATCGATGGACTGATTGTTGCGGAGAGGATTATAGAGAAATATCTGAAATAATGATTCAAAGGCAAAATAAAGTAGCACCAGAATAAATCCTAGTGCTACTTTTATGAAAGAAAAAACTACTCTTTCGGTGAGTCAGGCATTGCCATGATGATCACTGATAAGAAAGACATTAATGTAAGGGACAAAAATGCCGACTATACGGTCGCTTCTATGGAATGATTCGAAAGACTTTTATAGCTTTTGAAAGAAGAGGAAGATCCTGAAACGAGTTCAGGATGACGTTTTTTATTCGTACCTCAACGCGTCAATTGGCTTCAGATTCGCTGCCTTCGATGCGGGAAGTATTCCGAAGAATATCCCAATAAAGACAACGGATCCAAAAGAGAGAAGAATGGAATTTGTACTAATAACAGCGGCGAGGAATTTATTTACCAACGCGACGACTCCATAGCTAATGGCTATTCCTATGAGTCCTGCGATGATACTGATAAAAAGTGCTTCGATGAGGAATTGTGTGAGGATATCACTCTTAAAAGCCCCGAGTGCTTTTCGAATCCCTATTTCCCGTGTTCGTTCGGTTACCGATACAAGCATGATATTCATAACTCCGATACCTCCGACGATGAGAGAGATTGCTGCAACTCCTCCGAGGAAAAGTGTCAAAGTTCCGGTTACTTGTTGGACGGACGCGAGTATTTCCGAGAGAGAATTGATGGAATACGGTTTATTGGTATCGGAAGTGCTGGTATAGCGCATAAGTTCACGGTCGACGAATGTTTTCATGAACTCCATTTTCGCAGGATCGTCGATGGCGATATCGATGGAACTATAGTAATGAGCTCCAGATATCTTGGACATAACCGTGGTTATCGGGGCAAATATTCGTCTATTGGTCTGAGAATTGTCCGCGAGCACACCGATGATAGTGTAGATTCCATTTTCCAATCTGACCTCTTTTCCGACTGGGCTCTCGGTTCCAAATGCATCCAAAGCGAGTTGATGTCCGATGACTATGACTTTATTACTTACTATCACATCGTCGTCGGAGAAGAAATTCCCATCGGCTACCGTGAGACTCTTGAGTGTCTGATAGAGTGTTTTGACTCCGACGATACTCGCATTAGTATTATAAGATCCAGCGATAAATTGTTTATTCGCAGTGACACTTGGAGAGATATCTCTCACTCCTGGGATATTTTTTACGAAATCAATAAAAGCATCGTCCATGAGCTTGGCAGAATTGGAGCTACTCACCCCTCCCACTCTCGAACTATTCGATTGCCCTGCGGAGATGGTTATTAAATTTGCTCCCATACTATTGAATTTATCTACAACTGACGCGGTAGTTCCTTGTCCGAGCGCCATGAGGATAATAATCGCTGCAACTCCGATAATAATACCGAGCATACTCAAAGCAGAGCGGAGTTTATTGGAGACGATGGAACCGAGGGCTCCAGTGATGTGTTCGGTGAGAATCATAGTGAGAGATTAGGAGATAGAAAATGAATTATTGTCATTCCGACTGAAACGGAGGAATCGCTTGAGATCAACACTGATGAAGTTGAAATGGAAAGAAATTGGGAAGATTGCCGAAACAAGTTTAGAATGACGAAAAATAATATTTTATTCTTTATACTTTTGTAGCCAAAAGTACCAAAAGCTTTCAGGGGTAAAAAACTCGTCGGGTTGCAACTATCTCCTGTTTTCATCGGACTCAGACAGTTTTACCCCTAAAAACCCGTTTATGGATTGTCATCTAGTTTTTAAATTATAGAGAGTCATTTTGTCATTTCGACCGAAGTGGAGAAATCGCTTTAGATCAAATCATATGGAGTAAGGCTATAAAATCTCTCATAAGAATATCATTCTAGAGCTTTTTATAATTTCTGTCTCAAAAGTATCTATTAAAAGGGATTCCTCGATTGTACTCGGAATGACAAAACTTACATTTCTCATATATTTTACTAACTCACTATATTTCCATCGCGTATCAGGATATGTCTTTTGGCAAAGGCATCGACTTCGTGTTCGTGGGTTATAACGATGACTGTCTTTCCTTCGTTGTTCAGTTCGGTGAGGAGATTCATAATTTCTACTCAAGTTTTACTATCCAATGCTCCCGTAGGTTCGTCAGCAAGGATGATGGAAGGATTGGTAACGAGAGCTCGGGCAATAGAAACGCGTTGTTGTTGTCCTCCAGACATTTCATTTGGGAAATTATTTATTTTCTCGGCGAGTCCTACTTTTTTGAGAGCAGCCAATGCTCGTTCGGTTCGTTCTTTTTTCCCAACATCCTGATAAATGAGTGGCATAATAACTTGATTCAAAGCGCTGGTTCTCGGAAGGAGATTATAACTCTGGAAAATGAATCCGATATTTTCCCGACGAATCAGTGCTTGATCGTCATCAGTAAGTCCAGAAATATCCCGTCCGTTGAAGAGATAAGTCCCCGTACTTGGATTATCGAGCATCCCGATGATATTCATAAGTGTTGATTTTCCACTTCCTGACTGTCCCATGATAGAAACAAATTCACCCTTATTTATTTCGATATCGATTCACTTTACTACCACCAACTCTTCTTTTCCGAGCTGGTAGGCTTTGGTGATTTTGTGCATTTGAATGAGAGGTGTCATAAATGAGAGATGAGGAAATAGAGATTAGGGAATAGTTAATAGGGGATAGTTAATAAGGAATAGTTGATAGAGAATAGAGAATGAGTTTCGTCATCCTGAACTTGTTTCAGGATCTTCCAAGATTTTAAATATGGTGGAATTCTTGAGTTTTTCATAATAGGAAGATTTTCTCCGAAGGGCAATCCTGTGCCAGATATTTTCTGTATGAAATTTAGTAGTCTTTGTTTGTTTTTTGCCTAGAAAATTCTGAAATGACAGAAATTATATTCTTTATACTTTTGTGACCAAAAGTACCAAAAGTCTTCAGGGGTGAAAAACTCGTCGGGTTGCAACTTTTTCTATTTATCGTCGGACTCAGACAGTTTCACCCCTAAAAACCCCGTTTACAGATTATCATCAGAAATATTTGTCATACCGAGTACAATCGAGGTATCCCTTTTAATCTCTCTTTTGATGTAGAATCATAAGAAGTCTCCAAATATCATTATTATGAGAGATTTTATAGTTTTACTCCATATGATTCGACCTAAAGGGACTACGTGCCCTGGGGGTATTTCTCGACTTCGTTCCACTTTGCTCCGAATGACAGGGGGAGTATTAATTTCCTCTACTGAAATTACTACCACCACTTGTTCCGCCGCCACCTGTTCTTCCTCCGGATGGCATTTGAATGAGTGAACTATTTGCAGCAGATCCTGTACTCGTTGAGATTTTTCGAACAATAGTATCTCATGCTTCAACCCCACTGATAATCTCAGTATTACTTGGATTACTAATTCCGAGAACTACATCTGTTGGAGTGTCGGTTGTTCCGACTCGTTTGAGAACCGATACCTTGCCACGTGCTTTTTGTATGAAGGAAGTTCCGACGATGAGAGTATCTTGTTTGCTCTCGATGATGATATCTACTTTGGCACTCATTCCGCTGAAGATGGGATGATTTCATTTGTCCATCGCAACTTTAATCGTGTAGGAAGTAACTCCAGAAGTTTGGGTCGGAGTAGAGTTTATGTCGCTTACTTGTCCGGTGAGTGTGATAGTAGGGAAGGGGTCAAATATGATTTTCGCTTCCTGACCGAGTTTGAGTTTCACAACCTCTAATTGATCTACCGTGGCAGTTATTTCGACAAGGTTTGGATTCTCGATGTAGAGATACTCCGGAGTAACACTGGAACTTGTAACGATATTATCTCCGAGTTTGAAATCTATTTTACGGAGCGTTCCATCAAATGGAGCTTCGAGCTGGTATTTTTTGATATTTTCTTTTACTTTTTGAAGGGCAATTTTTTGTGAGGCAATCGTATTTTTCGCGAGGGCGATTTCTTCTTTGGTTGCTCATTCTTTCAAAAGCCTCAGACTTTCTTCATTGTATTTGAGTGCATTTTGTGCATTTTCCATATCGATATCTGCCGACACGAGTTGAGAATCGTAGGTGCGAGCAGAATATTCTTTATCACTTTCTATTTTTGCGAGATCTCTTCCTGCTTGAGAAATAGCATTTTGTTGATCGATAAGTGCTTGTTTTTTGGTACTAAGAGTATTATCACTGCTCGCTTTAATAAGAGCTGGATCGGTGAGTTTATCGATATTTACGAGAGTCGTTCTGATAATGGAAAGACTCGATTGTGAAGCGGAAGTGATGCTACTAAAAGTCGCAGCATAAGAATCGATCGTAGTTTGTAAAAATGTGGAAGAAGGAATACTTGCATTCATAGCATCAGTTCCGTCTTTCCCGAGGATGACGAGTGAATCAAATGCTTGATTCAAAGTCGTGATAAGTGATTTGATATCGGTACTATTATTCCCTGTTGCATGAAGAGAATTGAGCTGAGTTTTTGCATTTGCCACGAGAGTACTTGCCGTTCTCCAATCATTTTCTGCTTGCACTTTCAGAGTATTATTTTTCGCAGAAAGATAGGTCTCGTAGGTATCATTTTTGGCACGATTCGCATCACTGATTCCGAGAATCACATCGGCATTGTAGAGATTGGACTCGGCATCGATAATCTGTTTTCGAGCGTCTATCACAGCCGTATCGAGAATTTTCGTAACATCGGTATCGGTATCGGAGAGACTTTTATCAGATGTTTTTTCGAGAGTCGCAAGCTCATTTTGTGCATTGGCAAACTGTGCTTGTTTACTGACTATGTCATTTTGTTTTGCGAGAATCTGATTATCGAAATCTCTCTGTTTATTGGTCCCAGATTTTGGTCCTAAACCCCGAACTTTAGTTCGGAAGCTTTAGCACTGGCCTTGACGGATTTAGAGTTATAGATACAGTGTGATGAATATATCGTAACGTCACTTTCTATGGATCTTGCTTTTCATGATCTCGACAGACATGGTTCTCATACTGTGACAAAACTAACTGTGCATATTGTATGGGTAACGAAGTATCGTTTCAGTGTATTAAAGTGAGAGATTCAATCTCGTTGTAGAGAACTTATCATACAAATATGCGATTCAGAAGATGTGCGAATTCTCTCTTGAGTTGTAAGTAAGGATCATGTTCACATGCATGTAGAATATCCACCAACTCTTTCAGTCTCAGATCTTGCTCAGAAACTTAAATGACCAACTTCTCGTAAACTACAAGAAGAATTTCCAGATCTCTCAAAACGTTACTGGTGAAAGCATTTTTGGGCAATAGGATATGGAGCTTGGAGTACGGGAAATATTACCGATGAAATGGTACAAAAATATCTCGAACATCATCGTACTCCATCAAATACAGATACAAACACAATTATACTTGAGTAATAGGGGACTTCCAGTCCATACTCAACCTACCCACTTTCAGTGGGTAGTGGTTTAGTTGCTCGGTCGGTCAAGAGATTTGCTTTACTATTTTCGAGGGTGATGAGTTTACTTCTCGCACTCGTCACAGTATTTTCTGCATTGAGAAGATCTTTGTCGGTTGCTCATTTGATGAGTTGATCCAACTTTATCTGAGCGTTATTCACACTTACTTCTTGTTGTCGAATATCATTCAAAACATCGGTGGTATCGAGCTCTGCCATGATCTGTCATTTTTTCACTTTTTCTCCTTCTTGGAAGAATATTTTCGCGACTTTTCCTACCTGACTAAATTGCATCTTTTGCTCATATGTCAGAGCAGAAGTCCCAATAACTTGAACGGAATTTGCAATATTTCCCTTCTTGACGGTGGTAGTTACAGTCGTGAAAGCCGTACTGGTCGTACTTTTCTTGAAAAAATAGGAGTACCCACCATAGGTGAGTCCGACGATAATAACTCCCGTAATAATCTTCTTTGTAAGCGCTCCGAGTGCCATAATAATAATGATGATGAGAAATAGATGCCTTGTATCTTAGGAAAACGATGTAAAATGTATGTAAAGAGCATATGTTTTTTGTGAAGAGAGTCAAGAAAATAGAGAGATGAGAAATGGATTTTTGGTTAATCGGGAGTAATAATTTTTGGACAGATCGTTTGAGATGATGTGATTTCACTTCATTTTTGCTCGACTTCCAAAAGAGACTTACTTTTCTGGTACAAAAAGAGTAAATGAAAGTGCTATTTATGCTTTAAAATAGATATAATCTGGACTATTACTCAAATTATTCGACTAATAAGCCATAAAGTAAGTAGAAACTTACTTTTTTTAGAGTAAATTAGTAAGTATCTGGAAAATACGGTATGATATTTATGAAAATTCTCTCTCATTTTATAATTGTAGCAATAAGGTTTAAATAACTTTCATAGATACACATAAAAACTCTCTCAAGATTTGAGAAAGTTTTTATGTGTAAATATTCTTATCTTCCCATTCCATCTCTTTTTCCTTCTCCACCTTTTTTACCACCTTGTTTGAAAGTTGACTTGAGAGTATCGAGTTTCGCTTGTTCGTCGGCAGTGAGAGTCGTTCCGGCTTTTACTTTTTCCATAATTACCTTCACTTCGGTCATCTTTGCTTCTTGAGCGATACGATTTGCTTTTGCAGTAGCTCGTTCTGTTTTGATAGTTGCGAGTGTTACTTTTTCTGCATCGGAAAGAGTTTCTCCGTTGATGAGTTTATCGATAACTGTTTCCTTTGCATCACGAAGAGCTTTTGCTTCTGTTATCTTTGCTTCGAAGAATGCCTGTTTTTCTGTAGGAGTCATCGTTGCAAGCTTTGTCTTTTCTGCATCGGTGAGTTGTGAACCTGAACCATTTCTCATAAACCCAAATCATTCAGAAGCGTTCATCATCCCAAATTGTCCATTTTCTTGTCCAAAACCTCTCATTTCTCCTCCTCTTTTATTGAAATGTTCCGCATCGAAGCTTCCACTTCCACTTCTGTGCATTCCTGAAAATGCATTCCTGAGAGTATTTCCTGTTCCTGTATTGGTGCTGGCAGCATACGTAAGAGTTCCTGCTGTGGCAAGAGTTACAAGTGCGATTCCTGCGATGAGTTTCTTGTTCATAAGAATAAAATATAAAGATATAAAATTTTTTTAAAAGGAGTTTTTATTTTGGAGATGTGATGTAACTAATCACGTTCGTTCCCCGGGTATTGTAAAAATAAAATGACTCCTGTAATCTGTTTTTAGGAGATTACACAAGTCAATATATTCATCATATGTAATGGGAATGTAAAATTTCAAATTTATTGTTTTTTTACGTATCCTCGAGCGTAGCGTTTTAAGATTTTTCTCTTACTCTGCTCTTTTGGTATCTTTCCTAGAAGAGCTTTTGTCTCATCCGGAGAAAGAGTTCCCTTGAGACTGTTGGACTTGGAAATGAGTTCTGCAATACTGGAAATATTGGGAAATACGGAGTGCGTAAAGATAACCTGTTCCAATTTTTGGCTCAATAATTGACTTACTTTTTTCATATTTTCTTTGTCCTTCCAATTTTTTTCTGACAAAATACGGAGAAATATCCAAATTTTATCGCGTTTTGAACTGAAAAACAACACATTGGAATTCATAAGCTCTGCTGTAGCAAAAGGAAGGTTGTATTTGTTTATAAAAAAAGAGAGAATTTTAAATTTTGGCTTGATATTTCACTCCAAGTCATAACCGAGGATAGCAGGGAATGAATCTTTGATGACAAAACCCATATTTTTCAGTTCCTGGGCTTTATTTTTCATGGATTCAAGATTATACCAGAGAATCTGAGGAAAAGAATTTATTACTTGTACAGGATTATGAAATCCGATATCATGCAAAGCATGTATTCTCTCAAAGATATACTCCTTTTTACAGAGAGCGGGATCTCTTTTTTTGAGTCATTCTATGAATTTTTGAGGAAAACCAATAGAAAGAATATAGTCCATCCGTTCCCGTATTTCCTCTATATAGCATTTACTATCTATTGATTGAGAATGCAAATCAAGCGAGGGTGTCGAAGGTGGTTGAATATTAGGATTTTCAGGAGGTGTCATATGAATATCATCGATAAATAATAATTTCCACTATTTTAGCCTATTTTAGACTAAAATGCTACTTTTATAGTCGTTCCTTTTCACTTTTCACTTTCGACGGTAATATTCCATTTATAGAGATCCGCGATACGTTTCACGAGCGAAAGTCCTATCCCAAAAGAGTTCTCATCGCGTCATTCATTTTCTCTATAGAATCTTTCAAAGATATGAGGGATATTTTCTTTTGCAATACCGATTCCCGTGTCTTGGATTACCATATTTTTCTGGTCGAGAGTTATGATAATTTCCCCGTTATCTTTATTGTACTTGATAGCATTGCTCAGAAAATTACTGAGAAGTATTTCTACATATTCTCTGTTGGCTACGATGGAAAGTGGTTTCTTCGTAATAATCTGCAGGGAAATATGTTTTTCCTCCAGTTTTTCTCGTAAATTTGTTTTTAGTTTTGTGATAATCTCCCCGATATCTATCGTTTCTATTTTCTCAGTATTTTCAATCGTTGAGAGGCTGATAAGTGCTTGAATAAGTCTATCCATTCTATGGATTTCCTCGATACTTTCCGGAATTCCTACTTCGTAATTTTTACTGAGTTTCATAAGTTCTAGGGAGCTTTTGACAACAGAAAGAGGAGTCTTAAGTTCGTGTCCGGCATTGTGGATGAATTGTTCCATCTGTTCCATATTTTTCTCCACAGGAGAAAGTGTTCGGTCCACAAAACGGGAACTGACCACATAAACAGCGAGAGAAAGGAGGATTGCACCTATCAAATATATAAGAATATCAGCGAGCATACTTTCGGTCGTCATCCGAGATTCTGTGAAAAATACTGCGTTCATACCATCGGAAACGGGTATATGGAGAAAGAGATATTTTGTATCATTAAATTCGAAAGATATATGTCATTCGCGCAGATTTGATTGAACTTTTTCTAAGAGTGTCGCATAGAGTTCATCGTCTTTTTGGGGTGAAAATAATATTGTCCCATCGAGCGTATTATAGATGAAAAAGTTTTCCATCTGAATACTTCTCTGGCGTACTACTGGGCGACTTCCATTATTTGTCGTATTCATACCTCCTCTTCGTATCATAGTGGAAAATGGAAGTTGTTTCCCCTGGAGTATATCTTGTCTGAAGTTTGGATTTTCTCCGAAAGCTTTTATGACAGATTGAGCCTGAAATGAAAGTCGTCCGAGTTCTTGCTTCTCATAATCGAAATATTTGAAAGACAAAAATCCGATATCAAGCAGGAGGATGATGACAAAAATAGACAACGAAAATAGAATCGAAAGTCGACGTTTTTGTTTGCTGAGAGAGTGAGTAGAAGTCATAAAATAGGGGATAGGGAATAGATGATTTATTGTCATTCCAGAATTTTCTGAGATGAGAACTTCTTGAAATTACAGAAATTGATTTCAGAAAATATGTGGAATCTTCCTCTTGTAGAAGAGACTCTTTATACTTTTGTGACCAAAAGTACCAAAAGTCTTTAAGGGTAAAAAACTCGTCGGGTGGCAACTTTTTTCTGTTTTCATCGGACTCAAACAGTTTTACCCCTGAAAACCCGAAATATAAATAATCATCATATTTTATATTTAAAATTCTTCCTATTCGTTGTACTTATTCTCCCCCTCATTCGAGAGGTTTTTATCCCCCCTCGGATGAGGGGGATTAAGGGGGAGTTTTTAATTCACAACATAACCGAATCATTTCTTGGTTTCTATAATGCCTTCTCCGAGCTTCTTTCGGAGGGTGCTTATGTGGACATCAACGGTTCGGGAGAACATGTAAGCATCGAATTCCCCCCAAACTTTTTCGAGGAGCACTTGGCGATCAACCGGGATTCCTCGATTCTGAGCGAGGTATTGGAGGAGATCGAACTCTTTGGTGGAGAGTTCTATGGGTTGAGAATCTTTTGTTACCAGTCGTTTCGTCGTATCGATTGTTATTTTTCCAATATGTATGAGCGTGGTTTTATTGGAGATATTCCTCCTGCCAAGTGCTTGGATTCTGGAAATAAGTTCCTCGAAATCAAAAGGCTTTCCGAGATAATCATCGGCTCCGATATTGAGTCCAGTCACCACATCTTTGGAAGTATTTCTGGAAGTTAGGAAAAGAACGGGCGTATTATTTCCCTCTTCTCGAAGCTCTCGACAGAGTGTGAGTCCGTCTTTTCCGGGGAGATTTATATCCAAAACAATTACATCAAAATTTTCTTTCAGAATCTTTTCTTTCCCCATAATCCCATCAAAAGCCACATCTGTCTGGAAAGATTTGAGAGTCAAATATTCTCGGATATTTTTCGCGAGAATGCGATTGTCTTCGACGATGAGGATTTTCATATGATATTTTTAGTAAGTATGAAATTATGATATTTCCTAAGTATTGGTGAGATTTTTCGCAAATTATATTTTCTTTTCTTGCTCATATGAAGGCAGGCTTATGAAGAAATTTCATCAAGCCCATATGAACATCGAAACGAATTTATTATTTGCTCCAAATTGAATACACCGTATGTTTTTTATGTAAACAGTATGTAAAAAGAATACGGAAAAAGGAGAGAAATACAAATAGAGAAAATCTTTTGCATTTTCCCTCGTTTCCTCTATAATCCAGCGGAACTTTTTCGGGAAATGGTAGATAGTACCTCAAGACTTTCTTCATTTTGCGTTATAAGATTCATTTTTATTTTATATCTTTCTTACTGTTTTTGCAGTAAGATATCTAATCCATAAGCTCTATGAGAAAATATGAACTTATGCTCATCCTCAATCCGGAACTCGGAGATGCAGGTGCAGCAACACTCCTCGGGGAGATTAAAGCCGAACTTGAAACTATTGGCACTGTTATCGAGAAAGAAGATATCATGGGAGTAAAAGATCTTGCATACAAGATTAATAACTCTAAAACTGGATATTACGCTCTTTATAATCTTGGTCTTGAAAAAGGAGATTTCTTTGCTGTAACAAATGCATTTAATCTCAAGAAGGATATCTGGAGAAATATGTTTGTTCGTCTTGAAGATTAATCGTGCAGATAAGGAAACAAATTTTCTTTTCAAGAAGATGATTCGTCATGCTGAACTTGTTTCAGTATCTTCCTTTGTTAAAAAATTAGAAGATTCCGAAATAAATTCGGAATGACCATTGATTTTTATTACTTATTTGTATCCAAATCTATGAGAACTGTCAATAAAGTTATACTTATTGGAAATGTTACAAAAGATCCATATATCAAATCTACTGTTGGAGATAAAAAAATAGCACTCTTCACTGTTGCAACCAATCGATACTATCGTGATGCGGCCGGAGTAAATCAGAGCGAAGCAGAATACACAAATTGTGTTGCATGGGGACCTCTCGCTGAACGACTCGAACAATTTCTCGTAAAGGGAAAATTGATTTATATCGAAGGACGTCTCAAAACTCGTGTTATCGATAAAGATGATGGAACGAAACTTCATAAGACAGAAGTAGTAGTTGCTAATCTTATATTTCTCAATAAACGAGAAGATTTCGCGGAAGATGAAGAAGTTATTGATGATGCAGTACTCGAACACTTTGATGATCTCGCAGACGATAAATTTTAATATAATTTCTATATCTGTCATTCCGACCGAAGTGGAGGAATCCCTTTAAGTCGACTATATGATGCTATAGTAGAAGAAAATAAAAAATATTCTTTCTAGATTAAAAAACCTCCGTTTCAAATGTGGTAATCAAAAGGGATTCCTCGATTGCACTCGGAATGACAAAAATCTATTCTTAATTCTTAAATTTTACCTATTTATGTCTAAAACTATCTGTCCAATCGAGGCTCTTGGTATAAAAGAAATCGATTACAAAGACACTACTTTCCTTCGTCAATATATCACGAAGTTTAATAAAATCGTTCCACGATACTATTCTGGAGTTTCACTCAAGAATCAGAGAAAACTTGCTCAAGCAATTAAACGAGCTCGTTATATGGCACTTCTTCCATATGTTTTGAATCCTCGTGCAACAACTCCTGCACCAGCAAAGATTCTCGTAACTACTCCTGAAACTATTGAAAAAACAGAAGACGAACTGATTTAAAAAAAGAAAAAGAGTGATTTATCACTCTTTTTTTTTGACTTTTGAGCATCGCTTCTATATAATGCACGGCGTTACGTATTTATCTATTAATTTTCATCATATGAATATTCTTAAAACAGTTGGTTTTATTTCTCTTGCAAGTCTTGCTACTTTAGAGCAAACTTTTGCTGCTATCAATTTTGGAGGCGGAAATGTTAGTCAGAATATTTCAGGAACTGCCAATACAGCAGATTCAGCTATTCAGAATCTTATTGGAAATGCCATGATGTTTCTTGGTATTCTTGCTGTTGCTTACGGTCTTTACGGAGGTTTTCTTATCATGACAGCTGCCGGAGAAGATGATAAAGTGAAGAAAGGGAAAACTATCCTTATCCAAGTTGCCATCGGTCTCGTTGTTATCT
Source organism: uncultured Candidatus Altimarinota bacterium (assembly GCA_963751115.1). Taxonomy (GTDB): domain Bacteria; phylum Patescibacteriota; class Gracilibacteria; order BD1-5; family UBA2023; genus UBA1545. The sequence goes on from CAVVTN010000022.1 coordinate 25,691, forward strand.
TCCTTGCGAACTCTATTGTTCAATGGGTTCTTACTAAGATTCTTGTCTAATTATAAATTTCTACATCTCTCAATCCCTCAATCAAAAGTTGAGGGATTTTTTGGTCCACAAAAAGTGGACAAACGAGGGAATTTCTATAATATGATTCTGTCATTCTGAGACTTTCTGAAGTAGTAACTTCCAGAAACTACAAAACTTCATCAGAGAGTCGTGAGAATCTTCCTATTTTAAAGAATTGAAAGAAATAACTTTCCTAAAAACCTCTTTTATAAGTGGAAGATTGCCACGAATATCCGAATTGATTTTTGTGATACTATAACCTATGTAGTCAGGTATTCTCGCAATGCTCCCCCGAAGGGGTAGTCCTCTGGAGGGACAAATATTTTAAGATTTTATAACTCGCAATTATCACATGTACAATCCAAAAATCACTGAACCAAAATGGCAACGCTTCTGGGAAGAGAACCATACTTTTCGAACTCTTTCGCCCGCAGAAGCGGGGAGTAAACCAAAAAAGTATATCCTTGCTATGTTTCCGTATCCATCAGGAGAAGGACTCCATGTCGGACATGCGAAGATATATACCGCAACCGACGCGTATGCACGCTACTGTAAAACTAGAGGATTCAATGTTCTCCATCCAACAGGTTGGGATGCTTTTGGTTTGCCTGCGGAGAATTATGCCATCAAGACAGGAACGCACCCAGCGATTACTACGGCGAAAAATGTGGCAAACTATACTCGTCAGATGAAATCTCTCGGACTTTCCTATGACTGGAGTCGAGAAATCAATACGACGGATACGGATTATATGAAACAAACTCAGTGGATTTTCCTCAGGCTTTTTGAGCGAGGACTCGCATATGAGCAAGATTTACCTATCAACTATTGTCCGAGCTGTAAGACAGGGCTTGCCAATGAAGAAGTCGTAGGAGATAACAAATGTGACCGATGTGGAACTGTCGTCGAGCGACGAAAGATTCGTCAGTGGGTATTGAAAATCACAGAATACGCCGAGAGATTACTCCAGGATATCGATACACTTGATTGGCCAGAAAGTATTAAGGATATGCAACGAAACTGGATAGGGAAGAGTGAAGGGGTAGAATTTGAGATGAAGAAAGTGGTTAACCCCCTTGAGAAAGGGGGGCAGAGGGGATTGGTTTCGAAACCAACTGCATTTATTCTTCATGGTTGGGAAGATAGTGACACTATTAATAGGCATTGGCAAACTTGGCTGAAAAGTAATCTCGAGATTTTATGATATGAGGTGATTATGCCAGATCTCCCAAATTCTTCTGAGCCAGATTTAGAAAAACAACTTGTTTTTTTGGATCAATATAAAGAAAGAATAACAGAAGATTCAGTGATAGTAGGGCATAGTATGGGGGCTTTTCTTGCCATGCATTTTGTAGAAAGATTAGATATAAAAATCAATAAACTTATCTGTGTTGCACCAGTCTTTAATGGACTTGTAAATTATATAAATTGGAGCAATGAAGTGACTGGATGGGAAATTGGGTCGGCTTCTATGAAGACGAATTATAATCCTGAGAGAGTCAAGAAAAATACAAAAGATTGGAATGTATTTCTCTCAAAAAATGATAAACATATTTTATATCCTCAGGCAAAGGCACATTTTGATGATATCTGAGTTTCCCATACTGATATAGAAAATGCAGGACATTTCTGTGAGAGTAATGGGTATTTTACATTCCCACAATTACTCAAAACTATAAGTCCTTCCCTTGCAGTGTATACCACCCGTATAGATACGGTTTACGGTATGACCTATGTCGTACTTGCTGCAGACCATAAAGATGTAAATAATTGGATTACTCCAGAACAGAAACTTGCTTGCGAAACATACATCGCAGAATCCAAAGCAAAGTCCGACCAAGAACGAACCAATGAAGGGAAAGAAAAAACGGGAGTTTTTACGGGGTCATATGTTGTGAATCCATTTAATGGAGAACAAATCCAAGTTTGGATCGGAGACTATGTACTGGGAAGTTATGGAACCGGAGCAGTTATGGCAGTTCCTGCACACGACGAACGAGATTTTGAGTTCGCGAAGAAACATAATTTATCAATAAAACAAACGATAAAACCAACTAATGAGCAATTAATGGGGGTCGGAGTGTTATTAGAATCAAAAGATGGCAAATTAATTTTACAAGAACGTGACGAGAATGCTCCAACACGACCAAATATGATTGCTCCGTTTGGCGGAGGAATAAATGAATGAGAAAGTGATGTTGACTGTGCATTACGAGAAATGATCGAGGAAGTGGAACTTACATTAAATAAGAATAATCTTATTTATATTGGAAATACTGAAAGTCATAATTTTCCAGGAAAGTATTTATCTATTTTTTATGTCAAAGGTGTTGATTCTACAAAAATAGTGGTACATGAGGGAAAAGGCTTTGTTGAATTATCTTACAAAGAAGCTCTCGATCATGAAAAGGTCACACTTTTTACTAAAAATGCAATTAATGCACTAAATGACTGGAAAAATAATGGAATCTCGGTAGTTACTAGTCCATTTACGAATGATGGAATTCTCGTAAATTCCGCTGAATTTACCGGATTTACTTCCGCAGAAGCTCGCCAAAAGCTCGCCCTAAAAGCTGAATCCGAAGGCTTCGGGAAGAAGAAAACGAACTATAAACTCCGTGATTGGCTTTTTAGTCGACAACGATATTGGGGGGAACCGATTCCACTCATCCACCTTGCGATAGAAGATGTAAAGAAACTTCCACATATTACTGATATTTCCGAGGCAATTGATGTGAATCTTGCCTATATTCTCAAGCGAGACGAAGTAGAGGGAGAATGTACGACATGAACTCTCTGTCATGGAAAGGTTCGTGAACTTGTCGTAGGTGGAAAAGTAGTGTCCAAGATATACGACGGACTCTACGGGAAGATTATTTGCGATTATAAACTTCCGCTGGAACTTCCAGAAGTAGCAAACTACGAGCCAGCAGGGGATGGGAATAGTCCACTTTCTCTCGTTCCAGATTTTGTAAATGTGAAACTTGCCGAAAATCTCTCAGGAAAACGCGAGACGAATACTATGCCACAATGGGCAGGTTCTTGTTGGTACTATCTTAGGTTTATGGATCCAAGATTTCCGGATGCTCCGGCAAGTCGTGAGATGATTAACTACTGGGGACAAGTCGATAAATATGTGGGTGGTGCAGAACATGCGGTTCTCCATCTTCTTTATGCCAGATTTTGGCACAAAGTTCTCTTTGATATCGGAGTAGTATCTTTCAAGGAGCCTTTTCAGGATCTTATTGGCGTAGGACTTATTCTCGGTCCAGATGGTGGAAAGATGAGTAAGTCTCGGGGAAATGTTATAAACCCGGATGATGTCGTGAAAGAATATGGAGCAGATGCACTTCGTATGTATGAACTCTTTCTCTCAGATTTCCGCGATGCCGCTCCATGGGATACCGATGCGATTGTTGGAGTGCGACGATTTCTCGAGCGATCCCAAGCGATTTTTGAGATTCCAAAGTTTGCTGCTGATGATATGAAGACGATGAAACTCCTCCATAAAACGATCAAAAAAGTCGGCGAAGATATTGAAGCGTTTAAGTTCAATACGGCTATTTCTGCACTGATGATCCTCCTCAACGAAGGACTTCCAAAAGACGAAGAGAATCAACTGGAATGGAAAGACAATTTCGCTATAATGCTCCACCCATTTGCTCCTCATTTGGCGGAAGAGTTATACTTTCTTTGTAAAGAAGGTGCCCGAAGGGCGGAAGATTCTGAGAAATCCTCAGTCGCTACCGCGACAGCTCCTTTGCAAAAGGAGCTGATACAGTCTGTATTCAACGCTTCTTGGCCAGAATATCACGAATTTATGCTCATTGACGATGAAGTTACCATCGCGATACAGATCAATGGAAAACTTCGAGGAACTCATACTTTTCTCAATGGAGTGGCACAAGAAGAAGTCGCGACGCGAGTTATGGAAGACCCAGAGATTGCCAAGTGGCTCAACGGACTGACAATCGTTCGGGAAATATTTGTCCCAAATAAACTCTATGGAATCGTAGCAAAATAGAGAATAGTTTCTAGTTGCCAGTCGCTAGGGAAAATAGCAAAAACAAAACATGTGTCATTCCGGAAATTTACGAAAGAAGTACTTACCGAAGAAAGCATACTTACAGAGAAAATTATCCGGAATCTACCGATTATGAAGGATTTTTAGAAAAGAAATACAAGGAAGATCCTGAAACAAGTTCAGGATGACATGATGTTTATGTCTTATTTTAGAATATTACTTTTTAATTTCCCTATTATGACTACTCCATTTATAGAAGATGATGAAGATGATGAACTTCTCCTTGATGATGAATGAATACTCGATGAAGATGATGATCTTGAGGTAACTCTTGAGGATGTAGAAGAGATGGAAGAGGAAGAAAGTACTGGACATAAGGTGCAAACCTATGATCCAACGGATGATGGAACCGATAATTATTTTGATGAAAAATATTTTGATGAATAAGCCTTTTTAAATTATGCGACTTTGGTCACTTCATCCTTGCTATCTCGATAGACAATGACTTCTCGCCGTTTGGAGAGAAGGTCTTTTAGCTCAAAAGGTTTTACAAAATCGTACAAAAGGATATAAAAATCATCCACAACTTATTCGATTTCGTTCTTGTGAAAATCCGATCGAAGCAATAGGATTCTATCTCTCAGAAATCGTTTTCGAAGCAACAAAAAGAGGATATCATTTTGATAGTTCCAAGATAGAAAAGATGAATAATCGTCTGGAGATTCCAGTAACTTCTTGACAGATATTGTACGAGAAAGAACATCTGAGGAGAAAACTCATGGTTCGTGATGCGGATAGAATCCATCTACTGGATAATAATCCTCTTCATATTCATCCTCTCTTTTATAGAATCGAATGAGGTATTGAAAAATGGGAAGTGGTCTTGAAATAAGATTATCTCACCTAATGGTGGCAGCTAATCCGAAGTTTCGCAAAAATTCCTTTGAAAATCTAATTGTTTTTTGCGAAATTTGGGAGAGGCTGATCTGACATTCCTTTTGAATCTAATTGCGTCAAATCTGCCGAACTAGATACACACTGTTATCTGCTGTTGCAATGACAGGTTTAGTATATTCTATCTTTGTGCTACGTTAAATGTCCATCTTGTTCACTTACTCGTGATAATTGATTTCCATTTTTATAGATAATTTGAAGTCCATGTTCTTCTTCCCAATCACATTCAGCGGCAATTTGAATATATATCAAATTGTCATTCTGATCTTCTTTTAACATAAATATTCGTAGGATGTACATACTTCCAAATATCGTTTTCGTTGTCTACTTTAAAATCAAATTCTTCTTCCCCAACAGCTTCAATGAAGTCCTCGTAATTTTTAAAAACATATTTACTAGCTTCTAACCTTTGACTGTCTTTTAATTGTAAAAAATTACCTATCGCCTTATTAAAGTCTTCATTTATATCATTTTCTTCAGCAGTGATAGTGAATTCGATGCCTAAATTATCAAAGAAAGGAACTTTGATTTCTTTTTCACTTTCCCACCAGTCATCAAATCTATCATTTTGAGTTAATTTTCCTAAAGATGGGACATTTATTGTTTTTTTCATAGTGTTATTTTAAAGATTAAATATAGGTCACTGCAATGGCAGATAACGTTTGCTTCTATGAGATGTTTTGCGAGGAACGAGTAAAATATGGGAGAGCGAAGTGCAACAAAGCGATCCTCATAGAAGCTGTTGTCAGACCCGAGCGAAGTATGAGCGAGAGTGCAACGAGGGTTTACCGTATTTCTTTTGGATTTATCATTTTGTAAAAGCATTTTTATTTTAGAAAAGATGCTTTGTTTCTAAATTTTAAAAAAGAAGGGGCTGGACGATAGTCCAGAGAGAGTTCCACAAAACTTAACTTTTAACAAAAATGTAATTTATATAACTAAAACTTAACCTATTTTTTGTTGTTTCAACTCAATAACTAAATTATCAAAATCACTTTTATATAATTTATCTTGTATTGGTTTAAATTTTTCATATTCTTTTTCGGCTAAAACAACTGCTACTTCATGGCTTATTTTTCAAGCATTTTGTAATATTTCTTGTTCTGTAAATTTTAAAAATGCATCTAGTTTTTCTCTCCAGTTTTTCATATACATTATTTTTCATCTACTTGCTTGAAATTCGGCATAATCAAGATACATATCAACTATATGATTCAAATCTTTTAGTTCATCTTTTTCTAAATAATTCTTTGCAATTATTACATCACTTTTATATATTTTTCACTTTGGAGCTTTTCTCCAAGTGGTAAGTCCCATATTTTCTTTTTGCGAATCCACTCTATTATAAATTATTTCTGCTGCTGTATTTCAAGTAATTGCAAAGTGAAGTTTATTTTGAACGGTAGCAAAAAACTTTTCTGCTTCAGCTGTATGTGGAGAATAGTCAAAACTTGTAGCATAAATATCTGTTATCTTTTGATAACTCATTCTTTCACTTGCTCTAATTTCTCTTATTTCTTCAAGTAATTCATCAAAATACCTAGTATCAAATTTACTTCAATGTATAAATCTTTCTTTATCAATAGCAAAACCTTTCAAAATATAGTTTTTTAATTTATCTGTTGCCCATATTCTAAACTGAGTTGCTTTTTGCGAATTTACTCTATATCAAACTGCAATAATAGCCTCTAAACTATACATTTTAGTAGTTCTTTTTACTTCTCTACTTCACTCTTTTTGAACTTGTAAGAAATCCTTACAAGTTGATTTTTCTTCTAATTCTTTTTCATTATAAATATTTCATAAATGCAAAGTTATATTTTGAGGAGTTGTTTCAAAAAGTTCAGCCATGAGTTTTTGATTTAACCATAAATTTTCTTCTTCAAATAAAACTCAAATCTTTACTTTTCAGTCTGATGTTTCATAGATGGTTATTTGATCTTGCATAATTTTTAAAGTTAATTTTCACTATTTTAGTTTATTGTATTTATTTTTGGAAAAATACAATGAAAGTTTTTATATAACAAAATAGGAGAGGACTTGCCTCTCCCGTCGGGTAGTGATTGTATATTATTGAAAAATATGAAAATTGCAAGTTTTTTGGAAAATATTTTGTAGTTTATGTGATTTTATTTGGCTCTTCCGTATATCGCTTTGGTAACTATGCTTCTTGACAAATAGGGAAATCTCAAAGTTTGAGGTAGATCATAGCCATAAAATTCTTCACATTCTTGTATCCTCTAGCTCTTCTTTTGATGGTCTGAATAATAGAGTTGATTAACCCCCACTAAACCACCAGCTCTGCTGGTGGAACCATCCAGGTTCTACCATTTCGGCGTAAAGTGTATATACTTCAAGTTAGCGAGGAACAAATAGAAGGGGCATAACGCCCCCCAATCTATGCAAACTCTTAACCATGAAGCACAATCTCATGTTCAGTGGGATTGTACATACCACATTGTGGTAGTACCAAAATATCGAAAAAACATACTTTTTCAAGGAATTCGTAAAGAAATAGGAGAACTCTTCAAAGAACTTTCCAAAAGATTCGATTTCGAGATTGTAAAATGAAACGTCTGACCAGATCATATTCACATGATTGCAAGAATTGCACCAAAATACTCCGTTGCTGATATCATGGGAAAACTCAAATGAAAGAGTGCTATCATTGTACATAATCGGTTTGGAAAGAAGAAAATGATAAGTCAGAAAAGTTTCTGGAGTAGATGATACTTTGTCTCCACCGTCTGAATCGATATCGAGATGATAAAAAAGTATGTTGCTGACCAGTGGAAATGTGATAAATATACAGACTGATCTCAGCTTGATTTTAACTGGTAACTCCCTATAATGAACAGAATGCCCCATATTTAGCCCCTTCTAGGGGCTCTTCGCTTAATACTACCAGCTCTGCTGGTAGATACTTACTTCATTCGACGATACCATTATTGACCTTCTTTTCGATGTAATTCATAATTCATTGCCAGTGAGTTTTTATGGTTTTCACCACCTTCTTCATAGGCTCAATATCTGAATTCATTACCCATTCGCACCAATATTGGAGAAATAACTCTGCTTGTTCTTTCGTGGGCTTCTCAAAGAATTCCTTAATATTTTCCTTCATCTGATAGGCTTCTGCAAGACCTCTGTTGTTTGTTTTGAGTTCTTCCAGTTTTGCTTTTTTCTCATCGCTTAGAGTTTCTGGATTTTGAAGCCAGAGGTATTTGCTTCCTTTAAGAAAGGCATTGTTTTTCAACTCCAATATTGGGATAAGCCTAAAATGTGTTGGTACAAATCCTTTGCTTTTAGCTACTGTATCTGCTAAACTTGGCAGTACTTAGTTTCTAATCTATCTTTGTATGATTTACACAAAAAAACACTTGTAACAAATGCGGTAAAAATAGGGTGCAGAAATACGGGGTTAGCAGAGGAAAACAGCGATACAAATGTCTTGTGTGTCTCGCTGTATTCATACCGAAAGACACCTCTTGGATACGCACTGCTTATGTAGATTACTCTCTTCATAAACAAACCCATAGAGAACTTGGAAAAACACTTGGAAAGAATCGAAATACCGTTCAAAAATATCTAACGGGAAACATCCACTATACCGGAGAACTACCAATCCTTCGTGAGACCGAACGTATGTGCGTTGTGATCGACGCAACCTATTTTAGTTCCCGTACGGATGGCATGGCTTTAATCCGAAGTAATGCAGGACTCAATCTGGTATATGATTTTGTATCATCAGAATCATTAACGAGTATTAGCAAGCTCATGAGCACTTTTGACTCTGCCTGATATACAAAGAATACCGATGCATTTACGATCGACGGAAGGAGATTCATGTTCGATCTTCTTAAAAAGAAATACCCTGCTATTCCCATACAGATGTGCATTTTTCATATGAAAGCGATTATCAGGAGATATACCACTCTCAGACCGAAAACAAGGCTCGGGAAAGCCCTTAAAATCCTCAAAACGATACTGTGACGCATTCCAGAAAAAATGTTTCTTCGGATATTATCCCAAGTAGAGCATATCTACATTGACTTTCTCAAAGAACGGAACACAAACGGACAGTACGAGCACAAGCGATTACGGAGTGCCGTGGCAAGCATTCGGTATTATCTTCCATACCTGCATACGTACGAGAGATATCCGCACCTTTCGATACCGAGAACTACGGGCATTTGTGACGGTTATTTTTCACATGTAAAAGAGAAGCTAAAACCTCATCGAGGAATCTCTCGGATTCAGCGAGATTCTCGGGATAAGCCTAAAATGTGTTGGTACAAATCCTTTGCTTTTAGCTACTGTATCTGCTAAACTTGGCAGTACTTAGTTTCTAATCTATCTTTGTATGATTTACACAAAAAAACACTTGTAACAAATGCGGTAAAAATAGGGTGCAGAAATACGGGGTTAGCAGAGGAAAACAGCGATACAAATGTCTTGTGTGTCTCGCTGTATTCATACCGAAAGACACCTCTTGGATACGCACTGCTTATGTAGATTACTCTCTTCATAAACAAACCCATAGAGAACTTGGAAAAACACTTGGAAAGAATCGAAATACCGTTCAAAAATATCTAACGGGAAACATCCACTATACCGGAGAACTACCAATCCTTCGTGAGACCGAACGTATGTGCGTTGTGATCGACGCAACCTATTTTAGTTCCCGTACGGATGGCATGGCTTTAATCCGAAGTAATGCAGGACTCAATCTGGTATATGATTTTGTATCATCAGAATCATTGGGATAAGCCTAAAATGTGTTGGTACAAATCCTTTGCTTTTAGCTACTGTATCTGCTAAACTTGGCAGTACTTAGTTTCTAATCTATCTTTGTATGATTTACACAAAAAAACACTTGTAACAAATGCGGTAAAAATAGGGTGCAGAAATACGGGGTTAGCAGAGGAAAACAGCGATACAAATGTCTTGTGTGTCTCGCTGTATTCATACCGAAAGACACCTCTTGGATACGCACTGCTTATGTAGATTACTCTCTTCATAAACAAACCCATAGAGAACTTGGAAAAACACTTGGAAAGAATCGAAATACCGTTCAAAAATATCTAACGGGAAACATCCACTATACCGGAGAACTACCAATCCTTCGTGAGACCGAACGTATGTGCGTTGTGATCGACGCAACCTATTTTAGTTCCCGTACGGATGGCATGGCTTTAATCCGAAGTAATGCAGGACTCAATCTGGTATATGATTTTGTATCATCAGAATCATTAACGAGTATTAGCAAGCTCATGAGCACTTTTGACTCTGCCTGATATACAAAGAATACCGATGCATTTACGATCGACGGAAGGAGATTCATGTTCGATCTTCTTAAAAAGAAATACCCTGCTATTCCCATACAGATGTGCATTTTTCATATGAAAGCGATTATCAGGAGATATACCACTCTCAGACCGAAAACAAGGCTCGGGAAAGCCCTTAAAATCCTCAAAACGATACTGTGACGCATTCCAGAAAAAATGTTTCTTCGGATATTATCCCAAGTAGAGCATATCTACATTGACTTTCTCAAAGAACGGAACACAAACGGACAGTACGAGCACAAGCGATTACGGAGTGCCGTGGCAAGCATTCGGTATTATCTTCCATACCTGCATACGTACGAGAGATATCCGCACCTTTCGATACCGAGAACTACGGGCATTTGTGACGGTTATTTTTCACATGTAAAAGAGAAGCTAAAGCCTCATCGAGGAATCTCTCGGATTCAGCGAGATTCTCTTCTTATCTTTCTCCTCGAAGAACAGAACAGGAAGGCAAAAGTTTAGGAATAAAACCAACACATTTTAGGCTTAATCGAAAAACCAACACATTTTAGGCTTATCTCTTATTTTACTTAATACAATAGCTCTTATTTATACTTTTACTGAAGTTTATGATTTAATACTTTACACCGGATTAACTATTTTTATCATTGGAAATTTTCAAAAAAATGAAAAAATAATGAGGAAAATAATGATGATTGGGACAGCAACAACTGTAATATACTATATCGTAATATTTTCACCGATGGCAATAATAGCTGAAAGTATTTTTTTATTGAGTGCAATAATTGGTTATTATAGATATTTTATTAAAAATAAGAGATAAGCCTAAAATGTGTTGGTTTTTCGATTAAGCCTAAAATGTGTTGGTTTTATTCCTAAACTTTTGCCTTCCTGTTCTGTTCTTCGAGGAGAAAGATAAGAAGAGAATCTCGCTGAATCCGAGAGATTCCTCGATGAGGCTTTAGCTTCTCTTTTACATGTGAAAAATAACCGTCACAAATGCCCGTAGTTCTCGGTATCGAAAGGTGCGGATATCTCTCGTACGTATGCAGGTATGGAAGATAATACCGAATGCTTGCCACGGCACTCCGTAATCGCTTGTGCTCGTACTGTCCGTTTGTGTTCCGTTCTTTGAGAAAGTCAATGTAGATATGCTCTACTTGGGATAATATCCGAAGAAACATTTTTTCTGGAATGCGTCACAGTATCGTTTTGAGGATTTTAAGGGCTTTCCCGAGCCTTGTTTTCGGTCTGAGAGTGGTATATCTCCTGATAATCGCTTTCATATGAAAAATGCACATCTGTATGGGAATAGCAGGGTATTTCTTTTTAAGAAGATCGAACATGAATCTCCTTCCGTCGATCGTAAATGCATCGGTATTCTTTGTATATCAGGCAGAGTCAAAAGTGCTCATGAGCTTGCTAATACTCGTTAATGATTCTGATGATACAAAATCATATACCAGATTGAGTCCTGCATTACTTCGGATTAAAGCCATGCCATCCGTACGGGAACTAAAATAGGTTGCGTCGATCACAACGCACATACGTTCGGTCTCACGAAGGATTGGTAGTTCTCCGGTATAGTGGATGTTTCCCGTTAGATATTTTTGAACGGTATTTCGATTCTTTCCAAGTGTTTTTCCAAGTTCTCTATGGGTTTGTTTATGAAGAGAGTAATCTACATAAGCAGTGCGTATCCAAGAGGTGTCTTTCGGTATGAATACAGCGAGACACACAAGACATTTGTATCGCTGTTTTCCTCTGCTAATCCCGTATTTCTGCACCCTATTTTTACCGCATTTGTTACAAGTGTTTTTTTGTGTAAATCATACAAAGATAGATTAGAAACTAAGTACTGCCAAGTTTAGCAGATACAGTAGCTAAAAGCAAAGGATTTGTACCAACACATTTTAGGCTTATCCCTCTTTTTTCTTTTAATTTATTGCTCTGCATATTTTACTTTTATTAAAACAAGATTTTTTTCATCCATTTAAAATGGAAGAGGGGTAGGGGTGAATTGGATTTTTTGAAACACCTTATTTTTTCTGCTTTTCATAAGAGCTAAAAATGAATTCCGTAAAGGCTTTAGCACTATTTACAACTAAAATCGCATGATGTTTCTCTACTGTGTAATTTTTATTTGCTTTTCCATATCTATCTCCAATATCATTTCCTAATTCTGCTATTCCAGAAACAATAGAAAATAAACCACTTATAATTTTCTTAAAAGAGTCATCAATTTTTTTGTTTTTATCGATCGAAAGATTAAGTCTTGAGGCAATATCTTTATAAAGAGAATTTAAATCTCCATTAAATTTCTTATCTTCTCCTGATAATTGAAACTCAATGTATAGCAAAACAGTTTCTATTAGTGATCTCTGCATTTGTTATGGCTCCTGAAAAATCACCACCTATTATTTTTTTATCACATTTATCAACATGCTCTTGAATAAAAACATGATCTATTTTTGAAATATTAGAAGTTTTTAAATTTTGTATAGGATTATTTTTTACTAATCTTTCAGCAATTTCTAAACAATCTTCATATAAACTTTGTTCTGTGCTTGTAATTTCAGAAGATGATAATTGTTTTTGTGTTTTCCAATGCTCTAAAAAATTATTTAAAAGTTTTCCTACAACATAATTGGATTCTTGTATCCAAAATGTCCTCAATCTATTTGCTTTTGAATCATTACAATTTTCATCTTCATAAACATCAATATTGGAATTTTCAAGAATAAAATTTCCAAATGTTCTATTTGAAAAGTCTAAAACATAACCACTTTCCATATCAAAAAGTTTTTCAAGTTTTAGTTTTTCTATGCTTGTTAAATTAGACATACTTCCTATTTTAAAAAATCTAAACTCCCACTAAATCTCTCTCCACTTCTTGAGAAATAAAGACTTTTTCTTCTCTTCTTTCTTTTATAAGTTCGGATCTTTGTATTTGATGAAGTTTTAAGTATTGCGAAATATCTTTATAAATCACACTTGCAAGTTGTTTTGCAAATTGAACTGGCACAGCATTTCCGATCATCTTGTATCCATCGACTACATTTTTATATTTAAACAAAAAATCATCGGGAAAAGTTTGTATTCTCGCACACTCACGAACAGAAAGCCTTCTGTACAAATCTTCTTTTCCAGGCACGAAAATTCTTTCGTTTTGACTAATAAACTTCATTTTAGGAGCTTGTGGATGGAGAGGAGCATGACGACCTCCTGCCTGAATAGTAAAACTTGGCTCATCCCAGCTTCTTACACGGTTTCTTGACATATAAATAGTAGAAAATCCACCATTCATGTATTCATGATTTTGACAATGTAGATCACAAACATCATTTGCATAATTTTTATCTTTTGCAGGTTTTGCAAGTCTTAAATCCCAAATTGCATCTTTTAAAGTTGGCTTTGGTAATATCTCTTTTGGAGGACTAAAAGTTTTTCCTATTTTTTTATGGTATCCGACAATAATAACCCTTTGTCTATCTTGTGGAACTCCATAATCGTTTGCATTTAATAAAAAATAAGAAACATTGTAATTTAAAGACTTAAATTCATTTAAGATATTTTGAAAAGCCTCTTTGTGTTTTGGAAGTAAAATACCTGAAACATTTTCAGCAAGAAAAAACAAAGGTTCTTTTTCTTTCAGAATACGAATGTATTCAAAAAAGAGTTGCCCTCTTTTGTCGTTTATCCCCCTTCCTGCACCTGCCTCGCTCCAACTTTGACATGGAGGACCACCAATAATTCCCATACAGTCAGGAACTTGAGAACTCGGAACATCAACAATACTTCTTTTATCCAAAAAAGTTTCTGGAAAATTATGTTCAAAAGTTTCCCAAATAGTGCTATCATACTCATTTGCCCAAATAGTGTTGAATCCTGCTTTATGAAAACCAAGATCAAGACCACCAGCACCGCTAAAAAGAGAAACTATTTTCATGTTATTTAGCATAAGAAATAAGTTTAGCTTTTAAAAGTTGAGCGGGATTATTTGGAGATTTGATCTCTATATCATGAATTTTGAAATTTCCATTTTGTAAACTTTCTAATTTCTTTCTGTCTTTTTCTGGGAAGGAATTATATTTATCAGTTAGTAAAAGAGTATTTACTGTAAAATTATTTTCTCCGTTTATATGAGCCACATCTTGAAAAACTTTTATAGGATTTTCTATATGCCACATTCCACGAACTCTTAAATCAGTAATCCCAAGAGGATCTACTTTTTTAACTTTTGCAAGTTCGTTTGTTTCTACAAGTTCTACATCAGGAATTTCTGAAATTCCATTTGAAATTTTATCAGCAACTCTTTGATAAATATCTCTTTTTGCTGCATAACAATCACCATATACAAACCAAAGAGCCTTGAGTTTATCTGTTCCTTTTGGCGCTACACCAACAGCATAAATAATATCTTTGTGTTCCCAAGTGCTTCCTTCACAAGTTTTGCATTCATTTGTAATTCTTGTGTCATCAATATGTAGCTTATCTTTTGGATATGAGCTATTGAGAGCAATAGCAGATGATAAACTTTCAATTTTCTTGACTTCAATAGCATCTCCGTTTTTGATGATTATATCAGGTGGGTTATTTTCATTGGTCCCAGATTTTGGTCCTAAACCCCGAACTTTAGTTCGGAAGCTTTAGCACTGGCCTTGACGGATTTAGAGTTATAGATACAGTGTGATGAATATATCGTAACGTCACTTTCTATGGATCTTGCTTTTCATGATCTCGACAGACATGGTTCTCATACTGTGACAAAACTAACTGTGCATATTGTATGGGTAACGAAGTATCGTTTCAGTGTATTAAAGTGAGAGATTCAATCTCGTTGTAGAGAACTTATCATACAAGGTGGCAGCTAATCCGAAGTATCCTACGAAAAAAGATTGCGAATGCAATTCTTTTTGAAGGAGGAGATTTCGGATAGCGGGAGTTAGACGATAGTCGCGGAGCGACTGAGACTAAATCCAGCGAGTAGCTGCCACCATTAGACAAACCGAGCAGACCCGAGTTTCGACCGAAGGAAGAAGCGAGTGGTCAGCGAGGAGCGAAGCGATTTTGTCTAACTCCTCTTTATCCGTAAAATAAACTTGATTTCATACGAAAATAAGTATACTATGCGAACAGTTGAGTATTATTTCAAGTATATGAAAATATGATGAAAACACAAGAATATTTACTAGCACTCGAACGAGAGTTAAAACAAAGGAATTATAGTCCGAAAACTCTTAAGGCATATACAACTTGTGTTCGTTATTTCCTTGAATATATCGGATGAGATATTTCCCTTATTAATCGTGAGAAAATCATAGATTATATTCTCTTTCTCCAGAAGCAGGGAAAGGCTCCAAAAACCGTGAATCTCTATAAGGAATCAATTAAGTTTTTTTGTAAAGAAATCCTTCATATCTCCTTGGATTGGGATATAAAACTCTCAAAAACACCGAATAAGCTCCCGATAGTACTATCGAGACATGAGATAGAAAATATTCTTGCGGTAATAGACAATAAAAAACATCGACTTCTCCTTGCACTTTCCTATGGTTCTTGACTCCGTGTGAGTGAGACAATAAATTTGCGAGTGAGGAATTTTGATTTGGAAAACCTTACAATCCATATACAATGAGCCAAAGGACAGAAAGACCGTCTGACACTCTTTTCTCATAAACTCTTATCCGATATAGGACAGATTATTTCTTTTAAAAATGGTGATGATTATTTCTTCGAGAGTGAGCGTGGATGAGGACTGACAACTCGCACTGCTCAGATAATCTTTGCTAATGCACTCAAGAAATCTGGTATCAAAAAAGAAGCAACATTTCACAGTCTCCAACATAGCTTTGCGACACACCTTTTGGAAAATGGCACGGATATCCGATATATTCAGGAGCTTCTCGGACATGCAAATATTCGCACGACTCAGATTTATACGAAAGTTATGAAGAGTAATCTCATACAGATTAAAAGTCCTTTATAAATTAAAACTATTTCCTATGGCAAATAAAAATCCATACTCCATTCTCGGAGTTGCAAAATCCGCAACTCAGGATGAAGTAAAAAAAGCATATCGCAAGCTCGCGATGCAGTACCATCCTGACAAAAATCAGGGTGATAAAAAAGCTGAGGAAAAGTTTAAGGAACTCAGTGCTGCTTATGAA
>CAVVTN010000023.1:0-21911 GCA_963751115.1 uncultured Candidatus Altimarinota bacterium
CCCTCTTTTTTCTTTTAATTTATTGCTCTGCATATTTTACTTTTATTAAAACAAGATTTTCTTCATCCATTTAAAATGGAAGAGGGGTAGGGGTGAATTGGATTTTTTGAAACACCTTATTTTTTCTGCTTTTCATAAGAGCTAAAAATGAATTCCGTAAAGGCTTTAGCACTATTTACAACTAAAATGGCATGATGTTTCTCTACTGTGTAATTTTTATTTGCTTTTCCATATCTATCTCCAATATCATTTCCTAATTCTGCTATTCCAGAAACAATAGAAAATAAACCACTTATAATTTTCTTAAAAGAGTCATCAATTTTTTTGTTTTTATCAATCGAAAGATTAAGTCTTGAGGCAATATCTTTATAAAGAGAATTTAAATCTCCATTAAATTTCTTATCTTCTCCTGATAATTGAAACTCAATGTATAGCAAAACAGTTTCTATTAGTGATCTTGCATTTGTTATGGCTCCTGAAAAATCACCACCTATTATTTTTTTATCACATTTATCAACATGCTCTTGAATAAAAACATGATCTATTTTTGAAATATTAGAAGTTTTTAAATTTTGTATAGGATTATTTTTTACTAATCTTTCAGCAATTTCTAAACAATCTTCATATAAACTTTGTTCTGTGCTTGTAATTTCAGAAGATGATAATTGTTTTTGTGTTTTCCAATGCTCTAAAAAATTATTTAAAAGTTTTCCTACAACATAATTGGATTCTTGTATCCAAAATGTCCTCAATCTATTTGCTTTTGAATCATTACAATTTTCATCTTCATAAACATCAATATTGGAATTTTCAAGAATAAAATTTCCAAATGTTCTATTTGAAAAGTCTAAAACATAACCACTTTCCATATCAAAAAGTTTTTCAAGTTTTAGTTTTTCTATGCTTGTTAAATTAGACATACTTCCTATTTTAAAAAATCTAAACTCCCACTAAATCTCTCTCCACTTCTTGAGAAATAAAGACTTTTTCTTCTCTTCTTTCTTTTATAAGTTCGGATCTTTGTATTTGATGAAGTTTTAAGTATTGCGAAATATCTTTATAAATCACACTTGCAAGTTGTTTTGCAAATTGAACTGGCACAGCATTTCCGATCATCTTGTATCCATCGACTACATTTTTATATTTAAACAAAAAATCATCGGGAAAAGTTTGTATTCTCGCACACTCACGAACAGAAAGCCTTCTGTACAAATCTTCTTTTCCAGGCACGAAAATTCTTTCGTTTTGACTAATAAACTTCATTTTAGGAGCTTGTGGATGGAGAGGAGCATGACGACCTCCTGCCTGAATAGTAAAACTTGGCTCATCCCAGCTTCTTACACGGTTTCTTGACATATAAATAGTAGAAAATCCACCATTCATGTATTCATGATTTTGACAATGTAGATCACAAACATCATTTGCATAATTTTTATCTTTTGCAGGTTTTGCAAGTCTTAAATCCCAAATTGCATCTTTTAAAGTTGGCTTTGGTAATATCTCTTTTGGAGGACTAAAAGTTTTTCCTATTTTTTTATGGTATCCGACAATAATAACCCTTTGTCTATCTTGTGGAACTCCATAATCGTTTGCATTTAATAAAAAATAAGAAACATTGTAATTTAAAGACTTAAATTCATTTAAGATATTTTGAAAAGCCTCTTTGTGTTTTGGAAGTAAAATACCTGAAACATTTTCAGCAAGAAAAAACAAAGGTTCTTTTTCTTTCAGAATACGAATGTATTCAAAAAAGAGTTGCCCTCTTTTGTCGTTTATCCCCCTTCCTGCACCTGCCTCGCTCCAACTTTGACATGGAGGACCACCAATAATTCCCATACAGTCAGGAACTTGAGAACTCGGAACATCAACAATACTTCTTTTATCCAAAAAAGTTTCTGGAAAATTATGTTCAAAAGTTTCCCAAATAGTGCTATCATACTCATTTGCCCAAATAGTGTTGAATCCTGCTTTATGAAAACCAAGATCAAGACCACCAGCACCGCTAAAAAGAGAAACTATTTTCATGTTATTTAGCATAAGAAATAAGTTTAGCTTTTAAAAGTTGAGCGGGATTATTTGGAGATTTGATCTCTATATCATGAATTTTGAAATTTCCATTTTGTAAACTTTCTAATTTCTTTCTGTCTTTTTCTGGGAAGGAATTATATTTATCAGTTAGTAAAAGAGTATTTACTGTAAAATTATTTTCTCCGTTTATATGAGCCACATCTTGAAAAACTTTTATAGGATTTTCTATATGCCACATTCCACGAACTCTTAAATCAGTAATCCCAAGAGGATCTACTTTTTTAACTTTTGCAAGTTCGTTTGTTTCTACAAGTTCTACATCAGGAATTTCTGAAATTCCATTTGAAATTTTATCAGCAACTCTTTGATAAATATCTCTTTTTGCTGCATAACAATCACCATATACAAACCAAAGAGCCTTGAGTTTATCTGTTCCTTTTGGCGCTACACCAACAGCATAAATAATATCTTTGTGTTCCCAAGTGCTTCCTTCACAAGTTTTGCATTCATTTGTAATTCTTGTGTCATCAATATGTAGCTTATCTTTTGGATATGAGCTATTGAGAGCAATAGCAGATGATAAACTTTCAATTTTCTTGACTTCAATAGCATCTCCGTTTTTGATGATTATATCAGGTGGGTTATTTTCATTGGTCCCAGATTTTGGTCCTAAACCCCGAACTTTAGTTCGGAAGCTTTAGCACTGGCCTTGACGGATTTAGAGTTATAGATACAGTGTGATGAATATATCGTAACGTCACTTTCTATGGATCTTGCTTTTCATGATCTCGACAGACATGGTTCTCATACTGTGACAAAACTAACTGTGCATATTGTATGGGTAACGAAGTATCGTTTCAGTGTATTAAAGTGAGAGATTCAATCTCGTTGTAGAGAACTTATCATACAAATATGCGATTCAGAAGATGTGCGAATTCTCTCTTGAGTTGTAAGTAAGGATCATGTTCACATGCATGTAGAATATCCACCAACTCTTTCAGTCTCAGATCTTGCTCAGAAACTTAAATGACCAACTTCTCGTAAACTACAAGAAGAATTTCCAGATCTCTCAAAACGTTACTGGTGAAAGCATTTTTGGGCAATAGGATATGGAGCTTGGAGTACGGGAAATATTACCGATGAAATGGTACAAAAATATCTCGAACATCATCGTACTCCATCAAATACAGATACAAACACAATTATACTTGAGTAATAGGGGACTTCCAGTCCATACTCAACCTACCCACTTTCAGTGGGTAGTGGTTTAGTTCCAAGATAAGAAAAATTTTGACTATATAATTTGTTCTTTTCGCTATTACTCAGTTCAAGAGAATTACAAAAAACATCTTTGATATAGGTTTCAAGAGCATCTCCCATGCTGTTTGCTCTATTTGATCCTTTGTAAAAAGAAAGTAAATCCACGATTGGATTTTCAACGATATTTGCCAGTGCAATAAGTAAATTTGTCATATTTTTCAAAAGTTATCAGTTAAATTTTCTGTGTTTATAATATAATGAAAACCCCTATTTTTTCCACTTTAAATTTGATAATCATTTTTTGCGGAAGTATGAAGCAAAAAATACCTTTTACCCCCCCTCTTTAAAAAATGAAAATCAAACTTTCTTTCCTTATTTCTAAAAAAAGAAAAAGTCTCTGGAGCAAAAATCAAAATGTAAAAATTGATTTCTGACAATGGTGGCAGCTAATCCGAAGTATCCTACGAAAAAAGATTGCGAATGCAATTCTTTTTGAAGGAGGAGATTTCGGATAGCGGGAGTTAGACGATAGTCGCGGAGCGACTGAGACTAAATCCAGCGAGTAGCTGCCACCATTAGACAAACCGAGCAGACCCGAGTTTCGACCGAAGGAAGAAGCGAGTGGTCAGCGAGGAGCGAAGCGATTTTGTCTAACTCCTCTTTATCCGTAAAATAAACTTGATTTCATACGAAAATAAGTATACTATGCGAACAGTTGAGTATTATTTCAAGTATATGAAAATATGATGAAAACACAAGAATATTTACTAGCACTCGAACGAGAGTTAAAACAAAGGAATTATAGTCCGAAAACTCTTAAGGCATATACAACTTGTGTTCGTTATTTCCTTGAATATATCGGATGAGATATTTCCCTTATTAATCGTGAGAAAATCATAGATTATATTCTCTTTCTCCAGAAGCAGGGAAAGGCTCCAAAAACCGTGAATCTCTATAAGGAATCAATTAAGTTTTTTTGTAAAGAAATCCTTCATATCTCCTTGGATTGGGATATAAAACTCTCAAAAACACCGAATAAGCTCCCGATAGTACTATCGAGACATGAGATAGAAAATATTCTTGCGGTAATAGACAATAAAAAACATCGACTTCTCCTTGCACTTTCCTATGGTTCTTGACTCCGTGTGAGTGAGACAATAAATTTGCGAGTGAGGAATTTTGATTTGGAAAACCTTACGATCCATATACAATGAGCCAAAGGACAGAAAGACCGTCTGACACTCTTTTCTCATAAACTCTTATCCGATATAGGACAGATTATTTCTTTTAAAAATGGTGATGATTATTTCTTCGAGAGTGAGCGTGGATGAGGACTGACAACTCGCACTGCTCAGATAATCTTTGCTAATGCACTCAAGAAATCTGGTATCAAAAAAGAAGCAACATTTCACAGTCTCCGACATAGCTTTGCGACACACCTTTTGGAAAATGGCACGGATATCCGATATATTCAGGAGCTTCTCGGACATGCAAATATTCGCACGACTCAGATTTATACGAAAGTTATGAAGAGTAATCTCATACAGATTAAAAGTCCTTTATAAATTAAAACTATTTCCTATGGCAAATAAAGATCCATACTCCATTCTCGGAGTTGCAAAATCCGCAACTCAGGATGAAGTAAAAAAAGCATATCGCAAGCTCGCGATGCAGTACCATCCTGACAAAAATCAGGGTGATAAAAAAGCTGAGGAAAAGTTTAAGGAACTCAGTGCTGCTTATGAAGTGCTCGGAGATGTAAAGAAAAGAAAAGAATATGATACTTTTGGTTCTGCTGGGGCTTGATTCGGTAGTTCTTCTAGTAGTGGTGGACAACAGGGGTTTGGTGGATTTGAAGATATCTTTTCGCAGTTTGGTGGAGGAGGAAGGTCACATTCTCAGAACTTCGATTTTGACCTCGGAGATCTTTTCGGTGGTGGCGTAGGATGATGACAGAAAAGAAGAGCTTCTGCACGCGATGAATATTCTCATACACCAAAATCAGAACCAGAAAAACCAGTTCTGGATGTTACAAAAACTGTGGAAGTTCCTATTTTTGACCTCATTCTCGGGATGAAATTGGATGTAGAAACGGTATATAGTAAACATCTGACTTTGACGATTCCAGCTGGGACGAAGTCGGGTATGAAGTTCCGAATTAAATGAAAGGGGCGACAAAATGGATGAGAAACAGGGGATATGTATGTGATAGTCGAAGGGAAAATGCCGAAAGAAATTCCAGAAAATATCCGTAAACTTTTGGAAAGTATTAAAGATCAGATATAAAGAATCCCGCCGAAAATTAAAATGTCATTCCCTCGAAGGAGGGAATCTTCCTTGTATTCTGAAATGTTACCAAAAGGGATTTTTTCCACTTTCTCCTACGGGGATACTTGGTAGATTCCCATCTTCACGGGAATGACAAATAAAATCTTATATATCTGTCATTTTCTATATAAATATGAAAATTCTTCTCCTCGATAATATCCGTTCTATCCTCAATGTTGGGGCATTATTTCGTACCTGTGATGGGGCGGGATTTGAGAAGATTATCCTGACAGGATTTACTCCGACTCCGCCACGTAAGGAGATAAGTAAAACAGCGATTGGGGCAGAGAATTTCGTCGTGTGGGAATATTATAAAAATCCTCTGGAATATCTCCAGGGTCTTCAATCGCAAGGATTTAAAATATTTGTTCTCGAACAGACTTCAGAAAGTATTGATTTTCGAAACATTGCCCAAATGAAACATGAAAATATCTGCCTGATTCTTGGAAATGAGATAGAAGGAGTTCAAAAAGAATACAGAGAAATAGCAGATTATTGTGTAGAAATCCCGATGCTCGGACAGAAACAATCGCTCAATGTTGCGACCGCTGCTGGTATTTGTATGTACCAATTTTTATAATCAGAAATTTGGAAAATAAGCGGTTATATGCTATATTTATCCCATATTAAATATTTGTATACCAAATTTTTATGGAAAATAGCATACCAAAATCTCAAGTCAGTTTCGTTTCGACAGAAAGTAGTTTCGATGAAACACGACGAAAAAACTTCTTCATGTATGGATTTATATCCTCTTTTGTTTGGATGTGTTTCCATTTCACGCTTGTTTTTTTCTTTGGATTACAACTAGAATCCGCCTTGCTGGTGGGGATATTTCTCTGAATCGGGAATTTCATCGCATTTCTCGTGGATATACCCGTAGGAGTTCTTCAGAAATACATTTTACCAAAGAAGCTTTTTATTATCTCAGCGGTTTTGATGCTGGTGGTTTCACTTATCTTCCTGTATTTTATATTTGGATCGAGTTCACCCACCACTAATGGAAGCTCTCTTATCGTTCACTTTTTTAGTTCGAGTCTCAATATCATACTCCTATTCGTGTCGGTTTGTTTGTATGGGATTATCAAAGAGATGAGTGATGTGACATCTCTTTCCTATATTATGAATAATGCAGATCCTTCCGAATATGCCGATCTTCTTTCGAGAAATAATATATTTTCATGAGTAGGAGCCTTGATAGGATTGATTTTATCGGGAGTCATACTTTCTTTTAGTGTTTTTACAGCGGTATCTATTCTCGTATTTTTTATCGCACTTTTCATTGCATTTATCGTCGTCTATTTTGATAATGCGAAAATGGCTATCAATTTCAATATAGACACGATCAAAAAATTAAAAATCATTTCTCCGCAGGAAACGATAGAATCCGTGAAACAATATACTATTTCACAAGTACAAAAAGCAGATTTTGCAGAAGTGGCAAAAGGGATGAAGATTATTTTTCTGAAACCTATGCAGGCCCGTATAGATATTAATTGGAAAGAAGTGATAGTAACAACGAAAGAGGATCTCAAATCTTTTTATGAAGTTATGGCTCTTGCTCCACTCAGTAAAAAACTTATCATCATGTCAGTTATAGTGGTATTTTTTGGTTTTTGGGACACATTCGTGGTTACCTTTCTGATTAATTTTCTCGATAAAATTATTGCAAGTAATGATAATATTCTTCTTCGGACACGACTTTTTACCGGATATGTATTTATTGCTATTCTTGCCATTCCAGCTTTTGGTGCACAGATTCCACTTATTGCGACTTCTAAAAAAATAGGAACTTTCTCCGTGATATTTGCCGGAGTATTACTTTCAGGAATATCGATGTTCTTTTTTGGATTCAGTACGAGTTTTATCGCTATTCTCCTCTTAGGTATAGGGAATAGTATCGGGTATGCAGCAGCTATGCCACTGGCACAAGGAGAATTTTCAGACGCTTACAATCAAGTATATGCAGACAAACGAAAGCTGACAGAGATTGATTCCAATGCTTCTGCAGCACCACTCAAAATGGTATTGAATCTGGCAAATGTTATAGGACTCATACTTGGAGGTTTCCTCATAGCGATAGTTGGTTTTAATGGAACATTCTTCGTATTGGGACTCATACTTTTTGTGTTATTTGTTCTGAGCTTAGTGAATAAAAAAGAATGGGGGTTGTAAAATCAGTTTGGAAAATCTTTTTGTATTCTCTCATTTTTTTATATAATTACCCCAATTCGTATTGACAACCGTCTAACCTCTCTATTATGCCCATAGCAACCAGCAACCAGCAACCAGCAACCAGCAACCAGCAACCAGCAACCAGCTAGTGATTTCTTTGTATTCTCTTCGATTGGACTCCTATTTTAGGGGTCTTTTTTCGTGATAGGATTATGAAAAAAGATTCTCTTCGTGGGAAATTAAAGAGAATATGATACTGGCCAGAATTATAAATCTTTTCTCTATAGAAAAATCTATAAGTGAGCCAGATCGAGTTGGCAGTCGGTTTCGAGAATCTCTCGGAATAGTAACAAGGTGATATCTCCATTTTAAAACCTCACCTAACCTCTCCTTATAAAAGAGAGGGATAAATAAGTGGTATAAAGTGGAAATATAACACGAATATACGACTTCTCTATGTTTGGTCCAGTACCCCGAACGCGAACAACACCATCGCCAACAACAACTACAACGCCTATTCTCCCAGCAACGGGTGGAACAATTGTAATGGGACGAACAGTGCGAACTGCAACGACAACAATGGCAACATCAACAACAACAATCCTATGTATGTCCGATGTGTTAAGAACCCTATCTATTCATTCTCTATGATAACCTGCGAAGATATTTTTATTGCTTATTTCCAATGTCGCCAGAATAAGCGAAATACGACAAATGCACTCAAATTTGAACTTAACTATGAGTCGAATATTATTTGACTCTATGAAGATATTATTTCCTGAAAGTATGAAATCAATCGGAGTATTGCCTTTGTGGTCGATAAACCTGTGAAGCGTGAGATATTTGCCGCTGATTTTCGTGATAGGATTGTCCATCATCTGGTTGTTAATCGCTTACTTCCTATTATAGAACCTTCTCTTATTCATGATAGTTATGCCTGTCGAGTGGGACGTGGAACTTTTTTCGGAATCGATAGAGTTGAGTGATTTATGAGAAGTGTATCAGAAAACTATACACAAGAAGCATGGATACTCAAATTGGATATCTCAGGATTTTTCATGCATATCAATCATAATATTCTCCTTCGTACTCTTCATGATATGATTGATGCTCGATACCTCAAAAGAGACGAGATACCGCTTCTCTTTTCCCTTTGTGAACAAATCGTCAGAAATGATCCGACCAAAAACTGCGTCATCAAGGGTACGAGATCCAATTGGGAAAATATCCCTCACGAAAAAAGTCTCTTTCATGCATCGTCAGGCGTGGGACTTCCGATTGGAAACCTCTCAAGTCAAGTATTTGCCAATTTGTATATGCATATATTTGATCAGTTCGTAAAAGAGGAACTCAAGGTTCATTATTATGGACGATATGTGGATGATATGATATTTATGAGTCCATCACGAGAACACCTCGAATCGCTCATTCCGGAGATCTCCGGATTCCTATCCGATATACTTAAACTTTCTCTTCACCCTCAGAAAATCGAATTTCGACGGGTATCGGATGGTATCGACTTCATTGGCGGGTATATAAAACCCTATCGGACGTATATTCGTAACCGTATCAAAGGAAATTTTCATGAAATTCTGGAGGAAATAGCGACACAATGTTTATCTCTTACTCCCCTCTCTCCTTTGGGAGAGGGGTTGGGGGTGAGGGTTGTGTGAGGAGAGAATAGAAAAGTGAGGGCTCCATGAGATTTGAATCAGGAATATCTCAAAAAATCACGTTCTCGTATCAATTCTTACCTTGGGTATATGGGGAATTTTGATACTTTTCGTCTCAGAAAAACGATGCTGGAAAAGTGGCTCTCTCGGGGTATGAAACAGTTTTTCAAAACAGATCGACTCTATCGAAAGGTTCGTATCGTGAAATCGTGATGTAGTCCACCTACTATAAGAAACCCTTTTAATCCCTCCTCTAGAGGACTGTCTTCGCGAGCCTTGTCAGGTGGAGATAATATTTACTCCTCCCCTGAGAAGGGGAGGTCGGGAGGGGTTTAATAATCTATTTTTTTATCTTTTTATTGGTCCCAGATTTTGGTCCTAAACCCCGAACTTTAGTTCGGAAGCTTTAGCACTGGCCTTGACGGATTTAGAGTTATAGATACAGTGTGATGAATATATCGTAACGTCACTTTCTATGGATCTTGCTTTTCATGATCTCGACAGACATGGTTCTCATACTGTGACAAAACTAACTGTGCATATTGTATGGGTAACGAAGTATCGTTTCAGTGTATTAAAGTGAGAGATTCAATCTCGTTGTAGAGAACTTATCATACAAATATGCGATTCAGAAGATGTGCGAATTCTCTCTTGAGTTGTAAGTAAGGATCATGTTCACATGCATGTAGAATATCCACCAACTCTTTCAGTCTCAGATCTTGCTCAGAAACTTAAATGACCAACTTCTCGTAAACTACAAGAAGAATTTCCAGATCTCTCAAAACGTTACTGGTGAAAGCATTTTTGGGCAATAGGATATGGAGCTTGGAGTACGGGAAATATTACCGATGAAATGGTACAAAAATATCTCGAACATCATCGTACTCCATCAAATACAGATACAAACACAATTATACTTGAGTAATAGGGGACTTCCAGTCCATACTCAACCTACCCACTTTCAGTGGGTAGTGGTTTAGTTTTCCCTTTTATGAAACAATTTCTCAAAACATTCACATTTCATTTTATATCTTTTTTTCTCGTGATCGGGGTATTTGTCGCTTATGCCCTCACCTACCCATCAGCTCCACCGCAATGAGAAACGGCTGGTGGAAAATTCGCTACGATTTTTAATCGTATACTCCAATCAGGGAATTATGCAACGGATACGACAGGAAAAGTGAAGATTGCTACGAATGCGGATACTGCTCCTTGGTCATGAATAACAGCAAAACCCTTTAATTGGGCATGACAAAGCTGACAACCAACTTGGTTATGGTGAAGTAATGACGGTTCTAATTACTATGTATGGAATCCTTCAAACTTTAATGTCGCCAATGCTACTACGACATCACAAATCGGAACCCTCACTGCTGGCAAGTGGTGTACATCCAATGGATCGACTCTCTCTTGTACTTCCGATGCTCCGACTACCACTCCCGCTGCTCCACCCAACACGGTTACTTACGGAGGAATCGCTTGGCAGACAACCGATACTTGACCAACTACTTATTCTGCGGCTGCCTCTTATTGTAATACTCTCACTCCCACAGGTACTTGGCGGATTCCTACTTCGAGTGAGATGGAATATGCCCGGGTGCTTGGTATGACTTTTACCGCAAGTCGTTTTGTTTGGTCCAGTACCCCGAACGCGGACTTCACCATCGCCGGCTACTACTACTACGCCTATTCTCCCAGCGACGGGTGGTACTATTGTGTTTGGGACTTCCAGTGCGGCCTGCTACGGCAACGATGGCTACATCAGCAACTACTATCCTATGTATGTCCGATGTGTTAAGAACTCGTAAAAAATAGCTTGACTCTTTATACTCCAGAGTAGTCTCTCTTGCTTCGCAATTCACCTTTCTCTCTTTGACTCTTTCCTCACTTTATGTGACTTGCCTCCGAACTTGCGGTTTACAAAGAAACATACGATCTCTTGGTCTCGATTTTCGAGTTTACTCGCGGTATGACTCGCGAGTATAAGTACACGATCGGTCAAGAGATGAAGTCAGAGACCATGGCGATACTTCGCGAGATTTATCGAGCCAACGGGTCATTTGAATCGAGACTTCCACATATAAAAATCGCCCGTGAACACTGTGAGACACTTCGAATATTTCTCCGTGTCACCCACGATCTTCACCAGATTCCACTCGCCTCATTTGTTCGGATAAACGAGCGGATCGAGATGATATCCCGACAATTGGTCGGGTGGGAAAAATATGTTTCTAAATAAATATGACTCTTTCTAGTACCTATCAAAACCCCCTTAATTCACTTTGTCATGGGAAGATAATTTTTACACCTCCCCTGACAAGGGGAGGCTCGGGATGGATTTGAAAATTCTATTTTATAACCTCCACTATTTATGTCACAAAAACCTTTCTTTCTCGGAGTTCTCTCAACTCTCTGAATCATAATTCTTATTACTATTGGTTTAAAATTTACAGGATACACATTCGAACGACCACTGAGTATTTCCGATTTTACTCTATCAACCACTCAATCAGGAAGTACAGCAGTAAAATCTGACTGTTCTACTTTGAGAGAAAACTCCACCGAGCAACAAAACTGTAAAGATAACCAAGCAAACGATGTATTTACGAGCTATATGAATCTTTCAGATACCGAACGACTCGTATTTAACTGTCGAAAACTCTTGGTACGAGAGCAACAGAAACTCTGCGTACAACAAAAATCAGAGATACCAAAGCAACAAAAACAAACCGAAATTATGAAACAACTCGCTTCTGGTGGAGATATAGCTCTTTGTGACGGATTCTCTTCCGAGAAGATCGAACAAGACCGTTGTCGTCTGGATTTTGTGTTGGATCGCATTCCTCGCCAGATTTCACTAACCGCTTCTGGAACCACTCCAATACAGAGAAAACCAGAGATGAAAGATTGTGCGATTGTCGACAAATATGGTCTTAAAGACCAGTGCGAAAAAGAGAAAGAAATGATGAAAAAGATGGAGACGAATCAAATATGAGAGATAAAGCCGACAAAATAGGACGAAGATTTGCATTATCTGATCTACCAAAGAATTTGAGTAGAGCAGATGGGATTTTAGTGTTACTAAAATCGATAATTATAGAAATCAGTTTGGAAAATACTCCTCTATCGATAGAATAGTGGAATATTTGAATTATTCTCATCATTCTTATGTCTCTTCTTGATATCCGTCATTATAAGTATTTAACATCAGTTATTGATCGTAATCTGGATTTTCCTGCGTTTATGGATTTTGAACACCATTACCAGGTGTCAGAAAATACACAAGAGTATACAATCGAACGAGCGTATTTTTCTTACCAAGAATCACTTGTGAAACAGACTCATTCTCCAAAACTTCAAGCTGTTATAGATATGGAGTCAGAACTTCTTTCGGTTCTCTCTGAGATGGAACGAACTGGTATATATATTGACGAACAAAAGCTAAGAACCATCGGAGAAGAAATCGTTCGAGAATCGAAAAATAAAGAGCTGGAGATCTATGATCTCGTGGGAGAACGGTTCAATATCAACTCTGCGAAACAAGTGCAAGTGATTCTCTTCGAAAAGCTCGGAATCCCTGTTTCCAAGAAAATAAAAACAGGATATAGTGTGGATAATGAAGCACTTTCTTTCATCGGGCAAAAGTACGAGATAGCAAATATCATCCTCCAATATCGGACACTGGAAAAACTTCGGTCGACTTATGTGGAAGGACTTTTGAAAGTCATAAATCCATGAACAAAACGTATCCATACAACCTATAATCAACTCGGAACTTCCACCGGACGAATCTCTTCCGAAGCACCAAATCTGCAAAATATCCCATCGGGAGAAGGGTATGCAAATCAGATTAAGTCTTGTTTTTGTCCGAGTTCAAAAGAGTTCTCTTTTTTGGTTGCAGACTATTCGCAAGTAGAACTCCGTATTCTCGCCAGTCTCTCGGGAGATATTTCTCTCATAGAAACATTTGCCAAGTGAGAAGATATCCATGCTCGTACGGCACGATTTCTTTTTGGAGAAAATACGGTTATCAGTTCAGAACTTCGACGTATTGCGAAATCCGTCAATTTCGGAGTGATTTATGGAATCACCGGTTTTGGTCTCTCAAAAGTTATCAATACTTCACCTGCTGAAGCGACGAAATATATCGATGCATTTTATGCGATGTATCCAGGAGTTCGTGCTTATTATCAGTCCATATTGGACGGTGCAAAGCAAAATGGATATGTCGAAACTTTTTATGGACGCAGACGATATGTTCCAGGAGTCAAAGATAGCAACAAGATGATTCGTGCGGGTGCAGAGCGAGAGGCAATCAATATGCCGATTCAAGGAACGAGCGCTGATGTTATCAAGCTCGCTATGATAGAGATATCTCATTTTCTCAAAACTGGATCGTATAAATCTCGGATGTTACTACAGGTTCACGACGAACTTGTGCTCGAAGTACACGAAAGTGAAAAAGAACTTATGGAAAAACAAGTCCGTGCTATTATGGAAGGTATTTTCCCAGGAGCTGTGAAACTCCTGGTAGATATCCATATCGGGAAAGATTGGGTCGATGCGAAAGGATAATCAATAATAATCTTCTCTCTATGAGAGAGGATTATTTTTTAATAAAAATGTATAAATGTTTGCTCGTACATATAGTTTACTCTATTTTCCGTAATAAGTAGTCGCTTTAATTATAGAATATTTAATATATATTATTTTTTTTGCGAGTTTCCATCTTTTCAATATACTCTCTGTATCTTTTATATTCAGCCACCATTTATGAAAAAAATCGATACTCGAAAAGTTCAGATTCTGAAGCTTATTATCGAAGAATATATTCAAACCGGGGAGATTACTGGTTCCAAATCTCTTCTGAAAAAGTATGATCTACAAGTTTCCAGTGCCACCATTCGTAACGATATGGCAGCTCTCGAGAAAATGGGACTTATTTTTCAACCCTATAATTCTGCGGGACGACTCCCAACGACTCGAGGACTTCGGGTATTTGTCGATTATCTTATGGAGCAGATGCCGGGTGTTTTTCTAGAGGCAGAACAAGCAGTGATAGAACGAGTGGTAGATTCTCGAATCGATGATACTCTCTATCTTCTCGTTTCGCGACTTATGAAGATAACAAACGAGATTACCTTTGCTTGTATTCCATCGCTTGGGGCAAATTATTATCTCGGTATCTCAAATTTTCTTGAGAAAAATACTCTCACGATGGGGAGTGATGTGTATAATATTATCAAAGTTTTAGAGAATAAACATCATTTTATCGATCTTCTGGAAGGGTTGGAGATTCAGGAAAAAGTCGCTGTTTTTATAGGGGAGGAAAATATTTTCCCAGATCTTGAAAGCTGTACGATGGTTGTGAAAAAGATAGATATAGAAGGGGAGACTGGGTATCTTGGGATTCTTGGTTCTCTCAAGATGGACTATGCTTTCAATATCGCAGCGATGCGAAATATACTTTAAATCCTGCTGAGTTTTATATTATTTCCGAATAATAAATCCTACACTCTATGTCATGAAAGAAAATTTTTATTTTTACTTTGGGGATATTTCTCCTCGTTGGTATATTTTCATCTTATTTTTTACATAGTAGTGCTATATTGAAGCCGAAAACCATAGAAAAAGCGCATGCACAATTGCCCGAATCAAGCGGATCTTGAGATATATCTACGGCACAATGCATTACAAATCCCGATGATGTGAAAATATATGCCTATATGTTTCATTATATTATTCCCGATAAGTACGTGAGTAAGGATAATAAGATTGAATATGGAAATAGTATCCCGCCAGAAAAACTGGAGAATATTTTACAAACACTTTCAAAAGCTCGTACTGATAAAAAAGTTTCTATTATAAGTCTCGGAGATTTGGAGAATTTCAAAAAGACAGATTGTTTTCCAAATAAAAATATAGTCCTTCTTACGGTCGATGATGGTTGGGATGATGGCTATAATTTCCTCTTCCCACTTGCGAAAAAATATAATATGAAGTTTAATCTCGGGATTATCGCAGATAAAGTTGCTATGGTTCCTATAGAAATTAATAATTTTTTGAATGAATGAGAAATTCAAGAAATGTTGAATTCTAGTCTCATTACTCTTGCTTCACATAGCTTTTCACATATTGAACTTATCAATAAATCAGGTACAGTATTGCAAAAAGAAATACTCGGCAGTAAAGATATGCTAGAAAAATTGTTTCATATTTCAATCAATACTCTCGTATATCCATCTGGAAAATATGATATTTCTGCACTTAGAGAAGCAAAAAAAGCAGGATATAGTTTCGGATTTACGACGAAGGAAGGAATTATTACAAAAACAGAACTTGATAAAAATCCTTTTGCTCTTCCACGTATTCGAGTGAGCCGTGGAACAAATATTTCGAGTACTTTTTTGTTTGAGTAATTATCTCCCCACTACGAAATCATATTTCTTTTCTTCTATTCCATCGCCAATACTATTGGAGATTTTTAAACTTCCCGTGTTATCTACGACACTAAAATAACTCCAAAAAGTAGTTGTGCCTGTTTCTGTTCCACTCGTTTGCTCGAGTGAGATACCAGTAAATGACAGACTTGTATTGTACGTTCCAGTAAAACATCCCATATTATCATCTCCAAAATTGATCGATTGCGTTCCGGTGATTCATTGTAAAGTAGTATATCAAAGAGACGATATACACGTCTTAGAAGAGAGAAAGAGATTATCCATCGTTTGAGAATGTTGAAGATTGATTGCTTGATGTGTATTATTCGTAATAAGTGTGAGAATCGCAAAAAATACGCTCGAAAGTATAACTGAAGCAATGAGTACTTCTATGAGAGTAAATGCGGAACGGTTTCTAATGAACATGGTAGTCTAGAAATGGATAGAAATATATCTTGTCCCCAAAGGACTATCTTCGCGAGCATTCCGGAATTTTTCGAATAAGTATTTCCCGAAGTGATGAGATTTTTTCGAAAAATATCTGGAATCTACTATGTATGAAAAACTTAAGAATTTAAACTTTACTAAAGCCTTCTTCATGTAAGAAAGATTCCAACAAATATTCGAATAGTATTCGTGATTTCTAAAAAACTTTGTAGTTGGATATTCTCGCAATGACAAATGAGAGTTTGTATTTCAGTATATTTTTAGTGTATTCGGAAATAGGAAAAATTCCAATTTTTCGAGAGAAATAAAAGTTTTTTTGTTTTCTCTTGCATTTCTTTGAAGAAAATCTACACTCAGATAGTTTACGTATAGCTATTTTACTCATTTGAGCAATTTCCTTATGTTTCATAGATTGATTTCCCGATATAAAAATATAGAAAAATCTACTATTTTCTTTTATGGAGTACTTTTTTCTCTGGTTCTCGCCCTGCTTCTTTTTCTCGCTCTTTATGTAAATTATGCGATAGTATCGTCCTATTTTGGGTTTAATAAAAGTATGATCGATAAGGGTATTTTGATTGTTGCATTGGATAGTGAGACTCTGAACTCTGGTAAATACAAAAGCTATCAAGAGATTAATCGCTGTGACTACACGACACTTTTGAATAATATTTTGATAGGAAATCCCAAAGTGGTTGTCATGGATACAATCCTCTATCAACCAATAAAAGATGAAGTTTGTGTGAGTGAATTTATGGATATTCTCGCAAAAAATCCCAATGTGATTATAGGAACTGAATACAATAAAGATACTCACGCACTCTCTACCAATCTTCTTGAAGACATGGCGACTTATACGGGGAGTATAGGAGTGACGAATACTCTTTCCTATACTTCGCTCAATGTTTTTCACTTGAATCTCGCAGATTATCGTAATCGCGTACAGATGTATAATAGAGGTACAAAACCCCTTTTGGCACTTGGTATCGAAGCATATCAATTAGCTCACAATTTGAGTACCCCAACAGTTACCGAAGAAGCTCTTATTTTTAATAGTGGTACACAAATCCCCATCGATGAATGATATGTGAATATAAATTTTTTTACCGATGCCTATCCAACGACGAGCTTCGTGGATGTTATCGATAATCCGAGTCGGTCTGGGATGTTTGCTGGAAAAGTAGTGTTCGTAGGAGTGACTGCACCTAGGATTCATGACCAATTCCTGACACCATACGATACGAAAAATCTGATGTCAGGAGTGATGATTCATGTGAATCTCTATAATACCTTGACCGCGAAAAGATTTATAGATTATGAAAATATTTGGCAATTTCTTGTGGTAAATGCAATCCTTATTTTTATCTGTCTTTGTATTCTGGTCGAAACGAGTAATTTTATTCATGGAGTGTTGTACTCATTTGGTGTTGTCGTGGCTTATATTCTTTTGTCGCTCGGAACTTTTTGGCGCTTT
Organism: uncultured Candidatus Altimarinota bacterium; assembly: GCA_963751115.1. Lineage (GTDB taxonomy): Bacteria > Patescibacteriota > Gracilibacteria > BD1-5 > UBA2023 > UBA1545. The sequence goes on from CAVVTN010000023.1 coordinate 17,826, forward strand.
GGAACGATGTTGGAAATATTTCCATTGATTGTTTCTTATGGAGTTATAAGTCTCGTGGTATATTTCAAGAAATTTGTTCATGAGCGAAAATCCAAGGACCAGATACGAGAAATATTTTCTCGATATGTCTCGGAAGATGTGGCACACGAGCTTATTAAGACGGGTATTGATAGTATAAAACTCGGGTGAACAGAAAGAGAAGTAACGGTGTTTTTCTCGGATCTTGCAGGATTTACCGATCTATCAGAAGCTCTGACTCCCGAAGAACTGGGTCGAGTTCTCAATATCTATCTCGAGGAAATGTCTTCGATTATCTTGCGGGAAAAAGGAACTATCGATAAATTTATCGGAGATGCGATTATGGCATTTTGGAATGCTCCTATGAATCTTCCATGACATGCAAATACTGCTTGTGTGGCAGCACTTCTTCAACGGGAAGCACTGGAACGAGTTCGTGCCGAAGTGAAGGCACTTGGATGTGAAACATTTATCGATATGCGCATCGGGATTCATACTGGGAAAGCGATTATCGGGAATTTTGGATGCTCCAAACGACACGATTATACTGCTCTCGGAGATACGGTAAATCTTGCTTCTCGTCTCGAATCGATCAATAAACAATATGGAACCAATATTATCATCAGCGAAGAAACGTATTCCCAGATTGAAAAAGATCAATTTATCATCCGCGAGCTGGATTTTATAACCGTAAAAGGGAAGAAAAAACCATTAAAAATTTATGAATTGATTGGTTTCAATAACCTTTCAGAAACAGAAAAAGTTCAACTGTACAGAGAAGCACTTCAAGGATTTAAAGACAAAAAATACAATGAATCTATGGAAAAGTTCAAGAAGATTTGGGATATTCCATCTCAGAATTTTATCAAGAAACTTAAAAAACTTCGTGACTTGGAACTTTATGAAAAAGCGCTTGTCCTCTATCGTGCACAACGATTTATCGAGGCACGAGAGCTCTTTGAGAGAATAGAGGATACACCATCGCGAAAGTTCATAGAACGTTGCGATGAATTTATACAAAATCCACCACCGTGTGATTGGGATCAGGTCCATAGATTTAAAGTAAAATAAAATAAAGAACCAGTTGAAATTCAACTGGTTCTTTATTTTTCTATGGAGCGATTATTTACAGTTTATATTTCACAAATTGTCCGATACCGAAATTTTTTGAATTTCCCTCAATCGCTCCTAATTTTACTTCATCATACTCGTCCACTTCTGGAGCTTGGATTTCTCGTCGTATGATGCAGGTATTTTTTTTGACATCCATTATATAACCTGAGAATGTTTTTCCTCGGGCATTTTTGGCATGTTTTGCATAGACTTCGTCAAGAACTTTTCCGAGTTTTTTCATACGTTGGTGTACGATGGCATCGGCGACTTTTTGGTCGAGTTTAGAGCTGGCTGCAAGTTCTTCATCGTGGTATTGGAATACTCCAACCGATTCGAAATTGTGCCGTTTCACAAATTCTATCAAGTGATTGAAATCCGTATCGGTTTCACCCGGAAATCCCACGATGAAACTGGTTCGAATAAAGGCATCAGGGAAATTCTCCCGAATAGAGGTGAGAAATGCCTCCACATGAGCTTCGTCATAGTGTCGTCCCATTCGTTTCAATATATGCTCGCTCGAATGTTGAAATGGTATATCAAAATAAGGAAGGAGTTTCTTGAAAGTTTTTAGTTTTTGGATATGTTCTAGGGTTAGTATATCTGGGTACATATAATAGAGTCGGTAGGTGAAATCTGGTGTACCCCCTTGAGAAAGGGGGGTAGGGGGGATTGGGAATTCTTCCTCGTTTTCTGGACCAATCCCCCGGCTTTCAGCCACCCCCTTTCTCAAGGGGGCAACAGCAATGTTTTCAATTTGTTCCAAGAGTTCAAAAAGTCTCGGTTCCTGATAGAGGTCCGTTCCATATCGAGTCGTATCCTGCGCGATAATCTGAATTTCCCGAATTCCATTTGCGAGCATGGTATGAACTTCCTTGATAACATCTTCTATTTTTCGACTCGTTTGTTTTCCGCGAATCTGTGGGATGATGCAGAATGTACAACTATTGTCACAGCCTTCTGCGATTTTGAGGTATTCATAACCAAAAGGCGCGTGTATGTAGCCCTTACCTCGTCTCCTTTCCAAACAAACGCTTTTAAAGGCTTCTCTAAAATGCGAACTTCGCGTTCAGTCTTTACGGTTCCTCATTCACCGTACACTTCATCGTACGGCTCATTCCGGTCCGCAGACTTCGCACGAATTTCATCATTTTTTAGAAGCTTTTGAGTCTCGCTGTTTTTTAGATTTTTTCCTTCAATCGAGTCGAGATATTCCGTGAGCTTTTTCTCTTTTGACTGTTTCATGGCAACTTTCGCTCGCACGATAGCACTCATATCGATACCGACATTTTTTCCAAACAGAAGCCCCTCGATGGTTGTATAACTGATAAATGGAACGACTGAGTGGAGATTCTTGAGACTTGAGAGGAAATTATCGTCCTTCACCGAAACATAGCACCCCATAAGGATCAGTTTCTTTCCGAGTCGGTCGTAGTGCCGGAGCGTGTCCTCGGACTCTTCCCGAGCAGACGACAGGAATCCACAGGTATTCACGATGACGAAATCGGTTTCTGGATCTTCTGGATCCTCGATATACTCGATAGGAGTTCTATCTGAGTACTTCAAAATCTCCCCGATAGCGAATTCGAGATCGACGAGGTTTTTGGAACAACCGAGGTTGATGGAGGAGAAGCGAAAGGACATAGCGGAATGGAAAGCAGAAAGAATAAAGTTTAAAGGATTTGAAAATAGTGAGGTGGTTGTCATTCCGACCATAGCCGAGGAATCCAAGATTATTGTCATTTCGAACGAATGTGAGAAATCTTCCATAGCTTTCAACCTGACGTCTTTTTTAAACCAAGGAAGATTGACCCCTCTTTGGGGGAGCTATGGCTTCGTTTCACTCGAAATGACGAATTATACGCTGTCATTCCAGAATTTTCGAGCCACTTTGTGTCAAAATATAACGGAATATTTTCTCGAAAATATCTGGAATCTTCCAATTATGAAAAATCTTAAAGAATCGCTTTCTCTTTTACTTTAGAAAATATAAGAAATCAAATAAATATGATATTAATACCCGGAATAAGCAACAGAATAAGAAACTTTCGAGATATTCAGAGTGTATTTATACGTCTGAAAGAATCTATAAAACAGGTATACATAAATAATAACAATAACATATATCCAAACAATACTATTATGCCACGATATTGGTCATCAAACCTTAGTAAAGTATTATATAAATCTGTTAATCAGAACATTGCTAGATATACTCTAAATATTGATAGGAACCCAGATATTGGAGGTATTATATAAAGCAATGATCAACCTAATGCATAACCAACAGTATTTTTAATATACTCTCATTTATTACAAAGACCTCCCCATAAGAAATCACCCTTTTCCCATTTGGTTGTTACTAATAATTTATATGCTCCATAAAGCAACGATCCTCAGATAATAATTATTATGAAAGGAGTATATTTATATGCTATTACCTCAGAAATAATGCCTGGAATAAAAAGAAAAATTATGTAAAGAAAGATAGTGATCTTAAGTAATTTCCAAGACATATATAGTAAATTAAGGTAATAAAAAATATTTTCCTACAACATCCCCTTCAAAATCTCCGTAAACATCTTCGGGTTTCCTTGTCCAGCACTAGCCTTCATACACTGTCCGACGAAGAATCCGAAGAGATTTTCTTTTCCGGATTTGTACTCTGCTACCTGTCCAGGATTGTCCGCGAGGACTTTCTCGGCGATGGTCTTGAGTACTCTGGTGTCGGATACTTGGCGAAGTTTCTTCGCATCTACGATGGCGTCGGTAGTTCCTCCGTTTAGGAAGAGTTCCTCTACGACTATTTTCGCATTGGTGCTGGAAATCTCATCTTTGTTCACGAGCGTGATAACTCGGGCGAGTTCCTCGACTCCGAACTTGAGGTTATCGAAAGAAATAGTTTCTCCGTGTGCATCAAATAAGGTGAAAAGGATAGTCGTGATGTACGAGCAGGAT
>CAVVTN010000024.1:0-32078 GCA_963751115.1 uncultured Candidatus Altimarinota bacterium
ATCTCGGAGATCATTTTTCATGATCACGATACTTCCAGATTCCATGGCAGTATCTGCACCGCTTCCCATCGCGATGCCAAGATCTGCTTGTACCAGTGCTGGAGAATCATTTACTCCATCTCCCACCATCGCAACAACTTTTCCTACTTGCTGAAGCTTCTTTACTTCGAGTGCTTTATTTTCTGGGAGCACTTCCGCGAGAACATTATCGATTCCGACTTTGAGAGCAATCGCACGAGCTGTACGAGCATTATCTCCTGTTACCATATAAACGCTGATTCCAAGAGATTTCATACGTTTGATAGCTTCTGCGGAAGTCGGTTTAATGGTATCTGCTACCGCAATAAGTGCGAGGAGATTTTGTTCATCTGCCAGGAGCATCACTGTTTTTCCGTCCGATTCCAGTTTCTCGATTGTCGAGAGCATCTGGAGTGATATATTATTTTCTTCAAGGAATAATCTCGTACCGAGTATATATATTTTCCCTCCGATTTTCCCCTGAACTCCACGACCAGGAACGGCTTGAAAATCTACTACATCCAGAGAAGATACTTTTACTTCATTCGCTTTTTGAACAATGGCCTCAGCGAGTGGATGTTCTGATTTTCTCTCCAAAGCACCAGCGATTTGTAAAACTTCTTGAACTTCTTCATTTACCAGGGTTTCTCAAAAACGAAAAGATTCAAATGAAAAATGAGTACCAGAATGAGGCGTACGAGGTAGTACGTCGATTGAGGAAACGGAATTTTGAATTGGAAGATTGAGTTTTTCAGAGACCCAGATGTCAGTTACTTTTGGTTTTCACTCCGTAATAGTTCCCGTCTTATCCAAAATAATAGCGTCGACTTTACAAGCCGTTTCGAGTGGTTCTCCTCATTTTATGAGAATACCATATTCTGCTCATTTCCCCGTACCCACCATAATCGCTGTCGGTGTTGCGAGTCCAAGAGCGCAAGGACAAGCGATGACAATAACTGTGGCGAAGTATAAAAGTGCCGTGGCGAAGGTAGATCCGAGAATGAAATACCAAACCAAAAAAGTAACGATTGCAATAATAATAACCGTCGGCACAAAAATCGCAGAAACTTTATCGGCAAATCCTTGAATGGGAGCCTTGGATCCTTGAGCCTCTTCAATGAGGGCGATAATATGAGCCAGCGCTGTTTCAGAGCCCACTCCGCTTACTCGAAACTCGAAACTTCCGAGTTTATTAATCGTTCCGGTGAATACTTTTGAATCGAGAGATTTTTCGACGGGCATACTTTCCCCTGTCAACATCGACTCGTCGATACTCGAATGTCCTTCGATAATAATTCCATCGACAGGGATTTTATCTCCCGGTCGAATGATAACAATATCTCCTTGAATTACTTCCTCTACGGCGATATCGAGAGTATTTCCATTCCGTTTCACGCGTGCTGTTTTTGGTGCCATATCCATAAGTCGCTCGATAGCTTCAGAGGTTTTTCCTTTTGCTTTCGCTTCAAGGTATTTTCCAAATGAAACAAACATAATCAAAAATGCGGCAACTTCGAAATAAATTCCAGGGATTTTCATACCATTTACGCCAAAAACTGAGCCTGTTTGGAGAAAATATATAACGTAAGAATAGATACTATATGCATAAGCCGTAAATGTTCCAATGGCGATGAGTGAATACATATTTGCGGTCTTCATACGAAGTGCGGACCATGCACCAGAATAGAATTCTTTCCCGAGAAAAAATATAACAGGGGTCGCTAATACAAGCGATATAATTGCCATATATGGCATAATATATGCATCATAATTTGGCAAAGATACGAAATCAAAAATCATAAATACTGCCATCGGAAATGACAAAATAGCTGCGGAAACAAATCGAGTTTTCCACGTTTGGATTTCATTCTTTCGCTTAGAGTGTTCCGAATGATCTTTGCTCCCCGCTAGTATTTCTGATGATTCATATCCCGCATCAGAAATAGCTTTTTTAAGAATATCTGGCGTAATATTTGCAGGATTATATTTGATTCTGGCTTTTTCTGAAGCAAAATTCACATTTGCATCAGAAACTCCTGGAACGTGCTTGAGTGATTTTTCTATGAGTCCCGCGCAACTCGTACAGTGCATGCCAGAAACTTCAAAAGTAGCTATAGAAGAAGTCTCATTTTCTGTTTTAGGAATATCTATTTTTTCTACAGACATAACGGGAGTTTCTGAAACATCCTCCTTTTTAGAATCATTTTCATCATTTCATTTATCTTCTGATTCCAATATCGCTTCATAGCCAGCATCATTCACAATAGCATCGATGATAGCTTGTGTAGAAGTCATATTATCAAACTCAACAACGAGCGATTTCTTTTCGATATCAAATACCGTACTCGTAATCCCCGGAATATCTTTCAGCGTCATACTAATCATTTTCGTGCATGAGGCACAGTGAATAATTGGAAGACTAATAATTGCTTTTGTCATAAGAAATATATGTAAAGAAATATTTACCACAACCTGAGGTATAGGTATATTTTGTGTAAAAAAATAATATAATTACCATGCCAATATTTCCCCGTCTCCCTTTGAGAGATGGGGAAAATCGACAAGTTACTATACTAAATCCTTCTTGATTTCGTCAAATTCTTTCTTAGTGATTTCTCCTTTTGCATAGCGTTTCTTGAGATGATCCATAGGAGACTCTCCAGTGTGTCACAATTGTTTATGAGATGATCCCATCTCTCCTCGCACCAAGTACACAACCAGTACGATGATAAGTATCCAGAAAATAATCATAAGAATAGGTCATAAAAGAGTAGAGTGTCCGAGGAATCCATATCCATTTGTGTATCCTGTGTCCATCATATTTCCATATCGGGAATAATCCCCGTATCCATAATATCCGTCCATCATAATCAGAAAAATTAAGAGATAAGCTGCCTGTTTTTAGTATAGAGCATTTTTGATATTTCCAAATCTTTATTCCACTATGACATATCCATGAGGAACTCCCATAGCACATATGAGAGGAAATCGTCAGGTTTCTGTAGGTTGAATATTGAATACTACCTTTGTGCCACCTCGAAGGTATTGGATATTTTCATCCAGATCTGGAATCAAAATAGTGCTCATACATCCAGAAATAGTATCTTTCACATCTATGACAATTTTATAATTTCCTCCTTTTTTCACTTGAATATTTCCAGAAAGTCCTGCACTGGTATAGGTTAGATTGAGAGTTTCTACTCCCGTAGGAGAGTTTGAGCTCGCACTTACCGAAGTAGTCGGAGTTTCGATATCACCTCCATCACACGTTGCGGGAGTTCCATTAGAACCAACACTACAGGTAGATCCGGCTGTATTTTGAGTAAGTGCACCTCATTGAGGCATTGCAACAAAACTCGTATCTTTGCTGAGTTCTATCTTCGTATCAGAAGTAATGATTATTTTTCCAGAATACATTCCCATACTGCAAGAGAATCCAATAGTTCCCGAGGCAGGCGATATAAATTCTATGATATTTTCTCCGGGTTCTAATTGTTTGGTTATACCGAGCGATGGAACCATAAGTTGGCTCGCACAAGTATAGGGATTAGTAGCGTTTATAATCCACCGTGTATGCATATTTGGTTTGATAGAAAGCGTACTCGGAGTATATCCACTATCCGATTCTGTCATCCGAATTTCTTGCACCTCATCCGATACAACACCCGTTGTCGGAGTGATTTTCGCCAAACCTCCAAGATTCATAAGCGTGTATCCATTAGAGATGTTAAAGATTGCGAGAATGAGAACGAGAACTCCCGTAAACTTGAAGAACTTTTTTGCGATAGCCCCAGAAATGTACGAAGTCAGTCCTCCTACTCCGAGGAGTCATGGAGCGGTTCCGAGAGCAAATGCCATCAGAGTAAGCGCACCTGTTGTGAAACTTCCGGTCGTAATCGCATATGCCTGCATAGCGAGAGTGAAACCACACGGAAGAAAGAATGTAAGTGCTCCAGTCGTCATCGCTACCATATGTTTAGAAGCACCATCCGATTTCCCCACACCGCTTCCGAGAAATTTTGGAAGTGTGATCGATACTTTGGAAAGTCTCGGAGAAAGATCTGAGAGATTGATACCGAGCAAGAGCATAATAATTCCTGCTCCGACTGTAAGTATTCCGATAGCAAATGGCGAAAGTGAGACAAAAGAACCGAATATTCCGAGCAATCCTCCGAGTATTCCAAATCCAGCAATACGCCCGATATTAAAATACAGGTGTGGCTGAAATCGGTGCCATTTGGAGGCACGCATATGTTCTTCATTCCACTTGGCGCTCACACTGAGTATAAGTCCTCCGACCATAGCCATACAACTTGATACTCCTGCGGTAAGTCCTACGAGAAAAGCAACTCCGAGTGAAGGAGAAGAAAAATTCCCCAAACTTCCCACAGAAATTCCACTCATTTTTACGAAAATATAGAGCATAAAGAGAACCGCTACGATGAGTATCGTCTCGATATAAGTATCAATTTCAGAATGAAACCAGGGGAGTTTCGCTTCTTTTCCGAGTTTATAACCATTATCTTTTATAATCGATTCGATCATTTTTTCATTTGGAATAACATCTACGTAAGAAATAGTAACCGTTCCTTTTGATTGATCTGCGTGTACTTTTTCAATGCCTTTGATCTGTTGTATAGATCGTTCGAGAAGCAGTTCACAGGATTTGCAATGCATTCATGCAACATCCATCACAATTTTTTTCATAATTATAAAGAAATATTAATTAATAAGAAGATATACATTAATATGATTTTCCTAATTAACATTCCTCATTATCCCGTATAATCCGAGATACAGCGTCTCTTGATACAATATTCTCCGTTTGAAAATAGTGGAGCGAAGAGTTTGAAAGGTATAAAAAATAAGTGCTACGAAACCGATGAAAATTACCGTGAATAAAAACAAGGTTAATTCTATCTTTTTCACACTTTGTAGATACTTCATCTCTGGAGTTTCAGTGAAACAGCTTCCTGTTGTGTTTGTCCCACTGTTATCACAAAAATCCCCACCTACAGAATGTGATACCGTACTCATGAGACTCTGACTCGATATATTATTACTCATCGCCATATCAAGCACATGAATAAAAGGCATTTGCATGATAATAACAAATGTTGCCAGAATGAGGACAGAGAGAAATTTCCGCATATTATTTCTTGTGGGAGATATGAAATACATCCATCAGTTCTTGTACAAATTGTTCTTTTTCCACAATATCGTCCGAGGTGAGTTTATGAGCTGCACAAGAATTGAGATGGCTCTGGAGAATCAAGTCTTTGGCACTTTTCATAAGCCCGAGAGAAGCATTAATTTGTTGCGCAATATCCATACAATATCGGTCATTTTCTACCATCTTTTCTACGGTTTCCAGAAGTCCACGGGTTTTCTTGAGATTGGTCAGAAGTTTTGATTTATACGGTTCGATCATAGTTTTTTTGAGAAAAGAAATATACCTCGGGGGGAGGTTATACTTTTTTCTAGGAAAGTCAAATTGGATTCAAAAAATACCTCTGAGAAAGAGGTATTTTTTGAAGTATTTCTATTTTTAATACTTCGAAAGAGACAAAGAGTCAAAGAGGAAAAGAGACGAATCGCTTCGCTATTTTTCATCCGAAAGAACAGGAGACAAGGAAACCATACCTCGGACAGTCGAGTCGAGCTCGAATAGGCAATCCTGATTGCCACGATTCAGAATACACGCAACGAGGCGGAACCATCGGGCGAGACAACCCACCAACAAGCGATCATAGCCACGATACAATGACCTCACCATCGCCAGCATCGCAGGCAACCCGGAAACGGTTCACCTTCTCGGGTTCATCACTCATGCTTTTGCCACAGCATCTCCAGGAATAGCATTGACATAGGCGAGGAACTGTTCTTCGGACGGAAGCTGTAGTACTCACATTTTTACCAATTGATCGAAGGCTAGACGGTTATAGAACCAAACTCCGATTTCTCTTCAACACATTCTGGTAGTGTATCGGAAAGAGTACGAGTTTTGGTAACAATATTAATACCAGAACCTTTCGGTGGTTTTCCGAGATTGTAGAATTTTTTCGGAGCTTCGGCGATTTCACTTTTCTCAACTTGAGTGGATACGGATGGTTCGAGAGTAATATGAACTCTCGCATTCATAGCATCATTTACAGATTCCGCTTCTGTTTGATGAATCATCAATAAAGTTGTTCGATCATTCTCTGGAAGTGCCAAGAATCAATCTTGAGCTTCTTGAGAAGCATATGTTCCTGTATTTGTCATATAAAGTAAAAATTAGAAAAAATAAAGTTAACTATTTTATATTTCACGAAAACATCCTTTTTTGCAAATTTTCACCATTTCAGAAGAAACTCTCGAGAAAAACGAGTCATTTTATATTCTCTCTTTTCCTATTTTCTTTCCCTACGAGAAATCTCGTTTATAAAAAATGATAAGTTTTTTGACTTTAGGACTCGAAAACATATACTCTTGTTCTATTACTACATAACAAAAACAGAAACAGACAATAAAATTGCCAAAAAGGTAGTTGTTTGTGTGTTCCTTTTCTTAATAATTATCCCCTTTTAAACTAATGACAGACAAGACTACTACGAGCTTCGATGACTATTACGCTCATATCCCAGCTCCTTCCACCACAGAAGAAGATACTTCCAAAAAGAAAGGACTCAAACTGAAAGTGAAAGTCAAAAAAGTAGAGGAAACTCCTCTCTCGACCACTCCCCTAGACGGAAGAAATCCCCGAAAAAAACCGTCAAGATTAAAGAGAAAGAAATCAACGGTTGCTATTATTTGGTCGCCTGAAGCTCCAAAGAAACCAGAAATCAATGCAGAAAAAGTGGCAACTCCTGAAGCTCCAAAAGCAGCAACTCCAACTCCTTCGGTATTTACTCCTCGAGACAATAACAAGAAAAAACCATTTGTACCTCGATATGCCTCTCATTCGACTGAAAAAACTACTCCTGAAGTAAAACCTGCAACTCCGACACCTTTTGTATTTGTTCCAAAATCTTCAGAGTGATCCAATGCACCAAAACGCGTTTTTGGGGAAAATAAGACAAAGGGTGGTACTGGAAAATCTCCATTTTCTTATAATAATGATAGACGTGGTGGACGAAAAACTCTCAAAACTCGCGGATATGCCGAGGATGATGGAGGATTCCGTCGTTCAGGAAAAGCTTCAAGTGCTTTAGAGAAAAAAGAAAAAGATGTTGATGATATCAAACAAACTTTGACCGATAAAACAGGTCAAGAAATCACTATACCAGAAGTACTGACCGTAAAAGAATTCTCTGAAAAAATCGGGGTTCCACTCGTGAAGATCATCACGGAACTTATGAAAAATGGTATGATGGTGACAATCAATACAAAAATCGACTTTGATACTTGTTTCCTTATCGGAGAGATATTTAAAATCACGGTTACTAAAGAAATCAGTACAAAGGCAAGTGTTTCCAGTTTGATGGATGGAAATATCGAAGAACTTTTGAAAAATGATGATGTATCTAAAATGGTAATTCGTGCACCGATTGTTTCTGTTATGGGACACGTCGACCACGGGAAAACTTCTATCCTTGATTACATTCGTAGTACCGAGATTACCAAAGGCGAAGCGGGAGGTATTACTCAAAAAATCGGAGCATATCAAGTAGAAAAAAATGGAAAGAAAATTACATTCCTCGATACTCCAGGACACGAAGCATTCTCTATAATGCGTGCGCGCGGTGCGAAACTTACCGACCTCGCGGTTATTGTTATCGCCGGAGATGAAGGTATGAAACCACAGACTATCGAGTCTATCAACCATGCAAAAGAAGCAAATGTTCCGATGATTATCGCTATCAATAAGATGGATAAACCAGGAGCAAATGTAGAACTCGTATACGGACAACTTTCTGAACAAGGACTCCAACCAGAAAAATGGGGTGGAGATACCGTTGTTGTACCTGTTTCTGCTCATACCGGACTCGGAATCGATGATCTCCTCGATATGATTCTCCTCTCAACCGAGATGATGGAACTCAAAGCAACGATTGACCGACCAGCGATTGCAACCGTTATCGAATCGCATCTCGATGCGAAACTCGGACCTTTGGCAACCGTACTTGTGAATACTGGAACGATCAAAAAAGGTGATTATGTCGCTTGTGGATCTGCCAGTGGTCGTGTTCGATTCCTCCGAGATTTCAAGGGAAAAAATGTCGATAAAGCAGGACCATCCGTTCCTGTACTTGTTTCTGGTATGTCCAAAACCGTTGGTGGTGGAGATATCCTCCAAGTCGTTCCAGATTCCCTTACAGCTGCGGCAAAAGCTCACGAATTCCAACTCGTTCAGAGTACGAAGAGTATCCATAACTTCGAAGGAGCATCACTTGATCTCCTATTGAATCGTCTCAAAACTGGAGGACTCAAACAACTCAAAGTGGTTCTCAAATGTGAATCCAATGGAAGTCTGGAAGCTCTCAAGAATGCTCTTTCTAAACTCTCTACAGGAGAAACTCGTGTAACATTTATCCATTCTGCTGTCGGAGATGTCAATGACTCAGATGTCGTACTTGCGGGTACGAGCCAAGCTATCCTTATCGCCTACAATGTCGGAGTCGGAGTACGAGCCAAGAATACACTTGCAAATTCCAAAATCGAGTTCATCGACAAGAAGGTTATCTATCATGTTCTCGATCGAGTAGAAGCAATTATCACAGGTATGGTTGACACTCGTTATGAAGATGTCGAACTCGGAGAAGCGAAGGTAAAAGCTATATTCTACAACGGAAAAGACAAGATGATTGTCGGACTGGAAGTGAAATCTGGAAAGATCTGAGAATCGAGCGAAGATTCGTATCATCCGAGACGGAAAAAAGATTGCCAACGGAGAAGTTGCCAACCTCAAATCTGGACTCTTGGATGTCAATGAAATCGAAGCAGGAAATGATTGTGGTATCTCCTACAAAGGAGATGTGAAACCAGAAATTGGGGATGTGCTTGGAGATGTACAAGACGGTTATCAAAAAGTAGTTGGGCTGGAATCTCTGCAAAATGCGAACTTTGTACTCAAATCTCCGGATAAGCTATAGTTTCTAATTTTTAATCTTTGAGATTTATGAAAAAATTATTGGTCATCGGACTTATTGCTTCGAGTTTTGTACTCGGAGGATGCTTTAAAGAAGAGAAACTGGGAGTGCCCGAAGTACAGAAGCAGAATCAAGAGAGCCCACAAAATACAGATACAATAGATATAAAGATGGATACATGAACTGTCATTGACAGTATTGAGAAGTGAGATACGAAAGTGGAAGCTGTTTTATATTGAAACAAGCCTGTGCCAGGATTTAAATGATCTGTATTTAATGACTATATTAGAATTATCAAAAATTGAGTCCCAAAAGAGATATTATCATATAATAGTGAATACTTTAAAAAAAATTCGGAAGCCAATACTAAGTGTTTAAATTCAATATCTTTTAATACTGCTGGAGATCTTCACGAAAATTGAAGTGATGATTGCAAATATTTTGAGAAATTTATTGATCTCAATGAGAACTATTTATTTTATAAAATATATTGACCTAAGAACTATTGATTAGTTGTAATGAATCTTAAATCTTGAGATAATATTGCATACTTCCCTTCATGATTTGATTTCTCAAAATTTGATACTAATACAGGTGATTTTATTATCAGACTTTCCCTAAATGGTGCTCCTACCTATATGAAATGAAAAATACAGGATTTAAATAATAAGAAATTTATATTTGATTTGTTCGGAAATTTCAAGACTGAAACATGAATAGACCGTGGATTAATTGTTGTGGATTGAGAAAATGAGAAAGAACTAAAGAGTCTAATAACAACAATTGATAGTTCAAAAGAATTTAACTTAGATGACTATATTCCAGTCTGAACATATACAATTGTACAAAAGTTTGAGAAAGATTGATATTCAATTTTGACTCTCGACCCAAATACTAGTACGTGAACTATTAATAACACAGAGAGTTGAGCAAGTTGTATGGAACAAGCAAGTTCAACTTGTATAACATTTATTACTAATAATAATAAATTACTTTTTACGAATCTTAAAAATAAATGAAGCTTTGAAACTGATAATGGATTAACAGAAGACTTATGATGAATTTATAAAATATGAACAAATGGTGTGATTTTCTATAATGTTGGTGCTTGATGAGGCGGTAATTCCTCAGGGGTAATGTATACATTTACCTATATTAATTTTAAAACCCTAAATAAAATATATGAAAATTATGCTATAATGAAAACATGTGATCTAGACAAACAAGATGATTGTATAAAATCAACAGAAAAAACCACATACGCAAAGAATTTTTATGATTCTCCATGATTGTTTGATCCAAATAAAAAACTTAACATTAAATCTACAAACATAGAAGATGCATATTTTGAATACTACAAAGAAGAGAAATAAAAAATACCCCGTTCCACTTGAAACGGGGTATTTTTTACCCCACCATCTCCCCAATTCTCTCCTTCAACTCCTCAATTCCTCGTCCGCTCACAGCACTCGTAAATCCTCTAAATCTCATTTATTATTTCATAGCTCAGATTCGTATTTCCTACGAATGCAAACGCATCAACTGTTTTTACTCATCACTCTTTCAGCTTTTTTGCGGTCTCATTAAGAGTCGATCCCGATCAGACAAAATCGTCGATAAGGAGTACTTTTTCATATTTCTCGATTTCGGAATCATCGACAAAAATCGTATTTTTTGCATTGAGTATGCGTTGCTCGCGTGTTTTGAGGGTTTTTTGGGGAATAGCAATGGAGTTTGGATAGTATTTTACCATTTGGACAAAAGGAACTCCAAGAGGTATAAGTTTGTTTTTTAAAATTTTCAGGAACTGATTCTTTCGTTCTATGCTCCAGGGGGTTATCGCAATGGCAGAATAGGCACCTCGCTGCAAGAGACACTCGATTTTATAATAAACCTCATCGATACTTTCGAGAATCAGAGTCTTGTTTTGTGATTGTTTTCCATAAAAAGTCATCTCTGCAAGTTTTCCTCTTCCGAAATCCATCCACTTATATTGATCGGCATAATAGACATTATCTAGGAAAACATTGTCAAAGTCCGCTCAAAAAGCGGTTTTTGCATCTATGAGCCCACAATTATCCTGTATCTTCTCGATATAGTTATAAATACTCAGATAGGATGTTATTTTTTCTTTTGGGTCGAGATTTCGATCTTTGCACCATTTGAGTATTCCAGTATATCAACTAAGAATTTTCCCATCGGCATCATATTTGAGGAATATTTGATCGAGGAGTTTTTTATCGGAAAAACTTAAGTCCATTCAGTGAGTTTCTGGTACTTTTGATGATATAACTCAATCAGAATTAATCGAGACGAGCGTGTATTTTGTCTGTGGTCAGACTCCAACTTTTTTAAGTTTTCCTTGTTCGACCAATTCTTTTACATATTTGTGTATTATAACCGTACTTTTCCCGAGGATTTCTGAAATTTCCGAAACTCAGAGCGGGTTTGAATCATTGAAAGTATCCAGAACTTGCTTGAGAGATTTGAATTGAAATGCCATATTATTATGGATAAGAAATAATTTACTATAAACAGTTTACTATGAAGTGTTCATAGTATATTGATTTCCATAAAAAAATCAACAGTTTTATTTAACCATCTCTCCAATCCTCTCCTTCAACTCATCAATTCCTCGTCCACTCACCGCACTAAGGAAAATAGGATTCAATTTTGCGAATTGTTCCCGCATCATGAGGATGGCAAGTTCGGACATGTTGTCGATTTTATTGAACACAGAGATTCTCGGTTGTGTGGCTCCGATGTGTGCCAGAGTATTGTCCACGATGTCGATCTTCTCCAGAACCTTCGGGTCGCTCGCATCGATGACGTGTAAGAGAATATCCGCTTCGATGGAATCCTCGAGTGTCGAAGAAAACGCCCGAATAAGTTCTGGTGGCAAATCTCGGATGAATCCGATGGTATCGTTTATAAGGATTTCTTTTCCGTGAGTATAGACAGAGAAATCTATTCCCTCTCCCTCTGGGAGAGGGTTAGGGTGAGGGCTGAGCCACATCTTCCCGACGCTCGTTCCGAGTGTAGCAAAAAGCTTGTCTTCGGCGAGGACTCATTTATGGGTCAGGGTATTCATAAGCGTGGATTTTCCCGCGTTCGTGTACCCGACGATTCCGACGGTTTTTAGGTCTTTGCGCTTGCGTGCCTTGCGATGTTCGCTTCGAGTTTTTGCATATTTCTCGAGTTTCTCGATGATCTTGAGCTCGTGGTCGCGGAGGTGGCGTTTCATAATCTCGGTATTGGTTTCTCCGAGTCCACGCATCGCTCCAGAACCTTCTCAACCCTGACGGGAGAGTTCCATTCCCATCCCAAATATTCTGGGTCCCATATGACGAATAGAAGCAAGCTCGATCTGGAGCTTGGCCTCGGGTGAGTGTGCATGCTGGTCAAATATTTTCAATATGAGATCGATTCGATCCCAAGCCTGAATTTTGGATTTTCGTTCTCGGAGAATCTCATTGATATGGTAGATTTGAGCAGGCTTTAAGATATTCCCGATAATAATCCGCTCGGCCCCAAGTTCCTCTCAGGCGATAATCATCTCATCGAGTTTTCCTGTACCAACATAGGTTGCATAATCTGGCGTATCGCGCTTTTGGATTCGTTTCACGACAACCGTATCACCATAGGTGGATACGAGACTTTCAAGCTCCGTCATTCGAGCTTCGAGGTCTTCGGTTTTGATGTTTCTGGGAGCGATATCGACGATGATAGTTTTCATAGAGAGGGATTTGTGAGAGTTTTTTAAATGAACCTGATTTCGAGCGTTGATAGTATTTTTATTTCGATGTTGAAACGGCCTTATATAACAGGAAGATGTTTACTGGCTTCGTTTCGGCGAGAAATGAAAATACTATCGAAGAGCAATGAAATCAAAACTGATTGATAAAATAGTATGAAATTGAAATGAAAAGTAAAGAAAAAATATTTTTCCTGTTTTTCTCTCACAAATCTTCTTGCTTTTTTGCTCATTTTCCATATCTTTATCTTGTCTATTCTTTTTTACCCATAAAATATGGCTGTACGGAAAAAATTTGCAAGTGCGGTGAACTTCTACGTAACCGACACTCAGAAAAAAAAGATCGAGTATATTCTCGAGCAAAAAGGGCAGAGTCTTACGGATTTTCTCCGAGGCCATATTCAAACAACTGTTGAGAAATACGAAGACAAAAATGGAGCGATAAATGTGTATCAAACATATATCGTATAAAATTTGCCTTTCTTCTCATTATTTGTTAATATCCCTTCAGTGGGATATTTTCACCTCTTTAATGTGAATTCAAATATCTTAATCTCTAGTCTCTAATTTCTATATATTATGAATGAACCGATAAAAAATCCTATCGCTACAACTCCTCCTCTCCGTGTTCGTGGTATGCAAGATATCTATGGTGAATACCAGAGATATTTTACTTTCATCAAGAAAGTAGCCAGGCATGAGTTTCGTAAAAATGGATTTACTCGTATTTCCACGCCAATTGTAGAACATAAAGAACTCATCGTTCGTTCTGCCGGAGAATCTTCCGATATCGTTTCCAAGGAAATGTATACCTTTCTCGATCGAAAAGAACGAGAACTTATTCTCAAGCCAGAATCCACAGCAGGAGTTATGCGTGCCTATCTTGAGCACCTTCTTGAAGAACCACAACCGGTGTATCTCTATTATATCGAGCCACATTTCCGATACGATCGCCCTCAGAAAGGACGATATCGTCAACATCACCAAGTTGGTGCCGAGATTATAGGAGAGGTAGACCCAGTGATTGACGCGAAAAGCATCCAGATTGGATGCTCTATTCTCGATGGTATCGGTCTCAAAGGTCAATACAAACTGAAGATTAATACACTTGCAACCCCCAAAGAACGAGAGAAATATATTCAAGAGCTTGCTGGATTTTTTGAAAATAAAAAACACCTCCTCGATGAAACAGACCTTTTCAGACTCGCAACGAATCCTCTGCGACTTCTCGATTCTAAGAATGAGGATACAAGAGAACTTCTCAAAGTTGCACCAAAGATTACCGATTTTCTCAAAAAAGATTCCAAGGAATATTATGAAAAGGTAAAAACATATCTCGATATACTCGGTGTTGCTTATGAAGAAGATCCGCTTCTCGTGCGAGGGTTTGATTACTATTGTCACACTGTTTGGGAATGGGTAGACGGAAGTGAACGTACACAAAATGCCTTCGGTGGTGGAGGTCGATACGATGGACTTTCTAAATCTATCGGTCATAAAAATGCTATTCCGGGAGTTGGTTTTGGTATGGGAGCGGAACGTCTCATAGAAACTATCATGGATCATGGTGTGAAATTGAAAAATAAGGATAAAACACATATCTATTTTATTCAACTCGGAGAAGAGGCAACGAAACTCGTACTTCCTCTGGAAATGGATGCTCGTAATCGTGGGCTGAATTCTCTCATCTCACTTGGAACTCCTTCTCTCAAGGTACAAATGAAGAAAGCAAATCGTCTCGGTGCTCAATATGTTGCTATTATCGGTATCATGGAGGCACGAAAAGGAGTCTGTCAACTCAAAGATATGGTCAATGGAACTCAGGAAGAGATCCCACTTGATAAACTTCTCGATCATCTTATGACCAAAATCGATGTAAAATCCCTCGATTTCTATTCTCCTCTGAAAGATTTTATCATAGAAGAACCAAAGGAAGAAATCCCTCAAGAATAATCAAAATTTCTATTTATAAAAACCTCTATTTCAAGAGGTTTTTATAAATAGAAAAAAGAAAAGTATCATATTTCTTTCTTTTTTCTTGACTTTTTGACAAAAAAAATTATACAGGATAGTAATTCTATTTACTATTTTCCTAAAAAGTATGGTAGCAACACTCAATACCAAGCAAATTCAGGACAGCTTTCTCTCTATTCTTGGAGGCCTCACAGATAAAGAACAATCTGTCATTACTCGTCGTATTGGACTTGGAGGAGAAAAAGAAACTCTCCAATCCATCGGTAATACGTATGGCATAACCAGAGAACGTGTTCGTCAGATCGAAGATGTGGGTATTAAAAAAATCGGGCGTATCGTTCGATCTAGTGCTCTGGTGGCTATTCAAGAAATTGCCGAGAAACTTATCGCACTCTCTGGAGGTCTTATGACAAAGGATAAGCTTGTTATGGCTCTTATCCAAGAAATGAGTATCGAAAACACACTTAATGAAGGGATTCTTGAAGTCATCGTGCAATCTGATTTCGATATCCAAAAAAGTAAACCACAGATTGGAACAAAGACTTATTTTCACACTCCAAGTATTCAAAAGAAACTTATCAGTGTTATCTTTAAAGAAGCAATGATGGTACTTAAAAAGAAAGGTGATATTATGGAAACTGCCGCTCTTTATGAGGTGATTAAAGCAAATCTTGCTCCTACATTTGGGAAAATCGATGTTTGTTTGATAGATTCAGTTCTCGATATCTTCGATGAACTCGTGAAAGGTGAAGAAAAGTACATTGGTATGACGAAGTGGAAGATTTTAAATCCTTCTACTCTCAAGGATAAAGCTATCTATGTTTTCAAAAAAGAAAAAAACCCTATCCACTTCGTAGAACTTGCAAACAAAATCTCTGATTACTTCGTAGAACCTGTAAAGATTGCAACTATTCACAATGAACTTATTCGAAATAATGAATTCGTTCTCATCGGGCGTGGTATTTACGTTCTCAAGGAATGGGGATATAAGCCAGGAACGGTTCTCGATGTTATTATGGATATCTTCACCAAGGCAAAAACTCCACTCTCAACTGAAGATATTATTGCACGAGTACTCAAGACTCGCCAAGTAAAAACGAGTACGATCTATATGAATCTCCAGAATAAACAACAGATAGAGCGTGTCGGACGTAATATGTATCAATTGAAGAAAAATTAATATTTTAATATTTCTCTTCCTTATAATTATGTGAGTATGAATAGATAAAAGTAATCAGGAATGTTATGATACATCGGCCGAATTTCCTGAATGAGTTGTTGCAATAAAGAAACTTTATAAGTCTATAATAGATTTTCTTTTGTCTTTTGTTCAAAATAAAAAATAAGAAATTAAATCTAAAAATCCCCCTGAAATATTTCAGGGGGATTTTTTCTTTTATATCTTCCTATAACTCAATGCTTCCGCGAGATGTGGAAGTATTATGTTTTCTGAGCCTTCGAGATCGGCTATCGTTCGGGCAAGTTTCAGGATCCGGAAATAGATCCGAGTCGAGAGCTGGAGCTTTTCCATCGCATTTTTTATGAATACATCCTCCTCTTTCCCGAGGATACAGTATTTTTCTACATCCTCATTGCTCATCTCGGCATTGTAGGTTTTCTTGGTTCCAGAAAATCGGATTTTTCCGAAAGCCCTGGCTTGCTCTATTTGTGTCTTGAGCTCAGCGGAAGTTCGTGGTTTTTTCTTGTGTTCTGCGAAATCTTCTATTTTTATGCGAGGTACTCGGATGAAGAGATCAATACGATCAAGTATAGGACCAGAGAGTTTTGATCGGTATCGTTCTATCTGTCATTCGCTACAGATACACGGTTTTTCCTTGTCTCCGAGGAATCCGCACGGACAAGGGTTCAGTGCTCCTATGAGGACGAACTTCGCAGGATAGGTATAACTCGCATTCACTCGATTGATTGTTATTTCCCCATCTTCGAGGGGTTGTCGGAGCATCTCGAGAAGTTTCCCATCAAACTCCAGAAATTCATCGAGAAAAAGCACACCTTTATGAGCGAGACTAATCTCTCCTGGACGACTGTCTCGTCCGCCACCGATAATACTCACTCCGCTCGCTGTATGGTGGACTTTCCGAAATGGTCGGGTAAATACGAGAGGTTTATCTTTTGAAAGCAATCCTGCAACAGAATATACTTTCGACACATCCACTATTTCTGAAAAATCCATATCGGGAAGGATAGTTGCGAGGGCTTTTGCGAGCATAGTTTTTCCAGATCCTGGAGGTCATTCCATGAGTATATTGTGTCCACCCGCAGCAGAAATAGTTAGAGCTCTTTTCGCGTGTTCTTGTCCGATAATATGTTCAAATCCAGTGATAATGGATGCTTCCTGATATTTTTCTATATATACTTTTGGGTCAATGGGCGTATGGACTGGAAGAGGTTTCGATCCCGAAAGAATCTCTATAAGTGATGAGAGGTCATTCACGCCTATCAAATGTACTCATGGAATGAGCGAGGCTTCTTCGAGATTCTCCATCGGGAGAAACATATATTTTATACCATTTTCTTTGGCAAATATCACTGAGGGGAGGATAGCACTGACACTTCTAAGCTTTCCATCAAGAGCCAATTCTCCAACGAAAAGACTATTTTCTATATATTCTTCGAGGAAATCATGTTCGCGACAGAGTATCCCGATTGCAATGGGGAGATCAAAACTCGGCCCTTTTTTGCGAATATCTGCTGGTGCCAGATTGACCGTGATACGAGTAGAGGGAAATGCAAATCATGAATTTTTCAGAGCACTTCGCACTCGCTCTTTACTTTCCTGTATTGCGGTATCAGGAAGTCCGACGATATTAAACGCGGGCATTCCGTTACTCACATCCAGTTCTACATCTATCTTATTTCCAGAGAGACCATTCACCGATACCGAAAAAACTTTTGAAAACATACAGATTGTGGTTATGTTTATAAGATATAACGTAAATGGCTTTTGAAAAAATGATATAGATTACACGTAAATAATAATAGGAATAATGAGCGGATTTCGATCTATTTTAGAAGCCAGAAAGAGTTCCAAATCACGACGAATAATCTTAATAAGATCTTTTTCTTCGATATCAGGAATATCTTTGATGGTATCTTCGTAGGAAGCACGAGCCTTTTTTATCACCATTTTATGCACTTCACGCACTTCATCTGGATGGACAAAACCTCGCGTTTCGAGTTTCAAATGTCCAAGAAGTATTTTCGTTTTTTCGTCTGCTTTAAATACTACTACCACCACTCCTGCTTCCATCATCTGCTCACGTACTTCTTGTATACGATTATTTGCAATAATTGGAGATTTCTCACGAGTGCTCGATAGATTCTGAGTTATCCTTGATTCTATTTTTCTACTCGCTCATAGTTTCTCAGTTGGTATGTGTTTTTGTACAACCATATGTGTAGGTTTCTGAGTTGGTTTCTCGATACGTTGAGGAGTAGATGATGTCTTTCAAACACTATGAAGGTCAGTGTCTAAATCTGTAAAGAAGTCATTCATAGAAAATTTAATAAAGGATGAGGTAATTATTTGATATAGTAGAGGTATTTTTTCATATCTATTTGAATCTTGGTTGTATCCCAATTATAACTTTTCAGAAGAGAAACTCCAAAGGATGTTCCTATAAATGTATCGGTTCCAAAAACAGTGAATTTGAAAAAATCGTATTTTTGTTGAAGTATGGAGTCAACCTTTGCTCGAGCGATGAAATCTTCGTTGTGAAATACATAGAATGCAAATGATTCAGCGAAGTCTTCATATTTATTGGAAAGAGCATACCCAGAAACAAAATCAGCAATTTTCTGTCCTTTTTTCTTGGTGTTGAAAGATTCCCAGGAAATATTATAAAAGATATCCGACGGATCAGAGAAAAATCCTTTTTTGAGATAGAAAATATCGATAATATGTCCCAGTTCATGTACAAAAACTTTGAGTTGTTCGGAATCATTTGGAATAGATGTCGAGAGAATCAGTTTATTTCCCACCACTTGCCCGCGAGGTTCTTGTCGCTGCGTATCCAGAACGAGATTCAGAGGAGTAACTTTTGACTGAAAATACGAAGAATAGATCACCTCTTTGAGACGATTTAATAAAGCATTATCAATCGAAACATAGTCAGGATTAAATACTATCGTTAGCGGGTCTACCTGAATTTCCTGTTTTCCGACTTTTTGTACAATACTTCTCTTGATAATCGGTGATGAACTTGGCTCTGAAATAACTTGTGCAACAGACGTATTTTGAGTAACCACTACTTCTTGATTAGTAATAGACGCACTATCAAAAGTAGTCTCAAAATACGGACCAGAAGCGATATTATACCCAAAAAAGAGGAGGAAAAAGAAAAGTGTGTAAAAAGAAAATTTAAGAGAATCTTTGTGTGTAAAATGCATGGGAGGAGGAATTTTAGGGATGGAGTTTTAGAAAAGATGAGAAGAAGGAATACATATACAAAGAAGAATTATATGAAACAAACAAATATTGCAAGTTTCTCTTTTTATTTCTCCTTTTTATCTTCCTAATAATCTCTCTAGAAAATCCTTATCGCCACGGAAATTCTTGATATCTACTTTGATTTTATGAATATTTATGAGTACGAAATCGCCCGTGGTATCGAGTTCGAGAAATTTACGAACCGTTGGTACCTCGACTGTAGAATCGAACTCAAAAACATAACTTGAACCGATTTTTTTGAGAGAATTCACTCCAAATTGTTTAAAAATCACTCGTGCGCGAAGAAGAAGAAAGAGATTCTCGAAAGATTCTGGAAGTTTTTCATTGGCTTCTTCAAATGTTTTGTGTGTATATTCCAAATCCTCGAGAGTTTCAATCGACTCAATATTTCGAAAAAACCGAATTTTATCGAGTTCTGAATCGAAGAAATCATTGTCGATAAAATAAGAAATATCGAGTTCTATCTTGCAATCATTTTTCTTCAATACTTTTCCACTTCGAAGTTCCTCAATTTTCTCTTCAAGCAAAGTGAAATAGAGAGAAAGTCCGGTATCATGGGTTTTTCCAGACTGTTTGATACCGAGAACATCACCCGCTCCACGAATCTCCAAATCACGAAGTGCGATCTCAAAACCTGCCCCGAGATCCGCATTGTTCACGATGGTTAAAAGTCGTTTCTTCCCATCCGCATCGAGAGAGTCTGTATGATAGAGGAGATAACAAGTCGAGTCTCGATCTTTTCGTCCCACGCGTCCACGAAGCTGGTGAAGTTGTGCAAGTCAGAATCTTGGTGCGTCATCTATAAAAATAGTATTTGCATTGAGAAAATTCACTCCATTTTCTATGACAGTGGTCGACAACAGAATGTCATACTTTTCATTTTTAAAGTCGATAATAATATCCTCAAGTTGCATCCCATCTAGTCTCCCGTGGGCGACAGCGATTCTGACATGCTTGCCAAGAATACCCGTAAGTTGCTTGCGAACCGATTCTATAGAAGCGACTCTATTATGGAGAAATATCACCTGTCAGCCACGAGCGAGCTCTTTTTCCACCGCTTCTTTGATAACCAATTCATTCCACTTGAGAACGATAGTTGTCACTGCTTTTTTGAGTGGAGGCGGTGTTGCGAGAATCGAGATTTTTTTGACTCCAGAAAGTGCGAGATTGAGACTTCGTGGAATAGGAGTTGCGGAGAGAGAAAGAATATCTACGTTAGATTTGAGTGTATTAATCTTTTCTTTATCCAATACCCCAAATTTATGTTCTTCATCAATAATAAGGAGTCAGAGGTTTTTAAAAATAATCCCCTCGGAAAGAATCCTGTGTGTAGCAACCACGCAATCAATTGTTCCGTTACTCAGTCCTACGAGAATCTGTGTCGCTTCTTTTTGTGTACTAAATCGTGTCAAAACCGCCAAGTGAACTCCAAAATGAGCGAGACGTTTTTGGAGTGATTCCATATGTTCATAAGCAAGAACTACCAGTGGAGAAATAAGAATGGATTGTTTTCCATTCAAAAATGCGCGATAAATCGCATTCATTGCCACTTCTGTTTTCCCGAATCCCACATCCCCCGAGAGAAGTCGATCCATAGGATTGGTGGATTCCATATCCGCAAGGATTTCAGAAATAGCCGTTTGTTGGTCAATCGTATGTTCATAGGGAAAATCTGTTCGAAAGAGTTTTTCTTGTTCAGGAAATGAAGTAAATGAAAACCCTTCAGAAATGCGTCGTTTCGCATAAGTTTCCAAAAGTTCGTGAGCAATTTTTTCGACATCCTGATTGGTTTTTTCTAGTGTTTTCTTCCATTCATTTCCGGAAAGTCTCGTGAGAATCGGTTCGTCATTTCCAATGTATTTACTGACTCGATGAATCTCGGTAAGTGGAACAAAGAGCTTATCGTCTGCTCGATATTCGATAAGCATATACTCTCGCTTATTTCCTCCGACATCTTTTTCGACAATCTCTCGAAAAATCCCAACTCCATGATCTCGGTGAACCACATAATCCTGTGGTCTTATTTCTAAAAGGAGATCAAGGTTTTTTACGATACTTTTTCTGGTCCGATTTCGTATGAAAATATCACCAAGAATATCATCCGTGATGAAATATGTTTCGCCATAGGCGAAACTCTCCAATCCACCGATATTTACTTCTTGTATTCATCCAGATGTCAGATTATTATACTCGAGAAAACTCTGAATTGCCTTGATATGTTTCGTATAAAAATAGACACTCTTGCCAGAGTTTTTGACAAGAATTTCCAATTCTTGAAGAGTTGTTATCTTTATCTCCCTGATGCCGATATCTATGAATTTTTCTACAGTACTTCCTGCAAATATCAGAGATTTTTGACAAAGTTTCGCCACTTCTTGAAGTGGCTCCAAAAAATCCAGATTTATGAAAATAACCTGCGTATTTTTGAGATAAAAATACAATTCTTTATTGAGAGAAATTTCCCGTGTTTCGACTTCTTCAAATGTCGATTTGTCTCAAATCATAGGAAGATGTACAACATCTTGTTTTGTGATAAATTGACCATGAGTATCAAAAACAAGAACTTCATCGATAATAGTATCAAAAAAACTCAGAGTAATAACCTTTTCCTCAAACGGAAGCCGAATAGAAATAGTATCCCCATCTTTTTTATAAGTGCCTGATTTGGAGATATAAGGAGAATGTATATATCCTGCATCGATCAAATTGGTGATACATTTTTCCGGAGATATATCCATATTTCTCTCTACGAGAAAAGTGTTTTTATTCACATGATATTTCCAATTGATTGCTACTTCGAAAAATTCTTTCGTCGTTATAAACCATCCATTTTCCCGATAAAAAAAATCCACCATATGAGGGATATCAAAAATCGGAGCAACGGAATTTTTGGTAATAAAAGAAAGTATCTTTGCAAAATTTTCTGCTTCTTTCTTTGTATCAAATACGAGAAGATTTTTCCCATCTTTGAAATTCTCTCCGAGCAAAAAAGCTCGGGAAAACGAATTTCCCGAGGCAGTATATGTAATGTTTTCTTTGAACGAAAAGAGCATTGTATATATTTCTAGGATAGAAATATATCCTATAGATAAATACTTATTTTTCAAATGAAAATAATTCTTTTATTCTATTTTTCACTACCCAATCACCTCTTTCCCATAGCATTCCTCACAATAAACAATCTCTTTTCTCTCTGGAGAGTACGTTGTAATCATATCTTTGTGACACTTGTCACATTTTCGTTCAAATAGTTTTCTGGGGTTTCTGAGAGCCATTCTGTCGAGGTGACGTTGGTCTGGATGTCTTCTGGGAATTGGGAGATTATGTTTTCTGTAAAACTCGAGTTCTTGTTTGATAATTCTGAATGGTTTCTTGGTGACTTCACATTCTATCGCCCAATTAAGAATATCGTCAGGGATTTTTGTGATGTCATCGGGGAGTTTAGAAGCTGGTATAATCTTTTCTACTTTGGGAAATGGTGCTTCGTAGTCAGACCAGTTGAATACCTCCCCCTTGACAAAGGGGGCTGGGGGGATTTTCTGACTTAATCCCCCCTTAATAAGGTGGGTTGGGGGGATAATTTCTTCTCTTGTCAGTGGAAAATACTCCTGTGCTACAGTTTCATTATACCCGAATGGACTGAGAGAAGAAGGAAAGAATTCTCCCCATTCGCATTCCCCTTCAGATGAAGGGGTGGTCGAAGACCGGGGTAGTGGTTTCATCATATGTTCGATGATTTTCGGTACTAAAATTTCATATTGTTCTTTGGTGTATTGTTTGTTGAGGATACAGTAGGATTTTCATTTGAGTCAGATACAACCGAAACAATGAGAGCAGTTAAAAAAACAATAATCACAATACATTAAATTATCACAATTTTCCCATCCAGCTATACAAAATAAGCAATTGGAACTATTTCATCCTGTAACGACTGTATAATAAGATTTCTCTATTCAAAATCCATCACAATCATGACAATTGATTGCTTCGCTTGCGTTAAAAGAGTAAGAAACATTTTCTGCCTTGTTTGTAAGATAGCAGTTTTTAATATTTTTTGAATAAGCAATATCTTCACCAGTACAGTTTTCACTGTTTATTATATTCGCATATTTTACAATATTTTTCACCACAAGTTCTCTGTATTCGTCCAAATATTTACTTAAATTCTCATGAATTTCTTGTTTTTTTAGAAAATATTCTTCTTTTGAATATTGTTGATTCAAAATACAGTACTCTTTTCAGATGAGATTTACGCCAAACAGGCAATTTCTACAATTTCTACAATTTTTCATAAAAGAACAATCCCTACAATCATCACAGTTTTGAGATAAATATAATTTATAATTATTTGTGCAAGATATACATTCGTAACATTCAGAAACTTTACTTGATAGAGCACAATCAATACAATTTTCTGAATTATGAACATAAGAATCATAATAACATGATTTACAATCTATATTATTAGTACACATATAACAGTCTTTTAAATTGTCAACATAATTATTAAAAGTACTATTTTCAAGATTCCCGCCCTGATCCAATGACATTCTAGGGACATTTAGAAAAAGCTGCCCATATTGTTCAAAGAAGGATTTTGAGAAATCAAACTCTTGTCAATATTCTATGAAATCTAAATTTGGAGCAATCCAAAAACTACTCTCGTACACTTTATACGGTTTATCAGGAGAATAATTGGAGATAATATTCTTTCAAGTTGCATCGCACTTTCTCTTGTAAAGTTTTCGTTCATTGATAAACGATTGTCTATTTATGAACCGACAATCGGGACAGAGAGTCGGAGTGGGGATAAGGTATCTTATAGACCCCCTTTGTAAAAGGGGGGTAGGGGGGATTTTTCGGACGAGAGGATTATTCTCAAAATCTCCCGCCTCGATTCTCTCGGCACCCTCTTTTCAAAGAGGGTAAATTGGACTCACTTTCTCATAAAACTCGAGATCTTTATCTGTGATAGGGAAACTCGCCTGGCAGTATCTGCAAATCTTAGTTTCTACGAGAGTTTCGGTGGATGGGATGGGGTACATAAATGAATTGATAAAAAGTAAAATTGCTTTCTATTTCGATATATATATAATCTATTTATTAACTAAATTAACTAATTCTTCTATGAATTACGCACTCAAATCTTTTAATACTGGACAGATAACACTTCCAAAGAAATGGCGAGATAAGGCAGGGACAAATCATTTTATCGCAGAAGAGCGACCAGATGGTCTTTTGGTGCGACCAGTTAAGATAAATACCGATGAATCCACTTTCTATGAAAATGAAGAAGGTTTTGGGGTCTACTTTCCATCAGGAATGGATCCACAAATACTTATTAGTCAAATAAAATCTTTGAAAAATGAATCAAATAACTAAATTTCTTCTCAGACTGAGTCTTTTGGAACGAAACAATATTATTTTGATTCTTCAAAAAATATACACTCTTGATCTAGGCAATCTTGATATCAAGAAACTTCAATGAGAATCAAATCTTTTTCGTGTGAGAAAAGGGAAGATTCGTATTGTTTTTCGAAAAGAAGAAAAGACTGGTATCATTATTAACATAGACTATCGAGATACAATTTACAAGAAAATATAAATTATAAGTCATAATATTACCTGAGAACTTCTCGATTATAACACTCCTCACAATACACTCTCTCCAGTCTCTCCGGAGCATACGTTGTAATCATCTCCTTCTGACACTTGTCACACTTCCTCTCATAGAGTTTTCTCGGGTTCCTGAGAGCCATTCTGTCGAGATGACGTTGATCTGGGTGTCTCTTTGGGATGGGAAGATTGTGTTTTCTGTAGAACTCTAGTTCTTGTTTGATGATACGGAATGGTTTCTTTGTGACTTCACATTCTATAGCCCAGTTGAGTATATCATCGGGAATTTTGGTAATGTCATCTGGGAGTTTAGAAGCTGGAATAGTCTTCTCTACTTTGGGAAATGGTGCTTCGTAGTCAGACCAGTTGAATACCTCCCCCTTGACAAAGGGGGCTGGGGGGATTTTCTGACTTAATCTCCCGACTCGTTCCTCGTCACCCCCTTTGTCAAGGAGGTTTCCCAGTATTTCTTCTCTTGTCAGTGGAAAATACTCCTGTGCTACAGTTTCATTATACCCGAATGGACTGAGAGAAGAAGGAAAGAATTCTCACCACTCGCATTCCCCTTCAGATGAAGGGGTGGTCGAAGACCGGGGTAGTGGTTTCATCATATGTTCGATGATTTTCGGTACTAAAATTTCATATTGTTCTTTTGTGTATTGTTTATTGAGGATGCAGTAGGATTTGTTGCGGAGACCGATGCAGGCGAAGAGGTGGGAGGAGTTATCACACTCGATACAAAAAAGACCTTTGGCAACTGTCCAACAACGATTACAAAAACTATCTCCAGTGGAATCAATAGCAGTATTGATAGATTCATATACAAGTGATGAATTAAATCAAACAGTATCAACATCGAAACAGTCTTGACCATTAAGCCATACATGAACTGCGTATGAAATATCTCTCGCATCATGTATTTCATAAGATGATCGCACATTATTTGCGTTACTTATGTAATCTCCTGTGCAATCTGAGGAATCTCGTATCTGAACATATTTATGGATACTCTTATTAAGAAGCTCTGTATAATTCACTCGCATTCTTTGAAATGCTCCAGATGCTCAAAAAATATTCCTCATAATTTCCTCATACTGTACTTTTGTATATTGTTCATTCAAGACCATATATTGCTGTCATGATAATCCAACACAAGCGATACAATTCTTACAATTCGTACAATCTTTCAGGAGAATACTCTCTGAACAACTCTTGCAGTTCTCTGAAAAATTCAATCCAAAACAATTCTCTGAATCCATAGTACTGTAACACTCTTCACATTCACTGAGAAACGAACAATCTACGCTATTATTGACTTGTTGGAGCCAATATCCATACAAACTATCCCGGTTTCGTGAACTTTCCACAAGTAAATAGCAATCTTTATTAAAGGCAGATATATGCGTATATTCACTATTTTCACTATTCTTATTAAGAATATTTGCTTTTGGTACTGCTCGTAAAAATTCTCCAAACTGCTCAAAAAATCCTCTCCCAAAATCAAAATCCCTTCCATACTCCATCGCATCCCATTTATCACTCCACCAGTAGTCCTGATGGTAGACTTTGAATGGTTTCTCTGGACTATAGATCGAGATGATATCCCGTCCTGTTGCATCACACTTGCGTTTGTAGAGTTTTCTTTCATTACGAAAAGAGAGTCTGCGTTGTTGTCGACAGTCAGGACAGAGAGTGGGAGTTGGAATCGAATATTTCTTTCCAGCGAATGTTGGAGAAACTTTCTCATAGAACTCCAGATCTTTATCTGTGATTGGGAAACTTGTCTGACAATGTCTGCAGGTTTTCATTTCGATGAGTTTTTCTGTCGATGGAATTGGGTACATAGATAGATAGTTAAGAGTTAAAATATATTCTATAATACCTTCTTTAATAAGTCATGGACCTGATGTTTCACTTGATAAATTTTTCAAACAACCCCTTGAGTAGGAATGGGAGTTCATTTAAGTTCTTCAAGTTTTTCGTAATTATCAACCATTTCATAATTCATTGCAAGAAGTGCTGCAAGTATAATTGGAAGAACTATTTTTGGTTTTAATAATTTCTCATAAAGTGGGATATGAGGCGTAGAACTGGAAGAGTTCAAATCTTGTTGAGTATTCATAAAATATAAGATAAAAAATAAAGTTTTTTTAAAATTTAATTCGTTAACAATATAGAAATGTTATATCTAATTTTTTATTTATAAAAGACAAATTATCTTTTATCCAATAATCTCTCTTATAACACTCTTCATTCTAACACCATTTTCTTCGAAAAAAGTGTTGGACTTCGTTTGCTCTGCTTTTTTCACTACCCAACTACTTCTTTGTCATAACATTCCTCACAATACACTTTTTCTGGCCTCTCTGGTGCATACGTAGTAATCATATCTTTTCCGCACTTGTCACACTTTCTCTCGAATAACTTTCTCGGATTTCTGAGTGCCATTCTGTCGAGATGACGCTGATCGGGGTGTCTTCTTGGGATTGGGAGATTATGTTTTCTGTAGAACTCGAGTTCTTGTTTGATGATACGAAATGGTTTCTTGGTGACTTCACATTCTATTGCCCAGTTGAGTATATCATCGGGAATTTTGGTAATGTCTTCTGGAAGTTTATTGGCTGGTATAATCTTTTCTACTTTGGGAAATGGAGCTTCGTAGTCGGAGTAGTTGAATACCTCCCCCTTGACAAAGGGGGCTGGGGGGATTTTCTGACTTAATCTCCCGACTCGTTCCTCGTCACCCCCTTTGTCAAGGAGGTTTCCCAGTATTTCTTCTCTTGTCAGTGGAAAATACTCCTGTGCTACAGTTTCATTATACCCGAATGGACTGAGAGAAGAAGGGAAGAATTCTCACCACTCGCATTCCCCTTCAGATGAAGGGGTGGTCGAAGACCGGGGTAGTGGTTTCATCATATGTTCTATGATCTTTGGAACCAGTTCCTCGTATTCTTCTTTGGTGTATTGTTTATTGAGGATGCAGTAGGATTTGTTGCGGAGACCGATGCATCAGAAGAGATAAGAGGAATACATGCAGTGATCACAATACAGTACATTATTGACTCAAAAGGCCATAATTGTGTATACACAGCTATAATCTTCCTCTCAAGATATGTTTTCATAGTCCAAATTGCACTTATGTCAGAAACTATTACAGTCATGAGAATCTTGTAGATTTCACGTATCGTAACAATAACTACAGTTCTCTATGTTAAATCCATTAAAACACGTGAAACAATTCTTGGAATCAAAAAGTTCGTCTCAGACTACCTGTTCTATGTTTGAATTATGAAGATTTTTTTCGTAGGATTTATACAAAGAATCATTCACTGAAAGATTCTTTTCGGAGAGAATAAAAGTCATCTTCCTAGTATATTCTTCCTTTCCATATGCCTCATTATGAATGAAATATTCTTTGTTTGTGAGATTAGTACATCAGAAACAATTTATACATCCTGTACAATTCTTTAAAAAATATGAGTTCGAACAAGCGGAACAATTGACCGAATAAAAAAGCTGATTGCAATCAGTTATATTGGTGCAATAGTAGTTTACTTCTCCATTCACACACTTAGTACAATCGAAGGCATCTTTTGTTTTTTGCGCAAAACTAGAATAGTAACAATTCTCGCTATATGATGTAGTAGAACAAAGATAACAATCTTTATTGTTTGTTCCTTGAGAAGTATACTCACTATTCTCGGAATCAAGACTTACTATCGAAAGTCGAGGTACTAATAACATTAACTCTCCAAACTGCTCAAAAAATCCTCTCTCAAAATCAAAATCTCGTCCATATTCCATTGCATCCCACTTGTCCGACCACCAGTAATCCTGATGATATACTTTGAATGGTTTATCCGGAGAGTAGATCGAGATGATATCCCGTCCAGTGGCATCGCACTTGCGTTTGTAGAGCTTTCTTTCATTACGGAAAGAGAGTCTGCGCTGTTGACGACAATCTGGACAAAGGGTCGGAGTGGGGATGAGATACTTATAACCCCCTCAATCCCCCTTCTCAGGGGGAAGTATACGCCCCTCCTCTGAGAAGGGGAGGCTGGGAGGGGTTTTGAAAACTGGTGAAACTTTTTCATAAAACTCGAGATCTTTATCCGTGATCGGAAAACTTGTCTGACAATGTCGACAGATTTTAGTTTCTACGAGAGTTTCTGTTGGGGGGATTGGGTACATAAACTATTAAGGATTACGAATTAAAATTTACTTTTCGACTTTATAGACTTTACAAACATTTGACTTTCAACTTATGTGTATTTATACTAAATATTCACAGATTGCAAGAGAAATAATTTGCTTTTCTCTATCCTTCTTATAAAATAGCGGAAATTATGTGTGATGAATTTTTCACAACACCATATTTTAAATCGTCATACTGAATTCATTTCAGTATCTTCCTTACTATTTTGAAAAATGGTAGATCTTGAAACAAGTTCAGGATGACAAAAATAATACCATATTCCTCTTCTATTATGAAATTTTTCGACTATTTCCAGTCACTCGGGTTTTCTCAGCGAGAAGCAGATATTTATCTGACTCTTTATAAACTCGGTTCTCAGCCAGCATCAGTTATCGCCAAGTATGCAGATATAGAGAGAACACATGTATATAAAATACTTATGGATCTCACTCATAAAAATCTCGTATCTGTTACAGAAAAAGCGGGTGTGAAGAATTTTTTTATTCCTGATATCTGAGTCCTCAAGCGATATGTAGAAAATAAAAGAACCAAGTATGAAAAAATGCACGATGAATTTGCAAATATCGAGGTCGAGCTCCAGAGTCATAAACAAGGAGAGATGCTCAATACACCAAAAATCACCCTCTATGAAGGGGGTGATGGTGTGAAGAATTGTTATGAAAATATCGCAAATGAGCTCATAGAACAAGGGTATCGGTCTTGCAAACTTTTTGCATCTAATACTATCGCGTCACAATCGGGGAAATCAGATACTATCAATCAGTATGCGAGTGAATTCCTGATGAAAATGGAAGATCAATGACTCCATATCGATGCACTTCTCGGTAATGGGATCCGGCTCATGGAATCCATCGGGCAGATACAAAATATCGAGGAGCTCCGAAATCTTCCCGCAACCAATGAATCGATTCAGATATTTGTTGCTGGTAGAGTTGTTTACATTATCATATTTCGTGAGATTCCTTTTGCCATGAAGATTTCGAGCGAAGAGCTCGCTGGAGTATTGTATTTTCTACTGGAAAGAGTGGGGAAAGGGTAATCCTTATACAAAAGAAATCAGAGTATAGAGGCTAAGTATAGATATAACGAGAATAGCAATCTTATCAGTTGTAGACCTGGAGCGTTTCAGGAAGTCTCTTCTTATCAAGATATTATACATTTCGATATCTCTCTTCACTTACAATCTTCCCAGGATATCCTTTTGGATATACAGAAAGAAAAGTTTCTCACTCTTCTTCTCGAAGGAAAAAATCTGATCCAGAGCGATATTTTGCGCGATTGGATCGTCGGATTTCTGGGTGGAGCCGTGGAAGTGGTAATCAATGTTTTCGATAAAAATATAATTCCTCTTTGAGTATCCGGAAGTACTTTTTAGATACCTCACACTCTATCACCCAATTCAGCACATCATCTGGGATTTGGTCGATAGAATCGGGAAGAAGGTGTGCTGGAATGATTTTTGTGAAAGTATATTTTGGTGGTGCAATCAAGTAGAATTGGAAGTTTTTCGCCTGTGGATCGTCTTTTTTCATCGGTCGATACGAAACAGCCTCACTGGAATCATAGGAAAGAAGGCTGATTTTCGGATTGAAAAATTCTCCCCATTCCCCGAGTTTCATCATATGTTCTATAATTTTTGGAATCATCTTCTCGTATGAGAATTTCGTGTATTGTTTATTGAGAATACAATATTTGGCATTTTTAAGCCCGATGCAACCAAAACAAGATTCACAATTTTCACAGTATGCGGAGTACAAAAGATCTCGGTTATTTTCCCGAAGCTCAAAACAAAAAAGACAATGATGTGTTGGTCCTCATGAAACACTTTCTAAACAGAGATTACTGTAAAAAGAAGATGTATCATAACAATCTTCGTTGTGAAAATTCGCGAGAAACCCAAATTTACAATGTTTCGATTCTGTTCCGTGCGATGCAAAAACGAGATCAGAACAGTCTTCAATAATACTTCAAAAACAATTCTCACTTCGAAGAACTTTCGTCGCGGGAAGAGTTGTATTTGCGAGTAACTTCTCATACTCTTTCTCGAGCTCTTCTGTGCGGATGAGAGAGCCGTTTGGATGGAGTTTCTCTATTTCTCGCTCCCACTCTGCTGGAGTATATTGAATATTTCGAATGCGATATGACTGATTCGTAAGATTATGGCAGAGAAAACAGTGCGAACAGCCAATCATAGCAATGGAATAAGTCACATCCGTGCAATTCTCGCTTTTTAAAAGCGTATGGCAATTGAATGCTTTAGATACCTCGACGCAATTACTACAATGTTCAAGATGACTTGAATCGGCACTTTCAAATGAATCTTTCGACCCAACGAGCCATTCACTATAAAAAACTCGCTCGCACTCGCCACCGACACAGAGAAGGTACGAATCTTTTGAAAAAGTACAAAAAGAATAATCGCTATTCTCAGACGAGAAACTACCATTATGCGGAAGAGGAACAACTCGTAAAAGTTCACCAAATTGTTCAAAAAATGACTTTGCAAAATCATATTCTCTCGCATAGTCAAAAGCATTCCATACATCGCTCTCCCAGACGGATTTCTCATAAATAGTCGCCCGAGCTTCGGTAGGAAACTGTCCAATGAGCATCTTGAGAGAATAATCACATTTCCGCCGGTATGGAAATAAAAAGTTTCCAAATGCAAAACGGCGCTGGTTCCTTGCTTCTGGTGAGAGAGTTGGAAATGGAATGGGAAATTTCTTGCCTCCGATCACTGGAGAAACTTTGTCGTAGAACTCCGCATCTTTCGTGGTAATGGCAAATTTTTCTTCTGTTAATCTACATGTTCTCCATTCAATAATAGGATCATCCAGCTGTTCCGAAATATATTCGTATACTTTTTGGTCCATAGAAGTTTTATGGTTATGAAATAATAGAAATATTTTAACCATTACATCCGAAACCCCATCTTAATTCGATCCAACCAGTGAGTTG
>CAVVTN010000025.1:0-21684 GCA_963751115.1 uncultured Candidatus Altimarinota bacterium
ATCTTGAGAAAACTTCTCTTCATTTGAATCTCTACGGAGGATCATTTCTCGCACTCATTGCAGTATTTCCCTACCTTATGTCAAAATTGAATGGACTTGTTCAGATTCTCGACACTTCAGGTGCTGGAGGTCAGATAGATTTCCTTATCTCTGGAGCAGGACTTATCATCGTTGTCGGAGTAGTTCTCGAACTTATTCGTCGAGTGGATACGGAGCTTAAGAGTTATGATTACAAAAAGTTCTTCTAGGGAAATATGAAATAACTTCAATCTTTGTACTCAGACTTTACGATCCTCACTCTCCGTACAAGTCGTACGGTTCGCTTCGGTTCGCAGTTTTCATACAAATATTATCGTTCTTTCATATTTCTATAAGTATGATGGAGAGAATCCGACTTCATCTGTGGGTCGGATTTTTCTTTTCTTGAGCACTATTGACGACATACAAAATTGGGTTTTTAGGGGTGAAACTGCACGAGGTCGATGATATGCAGATAAAATAGCTGCCATCCAGCGCGTTTTTCACTCCTAAAAGCTTTTGGTACTTTTGGCTACAAAAGTATACCTAATACATCTTCGCGAATGGAATATTATTTCTCGTCAATACAAAGCCAGTAAACATCCGTTAGCTCTCCAAGGCTGTATCGACATCAAAATAAAAATCCATCCACTTTGATGAGAAAAACCACCTAATATTCAATAAATCTCACTTTCATGAAAGCTTTCATATTTGATACCGAAACCACGGGACTGACCGTCCGTAATGGAAATCTCGATGAACAACCCTATGTGGTGCAGTTTGCAGGGATTCTTGGAGAGATAGATAAAGAAAATGGTTTTACAGAATTAGATCGTGTGGATATTATGGTGAGACCGCGAATTTCTATCCCATTTGCAGCTTCACAAGTGCATGGTATCTATGATCGAGATGTAGAGAATGCTCCGTATATCGAGGAAGTGATGGATCAGATTCTTCGATATCTCAATACGACTGATATCGTCGTCGGACACAATATAGAATACGATGAGGAAGTAATCCGTTCTGAGTTGAAACGTCTGAGAAGAGAAGGAGATTATCAGCCAATCAAGCGAGTTTGTACCATGCGAGGTTCGACCGATTATTGCAAACTCCAAGGTCGAGGGTTTTCCTTTAAACCACCGAAACTTTCGGAGCTCTACAAACACCTCTTCGGAGAATGGTTCGAAGGAGCTCATAACGCGATGATCGATGTAGAAGCAACTACGCGAGCATTCGGTGAACTCGTGAAACGCGGAGCGATAGAATTGGAAGAGACGAAAGTAATGCGGTTGTTTTAGATTTAATAAATCATTTTTTATGAGTTATCGTCAATTTTTTGAGAGTTTTTCGAGATGAGAACAAGAAGAATTATATGAACTTGATGAAAATTTTGCTAGAGAGATAGAAAAAATTATTAAACAAACAAGAGAATGCTACAGTCTTTCTTGTTTAATAATGAATGGAAAACATGCTCAAGATATGAAATCTCAATATAATTGAGTTATGACGAATCAATCTATAGCAGATTTTTATCTGAACACGTAAAACATATCTTTTCAAGATTTTTGATAAAGAACTGAATTTCTCGGAATAGGTTCTTTTTTTGATTGCATTTTTTCATTTTTCCATACAATACTTACATACAAAATAGCACCTCTATTATACTGGTGCGATTTTTTTAGAAATTAACAACAGCAAATTATCTATGGCATACGAATTTTATGAAATCCTCGAAGTTTCTCGCGAAGTAAGCGCAGAAGAACTCAAACGAGCATACCGCAAGAAGGCGATGGAAGTACATCCTGACCGACACGGTGGCGATAAAGAAAAAGAAACTCTTTTCAAAGAAGTGAATGAAGCTTATGCGACTCTTTCTGATCCACAAAAACGAGCCCATTATGACCGATTCGGGACAAATGATATGGGTGGGGGATTTGGTGGATGACAGGGCGGATTCCATACCAATATGGATTTCTCGGATATTTTCGAGTCTTTTTTCGGTGGCGCTCAAGCAGGTGGAACTCGCCGTCGATCTGGTGGCATAGAAGGTGAAGATATCGAGATTCGTGTGAAGCTGGATTTCGCAGAAGCTATGAGCTGACTCAAGAAAAATATTTCCTATAGTCGGAAGGTGGTTTGTATAGAATGTACAGGAACTGGTGCCAAGAAAGGAACCGAGCCGAAAGAATGTAGTCAGTGTCGCTGAGCTGGACAGGTTCGCAGACGTACTCAGACTATTTTTGGGATTATGGAGCAAACAGGGATTTGTGATGTATGTCAGGGGACTGGGAAGATAATCACGGATAAATGTATGACTTGTCGTGGAGAACGTCGTGAAACTATTAAAACTGAGAAAGAAATCGATATCCCCGCTGGGATTGACGATGGGATGACGATCAAAGTTCGAGGTGAGGGAAATGAAGGCATCGGGTCAAAATCTGGAGACCTCTATATATCTTTCAACATTCCGGATAGTATCGACGGACTGACGAGAGAGGATATGAATCTCTACTATACCCTCGAAATTGATCCTGTGGAAGCGGTTCTCGGAACCAAGAAAGTTATCAAAATCCCAGTACTCGGAGAACGAACCTTGGAAATCAAGGCAGGAACTCAGTATGGGGAAGTTCTCAAGTTCAAAGGAGATGGCGTGAAACATATTTCCAAAGACCAGAAAGGAGATCTATTTATAACGATTCATGTTAAAATCCCGACGCATCCGAGCAAAAAAGAGCGAGAACTTTATCATGAAATAGCCCGCGAAAAGAAAATCGAAGTTGCAGAGGAAGGGATTTTGAGTAAGATATTCTAGTATAAAAATACTGTCATTGTTTGTCATTCCGAGTATCATCGAGGAATCCCTTTTCATAAAGTCATATGGAGTGAGAATATAAAATCTTCTAAAAAGTTCAAGTTCGATATTTCTTTGAAATAAAGAGCCGAAGAGTTGGTCTAAAGGGATTTCTCCACTTCGGTCGAAATGACAAAATTATATATTTTTACTTTTCATTCCTATGGCTACCTATAATGATCTCGTAAATATCCCAACTTTTGAGAAGAGAAAAGAAGAGTTTTCTCAGGAACGAGGGGAGGTGACTTTTTATTGTCGTGATTGCCAGAAAAATGTCGAGGCAGTGCGACTGAATCCGAATAAATATACTTACGAGTGTCCTCTTTGTAAAGGGAAACATATCTCTCTTGGGACGGAGAGTTCGGTAAAGGAGGTCTATAGTAGAAGAAGATAATAAGTCTCTGAAAAACTTGTTCTTTGAGTTTAAATCTCCGCTTGCTCATTCTTCGTACATTTGTACGATTCATTCCGCTGCTCGATTTACACTCAAATTACTTCGCTTTTGAGAGACTTATAGAATTTGATTTTTTATAGTAAGTCAAATTTTATAGTATTTAAAGGATTTCCATTTGCTTTTTCTTCCATTTTCTCTATACTTTCCGCGATTTTACCCATTCTATACACCCCATCTATTTATGAGTGAAACTGAGCTAGTTACTACCACTGAAATTCATACTGGACCACATATTCCAACCCTCCGAGGAGAGCCGGTTTTTGGTTTTGTGACAACAACACTTCTTTCTATGTGGATTTTTATGGCGGTACTTTTCACGATTGTTTTTTTTGTGAATCGTTCTATCCGCAAAGGACAATTTGGTCGTCTTCGTATGCTTTTTCAAGAACTCGTAGGATTTATGCGATGAGGATTCAATTCTGTTTTGGATAATGAGGAATTTGCACGAAAGAATTTCTTCATCATAGCAACAGTGGCAGTATTTGTGATCTTCGCAAATCTCTTTGGGCTTATCCTGGAATTTATCGGAGCATTTGACCCAGGAATCACACACTATCTTCGACCTATTACTTCTGACCTCTCGACTACGCTTGTACTTGCGCTCTTCACTATTGGACTCGCACAGTTCTATCATACACGAACTAAGGGGGCGTGGCTCCACTTCAGTGGATATATCTGTAATTTCCGTGGAGCAAGCATTGGCGCACGATTTGGAAATATGTTGTTTGGATGGATTCACTTGATTTCTGAACTTTCTCGTATTCTCTCGCTTTCATTCCGATTGTTTGGAAATATCTTCGCAGGAATTATTCTCATCTCCGTAATTACCTTTTTGAGTGCAGAATTTTTGCATTTTCCTATTTTTGGGCCGATTCCATTCTTTTTGTATGAAATATTTGTCGCATTGTTTCAGGGTTTTATATTTACTATCTTGATGCTCGTTTACTTCAAAGAATCACAAGAAGTACACCACTAGAGAATCTTTGAAAAGTTCGATTTTTGTGTTTAAATTTCTGTTTCCTTGTTCTCCGTGGAGTCGTACGGTTCATTCCGGTTCTCAATTTTCATGCAAATATCTTCCTTTTGAGAGATTCTGAAGATTCTTTTCATTTTAGAATCTGATTTCTGTCTTCTGTAAAAGAAGCTAGAAATTAGAAGCTAACAGCTTTTATGCTAACTTACTTATTATTAATTTTTTTCTCTTATGGAATTACATGCACTTGCTATGGCAATCGTAATCGGACTTGGACTTATCGGTTCTGGTATCGGACTTGGACTCGTTGGTAAAGGAGCTATGGAAGCAATTGGACGAAATCCCAATGCAAAGAAATCTCTTGTTATCGAAATGTTCCTATTTCTTGGAGTTATCGAGGCACTCGCAATTTTTGGTATTGCAATGGCATTCGTAATTAAGTAAAAATCTCTGCAAAACGATGAAATTTGTGTTCAAATCTCCGTGCTTCGCTCATCGTACTATTTAGTACGCCTCGCTTCAGTACTCAATTTTCACGCAACTTTCATCGTTTTTCAGGGGATTTTATAAGTCTTATGACTTTCGGACTTTATAGACTTTATAAACTTTAGAACTCAATTCTCATGGATCAACTCGCACAATTCGTCGATTGGAAAGTAATGCTCGTGCAGGTCGTGAACTTCGCGATCATTTTCTACGTACTTCAAAAGTTCGTTTTTAAGCCACTCATTTCTTACCTCGACATACAACAAGCCAAGCAGGTAAATATCGACGCGCTCGCCAAGGATATGGAAGCTCAAAAAGCCGACGCCGATAAGACAGTGCACGATATCCTCGAGCACGCTCGTCAAGAGGTACTTGCTATGA
This sequence comes from uncultured Candidatus Altimarinota bacterium, assembly GCA_963751115.1. Classification (GTDB taxonomy): domain Bacteria; phylum Patescibacteriota; class Gracilibacteria; order BD1-5; family UBA2023; genus UBA1545. The sequence goes on from CAVVTN010000025.1 coordinate 5,164, forward strand.
AAACTCAAGCAGAGACTCTTGCGAAGAAAGAAACATCTCTCATGATTGCTCGTGCCAATGAAGAAATCATGGCAATGAAAGCAAAAGCGGAGCTCGATATTGCCAACGAACGAAAGCAAATGGAAAGTGCTATGCAAGATCGAATCTTGACTATCGCCCTCAAATTGAATGAAAAGCTTTTCAGTAAAAAAGAAGCAAATATTGATTTTATTAAACAAGCGATGAAGGAATAATAATAAAAAATATTGTCATCCTGAACTTTCCCGAGCAATACTCTGGTAGAAGTTATAAACTCCATTCGGGAAAGTGTGAGGATCTACTAATTTTTGCAAAATAAAAGAAAATATCTTCCAATTCTTAAAAACAATGGAAGATTGCCACATCTATTCGAAGGAAGTTTAGATATTTCTAGAATCAAAAAGCTCGAATAGATTCGCAATGACAATTTTAAATAATCATTTTCCACTATGGACTTTTCTACTCACTCCAAATCTGAACTCCAGAACTTTCTTAAGGGTCTGAAATCGTATCGTGCCCTCGAAAAGTTCGTGGGTCATCGCGGTCGTGCGATTTTTGCACGGACTCAGTCTGGTACGAAACTCTATCGAGTGGAGTACTTCGGTGAGGAGAATCGAAACATCCTCGAACCGATAGCGATTTCTGCCTATACTCGCCACTTCGGAGAGACGATTGATGCAAAATCCATCGAATGGAAACAGAACGACGCCATCCGTGGAGGAATCCGAATCTTCTCGGGAGATGATATGATGGATGTATCGTTTCAAGAAGTGGAGAATAGATTGAAGAGATAGTTAACGTTTTTACTATTTAACATTACCTATATGAACATTCAGATTTTTAAGGATAAGTTTGTTATCATAGTACTAATAATTGTTGCTATTATATCATTTTTTGCAGGCAGTGAATATAAAGCATATCAGATTCGAACTGTTGTAAATGAAGCAATAGGAAATCTTGGAAGATGATTTTCTGGTACAGAGCAAAAAAAGAAGGAGATTACTATAATAAAGGTCGCAAAATGACAATCATATACTATGACTTGATCTGATGGAAAAAGTCAGATGAAAGTTTGAATTATGGAGGTGTTGAATTTATGAAAAGAGTTTCAAGAGGAAAATACATTTATGGCAAAACGGATAGCAAAGAATAATTTCTACTGAGTTATTATTGCTTCAGAAAACTTAGGAAAAGAACCGAGTTTTGTAGATGTTTCGAAATATAATCTACAATGAGTATTGAAAGATGGTACCAAATTTTCCCCAGAGGATTCAATCCAGTGAATGAAAAAATACGACGGATATGGAACTTGTGTATCTTGTAATAATAATCCCGGTGAAAAAAGTACGGAAGGTGTTTTATTTGACATTCCCCAGAATTTTGATGGAGGGAGCCTGGAATATAAACTCGACAATGATACTTTGATTTCTTTTGAACTTTAGTAAATTAGTTCCTTTGTTAAAAGAAGCGGATTAAAAATAGTTAATAAAACAATTTAATTTTTCATTCCTAATTTAATTTTTTCTTATGTCTACACAACTCATCGACTCTCTTATCCGTGAAATCGAGGCAAAAATCGATTCGACTGACTTATCGCCTGAACGAGTCAATTCCGGGGAGGTTATTTCTCTCGGGGACGGTATCGCGAAAGTCGTAGGACTTCGTGAAGTTGCCTACAACGAAGTTGTCGAATTCGAATCGGGAGCTCGAGGAGTTGCCATGAACCTCGAGGAAAACTTCGTCGGAGTCGTAGTACTTTCTGGTGTTGAAACCATCAAAGAAGGGATGATTGCAAAAACAACGGGTCGAACGCTCGAAGTTCCAGTTGGAAACGGACTTCTTGGTCGTGTTATCAACCCACTTGGAAATCCACTCAATGGACTTGGTCCCATTGTTTCGACAGAATTCTATCCAACAGAGCGTGTTGCGACAGGAGTTATGAGCCGTAAATCGGTTCATGAGCCTATGGCAACGGGTATCAAAGCTATCGATGCACTCGTACCAATCGGACGAGGACAACGAGAACTTATTATCGGAGATCGTCAGACGGGGAAAACTCAGATTGCTATCGACACTATTCTCAACCAAAAAGGGCAGAATGTGAAATGTATCTATGTTGCTATCGGACAGAAGGATTCAAAAGTCGTTGCGATTGCCGAAGAACTTCGTCGTTCTGGCGCTATGGAATATACAACTATCGTTGCTGCCGGTGCTTCGAGTCCTGCTGCGATGCAATGGCTCGCTCCGTATTCTGGGTGTGCTGTTGGAGAATATTTTATGCTGAATGGACAACACTCGCTCATCATTTATGATGATCTCACAAAACACGCAAATGCCTACCGTGAAATGGCACTCCTCCTTCGTCGTCCGCCAGGACGAGAAGCGTATCCTGGAGATGTATTTTACCTTCACTCCCGTCTGCTTGAGCGTTCTGCGAAATTGAGCGATGCTCTTGGAGCTGGTTCTATGACGGCACTTCCTATTATCGAAACTCAGGGAGGAGACGTTTCTGCCTATGTTCCAACGAATGTCATCTCCATCACCGATGGTCAGATATTTCTCGAGTCCAATCTTTTTAATGCGGGTATTAAACCAGCGATTAATGTGGGACTTTCTGTTTCTCGAGTCGGAGGTTCTGCTCAGACGAAGGCTATGAAACGAGTTGCCGGAACTTTGAAACTTTCTCTTGCTCAGTATCGTGAATTGGAGGCGTTCTCTCAATTTGCTTCTGACCTCGACGAAGATACACGAAATGCACTCGAACGAGGAAAACGTATGGTAGAAATCTTGAAACAAAATGTGTATTCTCCTGTTCCATTTCAGAAGCAGACTTGTATTATCTATGCAGGAACCAACGGATATCTTGACAGCATCGCCGTTGAAGATATCAAGAGATTTGAAAAAGATTTCTATGCAGCACTCGAAGAAGAGGGGGCTATTCTTGCAAGTATTATGGAAACAAAGGATTTGAACGATGAGAGTAAAACAAAACTCAATGGAGTTTTGGAGGAACTTAAGAAAATGTATTAAAGAGTCGAAAGTCCGTAAAGTTCATAAAGTCCGTAAAGTCGTCAGAATCGTCATTGCGAGGTACGAAGCAATCCAGGTTAAATAGTCCTTATTTTCATCTATGGCTAATATCATATATATTCTCACAAATGAGGCGATGCCCGGGTATGTGAAAATAGGGAAAACAACTACCAGTCTTGAGCAGAGAATTGCGGAACTTAGTCGATCGACAAGTGTTCCATTTCCATTTACTTGTCATTTTGCTTGCACTGTAGGGGATTGTGATTTTGTAGAAAAACAACTCCATAATGCCTTTGGTGATAATAGAGCAAACCCGAGAAGAGAATTTTTCAGAATTGATCCTGAAAGAGTAGTATCTGCATTGAAAATTGGAATGATTGAGGAAGTAACTATTGGTCAAGATATTGTAGAAACAAAAGAGGATCAAATATCTCTCGATCAGGTTCGAGATAAGTTGGCAGTGTTTAATTTTGAGATTGTAAAGATTCCAATTTGAGCAGAACTTACATTTTCACGCGATCAGAATAGAAAGGCTACAGTGGTGAGTAACCGTTGGATTGAATTTGAAGGGAAGGAAACGAGTTTATCTGAGGCAGCAAGGGTTATTCTTGGATACTCACGAAAACCACAATGAACACAATATTGGATGTATGAATGAGAAACTCTCTCTGAACGACGAACAAGATTTGAGGAAATAGAATAGGATGAAATTTGGATAAAAAAGCGGAATAAATATCCTGGATTGCCACGCTTCGCTCGCAATGACAAATTTCTTCTAGTAACTAATCCCTAGCAACTAACAACTATTTTTATGGCATCAGGAAAAGAAATCAAAGCTCGTATCAAGTCGGTTACGAACACGAAGAAGATTACTCGTGCGATGGAACTCATCTCGACAGTGAAGATGAAAAAAGCTCAGGAATGAGTTCTTTTGTCTCGTCCCTTTGCTCTCGCTGCACTTCGAATATTTGCCAATGTCAGCGATTCCCTTCGGGATATTCCTTCTATTGGGGGACATTCTCATGCAACTTCACGAGAACTTCTTGTTGTTATCTCTTCCAATAAAGGACTCTGTGGAGGATATAACGTAAACACTTTCAAGAAAGTAGCACAGTATCGAAAAGATCATCCAGAAAAGACTGTTGATTATATTACTATCGGAAAAAAAGCTCGTGAATTTATCCTCCGTACTGGTGGAAATCTCGTGGCAGATTTTTCTGATTCTATGAAAGATACGATAGAGATTGGAGACGTGAAATCTATCAGTTCTATGCTTCGTGAACTTTTTACCAAACAGGCACACGAGAAACTCAACTATGATGCAGTGAAAATCGTGCATAGTTATTATATCTCAGCTATCAATCAGAAAGCGGTAGTGAAACAATTTCTCCCACTCGATCGAGCGGACATTGTTTCGTTTTTGAGCGAAATTGTCTGACAAGATACGAGCAATCTCGTAACTGTTGAACAATATACTATCGAACCAGATACGGAAACTATTGTCAATGAAGTTATTCCGATGATTCTCTCGATGCTGCTCTATGAAATCCTCCTTGAATCTAAGGCATCGGAGCACTCATCTCGTATGGTTGCCATGAAGAATGCGAAAGATAGTGCGACCAAGAAGGTTTCTGCACTCACTCTCAGTTATAATAAAGCACGTCAGGCAAGTATCACCAAGGAAGTGAGTGAGATTGTGAGCGGAGTGGAGAGTATGAAGGAATAAAAATTGTCATTTCGAACGAATGTGAGAAATCTTCCTTGGCTTTATAGAAATGAATATATACTTTTGTAGCCAAAAGAACCAAAAGCTTTCAAAGGGAAAAAACTCGTCGGGTGGCAGGAAATAAACTGTTTATCATTGCTCTCAAGCAGTTTTCCCCTTGAAAATCCCAGTTTTGAGATTCATTATGAGACGAATAGTAGATATAGACAGGGGATAATAAATACTTTGTCATTCCTGTGAAGACAGGAATCTACTTTGTATTTAACATAAGGAGAACAAATCAGATATTAAAACTCTTTTATAATCGGTAGATTCCAGATATTTTCCGAAAAAGATTTTTGTTATTCTCTTGAGAGTTGTATTCAGAAAATTCTGGAATGACAAATTATTTTAAAATAGATAAATTTCCCCCCATGAATAAAACCCTTTACATTATATTTGGTCTGCCGGGAAGTGGGAAGACGACGGTGGCGAAGTATCTCTTGGATATGCTTCCGAAAGAGGAAATACTTCATATATCGGCGGATGGGATTCGCAAAGAATTATTTCCTATTCCTGAGTATAGTAAAGAAGCTTCCAAGAAGGTTTGGGAAACTTGTGTGAAACGTGCAGAAGATGCTATGTGAGCAGGGAAAATAATCGTGTGGGATGCGGTTTTTGGACATAAACACAGACGGCAGGAAGTGAAAAAACTCGCAGAAGAATGAGGATATGAAACTGTATTTGTCCTCGTGACTTGCGACAGAGATGAAAATATCAAATCACGACTGGATGCCAGACGCGATGATGTGAGTGATGCGGATTATTCCATATATTGTACACTCAAAGATTCTTTTCAAGTTCCAGAAGATCCATCGGTTATTCGGATTGATAACTCTGGAGACCTTGATAACCTTATTTCTCATATGCATTCTGCATTTCCTCTTCTATGAAACTCATAATCTATACCGACGGATGAGCACGTTTCAATCCTGGTCCTGCGGGAATCGGGGTTTTTATAACGGATGAAAATGGAAAAGCTCTGGAGCGACGGCATAAATACCTCGGAATCGCGACTAATAATCAGGCAGAATATCAAGGAGCACTTTATGGAATTCGCCGAGGGATAGAACTCGGCGCGATCAAGATAGAACTCCGAATGGATAGTAATCTCGTTATAGAACAACTTTCTGGTAATTTTAAAATTAAAAATCCTGAACTTAAGATTATTTTTCTGGAGATTCAATGACTTCTCGGCAATTGGAAAGGGAAAATACAATTCACTCATGTGCGTCGTGAATACAACAAAGAAGCAGACAGACTCTCCAATGTCGCGATGGATGAAGGGATGAAAATACCATAGAAAAAGGCCATTTAAGACGGCCTTTAATTTTCGTCACTCCATCTTATCGATGGGGACAATTGGAACATTTTGGTCCACGAATGTCACAGGTGATTTTGCCACCTGGACCTCGAGAAATGAGAATGGGTCTTTTATTCGTATTTATTTTTTCACCACAAGCCTTTTTCGATTGTTGCTCATGGTTATTTATCTTTATGGGAATCCTTTTTGGATTTGCAGGACCTGGAGATCTTACTACTTGAAGATTATGTCCTTTCGTTATTTTATTACCCCTTTATTTTGTTTTAATTTTTACGGTTCCTTTGCATCATCTGCACGAAAAACGTTGTTTTTCGAACATGTTGTGCTTGTTTTGCACGACGTGCTCTTCTCGTACGACATGTATGTCTAATCAATCTCTTCACTTCTCCTCCTTTCCTTTTTGTTTGTACACGGAATTTCATGCTGGATAGTTATAGGCAATCTATATACTTTTGCAAATTCTTTTTATTTTTTAAGAAACATTTTGTAAATCCTGCGGGCTCTGTATAATGCCAGTCTCTTCTTTCGGAGGGACATACGCCGAAGGGTTAAACCTTCAGAGGAAAGTCCGGACACTACTGAGATAGTATAGCAGATAACGTCTGCGGCTCCTGTATATATCTAAAACCAGGAGTACGGATAGTACCACAGAGACGATACTAATCTGTTTCGGCAGATGAAAGGTGAAAAGTCCGCTTCAGGCGGATGTAACTATTCTTCGGAATAGTTATGTGGCAAACCCTATATAGTGCAAGAGGAATGGTACTTTGATTCTCTATGACGATCTCGGTCGAGAGCCGAAGTATACCTCGCTAGAGAGTACGGGTGACCGTACTACGAGATAGATGTATGTCGAGACACAGAATCCGGCTTACTACCCGAAAGAAGAGTTTAGATTTTTTTGAGTATCTTATATTATATTTTAACTCTTCTTTATGAAAACAGTTCTTTATGTAATTCTCTGAATTATAGTTTTTTGAGTTGTCGCAGGCTTGTCAGCTTTGTATTTTACAAGAGGCTTAGTAGAATTATCTGACACTTTTTTTAATCATATTAAAGAGCAAAAATATGATATGGCATATGATTTGCTTTCTCCAGAATTTAAACAGAAACTTTCATTACAGTCATTTACAAGCACTTTTCAAAAAGGTATTTTAAAAAATTTTAAGGAAAATAGTTGGAATAGTCGTTCTATTAGTAACTGAATATGACTATTGGAAGGAAGTATAGTTATAGAGTCATGAGAGAAAATACCACTTGAAATGAGACTGACAAAGATTGATGGAAATTGGAAGATTCAATATTTTGATATAAAATCCACAGGAATAGCTCCAGATAATACTTTACAAGTACCGTCAAATGAAGAAATAGTTGCTTTAGTTCGAGATAGTATCTCTCATTATCAGAAAGCATTTGAAGCAAAAGATGTCAATATTTTTTATGATAATCTTGCTGATCTCTGGAAACAAGAAATTTCTATTTCTATCGTGGAAGACAAGCTCTTTAAAACTTTTTATGCAAATGATCTAAAGTTTACTGGATTTACAGCAGATAAATTTATCTTTTCAAAAGAACCTGTAGTTGATACGAATTGAGTACTTATTATTGAATGATATTTTTCTCAACCTGTATTGGTCAAATGAGAAAAATCAACATTACATATTACCAATAAATATATCAAAGAAAATGGAGAATGGAAAATGATGGGATTTGCAGTACAAATATTTTAACTTTTTGCTTACATATGAATATCCTTCTCGTCTGAATACAAGGTTCTGGAAAATGAACTCAAGCTCGCAAAATCGCTGCTGATTATGGGTATAACTTTTTTGAGATGGGACAAAAACTCCGTAAATTTTCAGAACTTGATCATCCTCGTTCGGGCGAAGTGAAAACTTGTATGGAACAAGGGAAACTTATCCCTGATGATCTTATAACCGCTATGTTGGAACATTATCGCGATACGCATGGAAGTGATAAAATTCTCTTCGATGGAATCCCACGATCGAGTACACAAAAAGCTCTTTTTGATGCGGTATTTCCTGGATATTTTGTGGTATTTCTCGATCTCAAACGAGAACAGGCTATCGAGCGGTTAGCAGGACGAAAAATTGATCCTTCTACAGGTGAGAGTTTTCAGGCAGACTTTATTGGAGATTTTAGTCCATTTACTGGACAAAAACTTATTAAACGTCCCGATGATACGCCTGATGCAGTCGCAAAACGAATCGAGATTTTCTATGAAAATACACTTCCACTTCTCGCAAGTTGGGCTCAAGAAGGGAAGAAAGTCTATACCATCGACGCATCCCGAGATGTGGAAACCGTATATGAACAGATAAAAGTGGTTTTATCAGCATATTAATATTTCTTTACTTTTTATTTTTCCTCTATGAAAAATTGGCTTCGTTCTCAGAGTATATTATTTTTTGGAGTAGTATTGAGTATTATCATAGAAATATCTGAAATTATACACGGTTCATGTAATGTTTGGCAACAGGAATTTCTCCTTCTTGCTATTATCGGGGTTCTTTCTCTCGGAATTCGGAATCTGAAAATCTCGTACCTCGCGACAGCGGGACTTCTTTTTATCTATGCCGATGAATTTTATGAACAATTCGTAGAATTTTCAGTCTGTGGTTTTGCTGCATCAGAACTTACTCCACTTCTTATTGTTGCTCTTTTATCGGCAGTAGCTGTTATGGACATCAAAGTATGGAAATGGTTTATAAAGAAATAAAAGAGCGTACCATATGTTTTTCTATATTCACATTCCCTTTTGTCGTCAGAAGTGTCAATATTGTCATTTTGCACTGACTCCCAAATTTAATGAACTCAAGGTTCGAATTTATATCGACGCTTTGAAAAAAGAGATAGAAATGTTTTTTGTGGAAAATCCAGGAAATACTATTGAAACTATTTATTTCGGTGGTGGCACTCCTTCTATTCTGACAGGGGAGCAATTGGCGGAAATTTTGGACATTTTCCGAAAACATAAAATCCCCCCAGCCCCCCTTTCTCAAGGGGGTAAAGTGGAAATTACTTTGGAATCGAATCCTGAGGATATCACGAGCGAGTATCTTTCGACTCTTGCGAAAATTTGAGTGAATCGATTGAGTCTCGGGATTCAGACATTGAATGAGAAAGCTCTTCAAACCGTGGGGCGAGCAGATTCTAATGAGGCAATTTTTCGTGCATTAGAATGTATTTCGACTGGTCCCATTAAGAATATTTCCATCGATTTTATCGCAGGACTTCCACATACTTTCTCAGGTCAAATGGTTTCTGATTTCGAGCAGATATTCTCTCGTATAATTCCAAAACATGCGAGCATGTATATGCTCGAAGATGAAAATTATCCAGCAAGTTGGGAGTCTTATTTGCCGAGTGAGGAAATCATACGGAGCGAGTATCTTTCTGGAGCAGAATGGCTTCAAAAAAAAGGATTTCATCGGTACGAACTTTCTAACTTTGCACAAAGAGGTTTTGAATCCAGACACAATCAATCGTACTGGAATCATTCTAACTATCGAGGCTTTTGACTCTCAGCTGCGAGTTATATAGAGGGTGAAAGATTTACAAATAGTTCTTCATTTTCTGGGTATTATAAATGAGAAAGACAAGAGGAATTACTCAATAAAGAATCGCTCCGTATCGAACGGATAATGTTTGGGATGAGGACTTCTGGAGTATTACTCAGTGAATTTTCTGATGTACAAAAAGTAGAAAAATTGAAAACAGACGAACTTATTGAAATACGAGGAAATAGGGTTTTTCCAACTTCGACTTGAATTTTTCTCATTGACCATATAATAGGCGAGCTTATTTAATATATAAGCCGGCGTAGCTCAGTTGGTAGAGCGCATCATTGGTAATGATGAGGTCGTGGATTCGAGTTCCATCGTTGGCTCCATTAAAGAAATTAAATATCCCATCTCTCTCAAGAGATGGGATATTTAATTATATTTATCTAATCGACTACACTAAATAATTCTTCAAGTGTGGTTTTTCCTCGCATCGCCTTAAGGACTCCATCCTCTCTCATAAGAACAAGATCTTGTTCTCGTCCTTTTTCGAGAATCTCTGCTGGACTGGCTCCATTACGAATGAGTGTGCGAATTTCACTGGAGAAATGGAGTACTTCAAATATTCCGACGCGTCATTTGAATCCAGTATATCCACAATGTTCACATCCTTTTCCATGATGGAGGGTGAATCCATTTTTCTTGGCCTTTGAAACTGCCTCGATTCCTATATCTTTCATCATCCATGAGATGATATTATTTTCGTCCGGCGTTGCTTCATAGGACTCGGAACAGTGTTTACAAATCTTTCGAACGAGACGTTGTGCTATGATGATATCGATAGAAGAAGCAAGTATATAGGAAGGAAGTCCCATATTCGTCAGACGTTCGATGGTTTCGGATGCGCTCTTAGTATGAAGTGTTGAGAGTACGAGGTGCCCAGTGAGAGACGCTTGAGCGGCGATATCTGCTGTTTCGAGATCGCGTATTTCCCCAATCATAATAACATCAGGATCTTGACGTAGTAAGGCCTTGAGCCCACTTGCATAGGTATAATTATTTTTCTCATTTACTTCAGACTGCACGACTCCTTCGAGTTCATATTCTATCGGATCTTCGAGAGTGATAACTTTCTTTTCGGGAGTATTCAGTGTCGAAAGTATAGAATAAAGAGTAGTGGTTTTACCACTTCCTGTCGGTCCGGTTACGAGGATCATACCACTTTTTTTCTCGGTACTTTTTTCAATCTGTCGTTTGGATGTCCACATAAAACCGAGTTCGCTCATAGCAGGAATAGAATTGGTAGAGTCGAGTATTCGACACACGACATTTTCGCCAAGTTTTACTGGGAGTGTAGAGACACGGACATCGATACGATCCCCATCGGTTTCGATACGATATTTCCCATCCTGTGGAATCTGTGTCAGATTGAGTTTCATATTGGATTTGTACTTGAGGCGTTCCAATACGAGTTTATATTCTGCGGTACTCAAACTAAAAACGGTTACAAGATTTCCATCGATTCGGAGTCGTACATCGACAGAAGTTGCTTTGATATCATAATGAATATCCGATCCACCAAGAGACAGAGATCACTTAGTAATGAGTATAAGTGCCGTATCAGAATCCTGCTTTACGAGAGCGGCTCGCACAAATTCCTCGAGCTCCTGAAATTTCGCAGAATGAAATCCTGCATTTTCCTTTATGAGAGCAGCTTTTATTTTCTTAAAATCTTCTTCGCTCTGTATCGACATGGGAAATAGTTGTAAATAGGAATATTACTACAAGTAACTATATCATATATCAATTTGTATTGCAAAAATATGAATATCATTATACTGTAGACAATTCGACATTGTATCTCATTATCTAACGAGAGAAATATGCCCATTAGTCAAACACAAATTATCATCCTCAGTATCTATGCTATTATCTTTATTTGTGTGGTAGTTTTCTTTGAAATTCGTCTCAATTATATTCATAGACGACATATCGAGAAGCTCTATCCTGTTTGAGAGGATGGACTCAATATGATTGCTCGAAAACTTAAGATTATAACACATCTTCTTTTTCTTTTCTTATTTATTCTTTCCGTAGCAATTATTCTTACTCTTTTATAATTTGCTCACATGTCTATTCTTTCAGAAGAAAACTACACCATCATCACTAAGCATGCGATATATTTCCTCTATCTTGTTGCAAAATTTCTTTTTTTACTCCTTATAGCCGGAGTTCTTTTTATCACTCTTTTGGTATATAAGGATGACCTCAATAAGAATACCTCTGATATTATTAATTACATTTTTTTTCCTATTATATTTCTCTTGGTGAATTATGGATTTATCCAGCTCATATTAGGAATTATAAATTATTATAATCGACTGATGATTATCGTACGGGATAGGATTATTATCATCAATAATTCTCTCATACTTCAGGAAGATCTGGAGATTATGGATCTTTCCAAAGTTATGAAGATAGATGTGGAATGTCACGGTCTCCTCGCAAATATGTTTGGATTTGGACACTTGATTATTGAACAACAAAAAGATGAAGTAAAAGTGATACATTTTATACCAAAACCCTATGAGGTGTGGCAGATTCTTCGTGAAAATACCACGTATATCAATCAATGATCACAAGAAGTCCGTTTCCTGAGAAACTAATTTTACTGATTTTCGTCCATAAAATATGACTTTTGTAATGTACAATGAATCTTTCGAATGTGAATATTGTCATACATTTATTACGCCACATCCCGAAGGTTCTGCCCGAAATCATTGCCCTTTTTGTCTTTGTTCGAAACACGTCGATGACATAAATCCGGGCGATCGAGCATCTTTATGTCATGGGAAGATGGAGCCAATAGACATAGATTATCGTAAAAACAAAGGGTATATGATCCAGCATCAGTGTGTAAAATGTAAAAAAACTATACTTAATAAAGTTGCCCCTGACGACAAATTCTTAGAATTTGTGAGAAAACTGAATCAAGAAAAAGATTGGCGATAATAGCATTCATTTATACTCCTCCCTATATGCTCAAAAACTTCTTTCAAAAATACGATATCCTCTCCGAGGATATTCTTATTATTGCGTGTTCATGAGGTCCAGATAGTATGTATTTGCTCGCGGAAGTTATGAAAACTCAAGCTAAACAAGCAATAATTGTTGCTCATTTTAATCACTGTTTGCGAGGAACTGAGAGTGATGGAGATGAGGATTTCCTCAAAGATTTTTGTGAAAAAAATAATCTGATTTTTGTGAGTACGAGTACGGATATAACGAGTCTCGCTCAAGAATCGAAAAAAGGAATCGAAGAAACAGCTCGTATTGAGCGATATGCTTTTCTGGAAGAGATACGAACTCAGTACAGCGCAAAATATATCTTGACCGCGCACCATCTTGATGACAGTATAGAAACACTGATGTTTAACTTGATTCGTGGATCCAAAATCCATGGACTTATGGGAATTCCTGAACAAAATGGCTGTATTCTTCGACCATTTTGACAAGTTTCTAAACTCGATATTCTCCGAAAATTGGAGATAGAAAATATTCCTTTTCGACTCGATTCTACGAATGCTGACGATGTGTATCTTCGAAATCATCTTCGACTCAATATCATAAGTGAATTTGAACGAATCAATCCAGAATATCGAAAAAATTTCGCTTCTTTTATGAAATATATGAATGAACTCTGAGATTTTATCGATACACAAGTCGTTGTTTTCCTGCGAGGAGAAATGTCTTTTTTGACAGAGGATTTTTCTCTTCAATCACCATTCCTCCAAAAAGAAATTATTCGATATCTTTATGCACAGGCAAATAATGGGACCATCGGACTCTCGGAAGGAGGAATCGCGGAGATTATTCGATTCATCGGAGATAAGGGAAATTATACTCAAAAAGATCTCGGGAAACTTCATTTGGAAAAAAAGAATTCCCGTGTATATTTTGGTTCTCATATTTCATTCAAATCGTAGATATATCCTCTATTTATCATAAAAATGAACTCTTTTCTCCCACTTGTTTTCTTACATTCTATTGGTTTTTCCCAAAAAGCGCTTGCTCGGATTTTTGAGCATGACGAAAATTATGAAGATTTTTATAATCAGATTGATTATCAATTTCTCCAAAATCTCGGATTTAAGGAAGAAAAAATCCAGACGGTTTTGGAGAAGAAACAGAAGCTTGATATTGTCAAAATTACTGAACTCATAGAGAAACTCCATATCCAGATTATCACGACCAAAAATCCGATCTATCCAGAGCTTCTTTTACAAACTCCTGTTTGTCCCTATTTTCTCTATGTGCGAGGAATATTGCCGACGCATATAAATCTCCTTTCTGTAATTGGTTCTCGTAAAAGCACTTCCTATTCACGAACAACCCTTACAAATATAATCCCAGATTTGGTACGAGAATGATATGGAATAGTTTCTGGTTGAGCATATGGTGTAGATTCCATTGGACACAAAATCACGCTTGAAAATAACGGATACACTTTATCGGTTTTTGGAACGGGAATCGATCGGTGCTACCCAAAAGAGAACAAAGAATTATTCAATGAAATTCTCGCATCTGGTGGAGCGCTCATATCACCATTTCCGCTCGGAACTCTCCCAGAACCATACAATTTTCCTATTCGTAACGAAATCGTTGCAGGTATTTCCAAGGGGACACTTGTAACCGAATCTGCTGAGAAATCTGGAACGCTCATTACTGCTCGACTTTCTCTCGATTTTGGACGAGATGTATTCGCTATTCCTGGCGATATTACGAAGGCAACGAGTATAGGAACCAATAGTTTGATCCGAGATGGACAAGCAAAACTTACCATAAGTGCGAGTGATATTCTCTCGGAATATGGTCCGGTGACTATTCTCACACAGGCAGAGAAACTGACCACTCTTCCAAAATTTGATGACCTAATAGAAGCATCTATTTATGAACTTCTTACCAATGAATCACTCGATATTTCTGCTATAGCTTATCAATTAGAAATGGATGCAGTACTGATTGCTGGAAAACTTTCTATGATGGAAGTGTATGGAACGGTGGAGATTACTATCGACGGAAGCTATAGGGCTTTGTAAAATGTGTTCTGTATTCTTATAATCTTTCAATAAAACCTATTTTTATTTATATTTGTCATTAAACTCATTATTCCTATGTATCTTTTCATAGAAACCATTTCTCTCCCTGCAACCTATATTCTTTTCGATACTGAGAGGCATATCATTTCGCAGAAATCTCTGGAACTTCGAGGAAGAGAATCAGAACATTTTTTCATTTCTCTGCAAGAATTTTTGATGGAAAATTCGTTGGAATACAAAAATCTCAAGTGAGTGATTGTCGTGAATGGTCCGGGAAGTTTTACAGCTATGCGCATTATTACTCTCACTATCAATACGCTTTCGTTTGTACACCATATTCCGCTCTATAGTATCGATTATTTTCAAATGGGAATACTTTCAGGATGGACATTCCCGATACTTCTTCGCGCAAATCGAGGAGAGTATTTGATACAAAAAGATATAGAAAATTTCCCAGTGCTCATTGCTATTTCCGATATTCTCCCAGGAAACTATTTCTGAATGGGTGATGTAAATGATTTTACAAATGCTATAATTTCCATACAATCGGACCTGAAATATGAGATGTGTTGTAAAAATGTTCTTCTCGACAATCCCACAAAAAAAATTGAGCCATTGTATATTAAAAAACCTAATATCACATAAGACATAGAATTTAATTTTATAGGGTTTCAATCTCATAGAATATATCTCTCAATAATCTCTAGATATATTCTTTTTCTATAACAAACCATTTATCATGCAAATATCGCAAATAATTATAATTATAGTTGTCGTTATTGTTATCGTACTCATTCTTTGGATGGGACTTACGAGAGCTGGTTATATACCAAACTTTTTAGATATTAGCTTTCTCTGTAGGGAAAAAGCAAAAGAAAGCCCCACTTCCAATATTGATGTTATAAGAGATGATTCTTCTTCCACGGAACAAATTGAGTGAAAACCAGTTATATACTTGTATCCCCATGATATACAAAAAGTAAATATACAATTGCATTACCATGGAAATCTCACATTCACCTATCCAGAATATAAAAATGGCTGGAATGTCACTGCCTATCCAGATGGGAAAATTATTAATTCATGAGATAATAAAGAATACAGCTATCTCTTTTGGGAAGGGAAAGATACATATTCATGATATGATTTATCATCTGGTTTTGTCGTAAGATGACCAGAAACGATACAATTTCTACAAGATATATTGCAGAAATTCGGATTGACTCCCAAAGAATATAATGAATTTATCGTTTACTGGGCACCACAGATGATAGATAATACCTACAATCTTATTCATTTTGCTACCAAGTCAGAATATGATGATCGAGCCGTTTTAGATATAACTCCTAAACCCGATTCCTTGCTCCGTGTCTTTTTGACATTTAAACAGTTGAATAATAAAATAGATATCAAACCACAAGAGATTAAAACTTTCGAGAGAAAAGGATTTAGTGTGGTCGAATGGGGTGGAACAGAACTTAAATAATCTTTTCAGAAATTATTTTTTAACTTCATATTTTATGTCTCTCAATATTCACGGTATGAATCTGGCTGGACTCCGAAATACTTTCCGCCCAGACGAGGAAATAAAACTCGTACTCAAACGTCATTGGATCGTATATCTCTATCTGGGATTTTCTGCATTCTTTTTGATATTTTCATCCATTATTTTGCTTGCGTATCGTACTTCTATTTTTTCTTTTATACCGAGTGCTCTTTTTTCCGTTTTTTTGATTCTTTACTGGTCTATTTATCTCTTGT
>CAVVTN010000026.1:0-12337 GCA_963751115.1 uncultured Candidatus Altimarinota bacterium
TCTTTATGAACTCCGAACATTTGAACAAAGCAATCATGATTTGATTATTCATCAAAATGCACGAATCTCTTCTGGACAGAAAATCAAAAAAGGGATGATTCTTGTGACGGGACAATCTATCCAAAACGGAGAGTTGGCGATTGGTAAAAACCTGACTGTTGCCTATATGCCATGGGAAGGGTATAACTTCGAGGATGCGATTATTATCAATTCTCGTGTGATAGAAAATGATTATTTCACTTCGGTGCATATCAATGAATATACACTCGATGTTCGTGAAACAAAACTTGGCGGCTGAGGAAACAACTCCAGATATCCCAAATGTTGCAACCAATAAATTGAAAGACCTCGATGAAAATGGTATCGTTCGAATCGGTGCCTATGTTATGAGTGGTGATATCCTTGTCGGAAAAGTTACTCCAAAAGGAGAAATAGAACTTTCTCCTGAAGAACGACTTCTTCGAGCGATTTTTGGAGACAAATCTAAAGATGTAAAAGATTCTTCTCTTGTAATCCCAGCTGGATCAGGAGGAAAAGTTATCGGAACTCACACGCTTCGTCGTGAAAATGGAGATAATCTTCCAACGGGAGTATTTGAACAAATAAAAGTATATGTTGCTCAGACTCGTAAGATGGAGGTGGGAGACAAGATGGCAGGACGCCATGGAAATAAAGGTATCGTTTCTCGAATCGTACCACCAGAAGATATGCCATTTATGGCGGATGGAACACCAGTAGATATTATATTGAATCCACTCGGAGTTATCTCTCGTATGAATATCGGACAGATTCTCGAAACACATCTCGGAGCTGCTGCGAAGAAACTCGGTATCACTATTGCAACACCTATTCTCAATGGTATATCGGTTGAAAAAATCGGAGACCTTATGGAACAAGCAGGTATTCCTCGTGATGGAAAGGTACAACTCTTCGACGGAAAAACCGGAGAAGCATTCAAGGAAAAGACCATGGTTGGAGTGAAATATATGCTGAAACTTCACCACCTTGTTGAGGATAAAATCCATGCTCGAAGTGTTGGACCATACTCTATGGTAACACAACAACCACTCGGAGGTAAGGCACAAAATGGAGGACAACGTCTCGGAGAGATGGAGGTATGGGCACTTGAAGGTTACGGCGCTGCGAATATCCTTCAAGAAATGCTCACTATCAAATCAGATGATATCAACGGACGGGCACAATCGTACGAAGCAATTGTCAAAGGAAAACGAATTCGTCGACCCAATATTCCAGAGTCATTCAATGTTCTCCTTCGTGAGCTTCAGGCCTTGAATTTGAATATCGAACTTCTTGAAAAGGGAGAATTGGAAGCGCAAGAAGCAATTATGCTCGAGCGTTACAGTGAACTGGAAAAACTCGAAGGACAATATGACCTCGAAGTAGATATCCCAACTATGGATGAAAAAGTAGCAGAAGATACAGTGGTAAAAACACACGAAGATATAGAATAAAAAACTGTCATTCCAGAATTTTTCAGAGAAAAATATATCGAAGTGATAAAAACGCATCTGAAAAATATCTGGAATCTACCGTCTATGAGAAATTTATAGAAATGAATTATAAAGAATTTCTTTTATAATAGGAAGATTGCTACACATATTCGAAGAAGTTTTGAGATTTTCAAAAATCAAAGTATTCGAATATGTTCGCAATGACAATATCCTCAATACCTATTCTCGCTAGCATGTTTACAACAAAAAGAGAGTAAAATAGATTTTCACTCTGGAACTTTTTCTCCTCGTATGGGAGGTGCTCAAATAATGTAATTAGATAGAATTTATTCCTTCACCATTGTCTTTCTATGATTCCAGATTTCAAAGATAAGAACTTCGAAAACTTTTTAAATGACAAAATTACTGACTATTCTCAGATTGAAAAATTTGCAGGACGTCGAGATATTACTCAAGGAAAAACTCTTGATAATCTCGTCGGAATAAGTATTGGTCTTGCTTCAAAAGAACAGATTCGATCACTTTCTTATGGAGAAGTTCTCATTTCCGAAACTATCAATTACCGAACACAACGACCAGAACGTGCTGGACTTTTCTGTGAGCAAATATTTGGACCTCGCAAGAATTTCGAATGTGCTTGTGGAAAATACAAACGAATCCGATATAAAGGAGTGGTTTGTGAACGTTGTGGTGTAGAAGTAACTACAAGTCAAGTTCGACGTCAACGTACTGGACATATTGAGCTTGCTGCTCCAGTAGCTCATATCTGGTATCTCAAATCCGTTCCTTCTCGAATAGGTCTCCTTCTCGATATTTCCGTGAAGAAACTCGAACAAGTTGTCTACTTTGCTTCCTATATCATCACTGATGTATATGAAGAGAAAAAAGAGGAAAGTTTGAAAGAGCTCGATGTTGCCTACAAGACTTCTAAAGTACAACTTCAGAAGCAGATTCAACAAGATATGAACGATGCGAAACTTCAACTCGAAGCGAAGGAGATTTCCCGAAAAGCTTTCAATGAAATGGAGACAACACTTACGAAGCAGATTGATCAACTCGATGAAGAATACGATCGAATGAAGACTCTTTTGAAGAGTCTCAAAGAATCGACCGTTATCGGAGAATTTGATTATCGTATTATGTACGACAAATTTCCTCATGTATTTCTTGGAGGAACGGGTGCACAACATATTAAAACACTTCTTCAAAGAATTGATATTAAGGAATTTATTTCTGAACATCAGAAAGAATTGAAGAGCGCGCCGAAATCAAAACAGAAAAAGATTCTCCAGAAGTTGAAACTTGCTTCGAGCCTCTTTAAATCCAACCAGAAACCAGAACATTTCATCCTTGATGCACTTCAAATCCTTCCACCAGATCTTCGACCGATGATCCAATTGGACGGAGGACGTTATGCCTCAAGTGATTTAAATGACTTGTATCGACGAGTTATTAACCGAAACAATCGTCTCCGAAAACTTATGGAGCTTGGAGCGCCAGAAGTTATTCTCAAGAACGAGAAACGTATGCTTCAGGAATCTGTTGATATGCTTATATCGGGAGATGTGCGATCAAACCGACCAGGTTATACAAGCGCAACCAAGAAGAAACTTAAGTCTCTTGCAGACATCCTCAAAGGGAAACAAGGGCGATTCCGACAGAACCTTCTCGGTAAACGTGTGGATTACTCTGGACGTAGTGTAATCGTCGTTGGTCCAAAACTTAAGATGAATGAATGTGGACTTCCAAAGTCTATGGCGCTTATTTTATTCCGACCTTTTGTTATCGGTAAACTTATCGCACTAGAATTGGCGTACAATGTTAAGCACGCAGAGAAAATTATCGAAGAAAAAGGAAAAGAAGTTTGGGATGCACTCGATAATGTTATCGAAGGGAAACACGTTCTTCTGAATCGTGCACCAACTCTTCACCGACTTGGTATTCAAGCATTTAAACCAGTTCTTATAGAAGGAAAAGCAATTCAACTTCACCCTCTTTGTTGTACGGCCTTCAATGCCGATTTTGATGGAGATCAGATGGCGGTTCATCTTCCACTTACGGACGAAGCACAATCCGAAGCACGTGAACTTATGATTACATCGAAGAATATGTTGAATCCATCCAATGGAGAACCGATTGTTATGCCAGAAAAGGATATGATTCTCGGATGTTATTATCTTACTCGACTTGCGCCAGGAGAGGCAACTCTCGTATTTGCTTCAGGAGAAGATGCGACTCATGCTTACGATAATAAAGTTATCACGCTTCATACGCCTATCAAGATGCGTATAAACGGAGAAATTATCACAACAACATACGGAAGATTCCTCTTCAATGAGATTATCCCAGCTGAGCTTGGATATGTAAATGATACTCTTGCAAAATGAGTTCTCAAGAAACTTCTCGCTCGAAGTTTTCTCATCTTCGGAAGTGAAGAAACTGCATTCTTCTCAAATGAGATTAAAAATATCGGTTTCAAATATGCGACTATTTCTGGTTTGACTATCTCGAAAGATGATATGATTATCCCAGATATGAAACATACTCTTATTAAAGATGGAGAAGAAAAAATTAAAGAAATTCAGAAACGTTTCTGGAATGGGTATTTGACAGAAAAAGAGCGTTACGAACAATCTGTAAAAGTTTGGAGTAAAGTAAAAGGAGAAATCGAGAAAGTCATGAAACCATTCTTCACTCCAGAAAATCCTATCAGTAACATGATCGAATCTGGAGCTCGAGGTAACTGGGGACAATTGAATCAGCTCTGTGGTATGAAAGGACTCGTTGCCTCACCATCTGGTAAGACGATTGAACTTCCAATTAAATCCAATCTGAAGGAAGGGTTCTCAACTCTCGAATACTTTATCGCGACACACGGATGACGTAAGGGTAAGGCAGATACGGCTCTGAAAACAGCTCAATCAGGATACCTTACTCGACGTCTTGTAGATGCAGCACAAAATATCCTTATTCGTAGTGCGGATTGTGGAACTCACCATTATGAAGAAATCGTAAAGGCAACTTCTAAATCTATCTTTGGTGAATCATTCGAAGAGCGTATCTATTCAAAATTTCTTGCAAAAGATGTTATGATAGGAAAAACGCTTCTTGCTCCGGAAGGAACGGTTATCGATAAAGCATTTATTCAAACTTTGACCGAAGCAGGTGTAGAATCTGTTTGTGTTCGTTCTATTCTCACATGTGAAACAGAGGAAGGAGTATGTCAGAAATGTTATGGACTGGATCTTGCTCACAATGCTCTAGCAGCATTTGGTACACCGATTGGTATTATCGCCGCTCAGTCTATCGGAGAACCAGGAACACAACTTACGATGCGTACATTCCACTCGGGAGGAGTTGCGACTGCTGGTGGAGATATCACTGCAGGTCTTACTCGTGTTGAAGAACTCTTTGAGGCACGTAATCCGAAATACGAATCAGCTATTTCTGAACTCGATGGAGAAGTAGCACTCATTCAGCATGAAGGAAAGAATGTAGTAGTAACGATTCAAGCACACGAACTTCAAACGAAAGAATATTACCTCCCAGATGAAAGTTATGTGGTACAGGTAAAGAAAGGTGATGTGGTTACTCCAAAACAAATTCTTGCGAAATCAAAAGAATCAAAAGTGAAAGTAATAGCAGAACAGGGTGGTATCATCGTAAAAATTGAAGATGGAATTATCTCTATCCGAGATGAGGCACCACAGACTCGAGAATATATGGTAGAGTCTGGACGAAATCTGCTCGTACAAGAAGAAGATACGGTAGAAATTGGAGACAAACTTACTGAAGGACATATTAATATTCACCATTTGATGGATATCGCTGGTGTTCTTAAAACTCAGCTTTATATCGTGGGAGATATTAAGGGAATCTACTCTTCTCAGGGGCAAACGGTTAATTCGAAACATATCGAGCTCATCATCCGACAGATGTTCTCAAAAGTGAAGATTACCAATGCCGGAGATACTTCATTCTTCCCTGGAGATATCGTTGATATCATCAAGTTCAAGAAAGAAAATGATCTTATGTCTGAAGAAGGGAAGAGACAAGCTATCGGAACACGACTCTTGCTCGGTCTTACAAAGATCTCCCTCTTTACAGATTCTTGGCTCTCAGCAGCGTCATTTCAGGAAACAGTACGTGTCCTCGTGGATGCTTCTACTGCTCGAAAAATCGACAAACTGGAAGGTTTGAAAGAAAACGTTATTATCGGACGTTTGATCCCAACACTTTCTTACTTCGAGAACAATCGAGATGTGGGAGAATACTTCGGAACAGAATCAGAAGATGAATATGCGACTCGTAAAACTTATGAGCAAAGAAGTCATGAAGGTGAATATACAGAAATGAATTAATTGAAAGTTTTGAAAAATCCCGACCAGAATTCTGGTCGGGATTTTTCTCATTTTGACCTTTTGATGTTATTTCATATAATGAAACTTATCAAAAGCGATGAACTTCAGACCCCCAGAGAGTCAAAAATGTATCTATTTCTCGTCCATATGAAGTCAGTGGAAATATAAAAGCTTGCCAAGACCATATGAACATCGAAATAAATATATTCTTGCTTCTTTATGAGAGTATAATTTTTATATAAATCACAGCATTAGTTATGAATTCCACACCAAAAATACATATTGATTTTTACGCATCGGTTATAGATAACTATGGTGATATGGGTTTTGCAGTGAATCTCGCTTTGTCACTCCATACAAAATATACTGGTACGATTATTCGTTTCTTCTCGGATGATGAGCTCTTATTTCGGAAACTTTTTAGCTGGAAAATCCCTGATTGGATACAGTATATTCCATTGAAAAAACTGAAAAGTTCGAATCCACCACCGCCATCCTCACTTATCTATAGTTTCTTCGATTATCCACTCCAAAAGGAATATTTGGCGAAGTTTCCTTATCAGAAAACGATTATTTCTTTCTCGTATTTCCTTCTTCATAAAGGATTGGAATCACTTCATGGAACGACGTATACGCTAGAAAGTGGTTATGATACGGTTATTCATTTTATCCCATCGCTTTTGTCGAAAGGTGGAGGGATTATTATCAATCCACTTATTGAACAAGAAACACATGAAAATCTTTGGGAAGGGATTTCGTTTGCCAGAAAAAATTTTCTTCAAAGAAATACACAGTATCTTCAGGAAAATAGAAAATGACCGATTCAGGATATCATCTGACAAAAATGGATTTCTGTTTTTGTTTATCCAAGTACTTTGGAGAAAATCCTTCCTCTTATCAAGAGCGATACTTCTGGTACGATTTTTTGGATTTGTGGAGATGTCGGGGATTTGCAAGAAACTCATAATTGCCGAATAGTTCCATTTCTCTCTCTAGTAGGATATGGAGTATTTCAGAATCTCTGTGATGCGAATATCGTGCGTGGCGAAAACAGTCTCTGTCAGGGTTTGCTTTCCTGAAAGCCACTTCTCTGGGATATATACAAGGAATCCAATGGAGCACATTTGGAGAAAACAGAAGATTTCCTCGACTGGATTACTCCCTATTTTAAAAATCATCCCGAGTATATTTCCATCGCTCGTGATTTTATGAATACAGGAAATCTTGAAAGTTTCAGAGAATTTCTCCAATCTTATCAGGATTTTGAAGAAATAGGCTTCGAGATATTTGTAAAAATAGATTTGGAAAGTAACTTAGTAGCAAAGTTACTGGCACTTTAGAAAAATCTCCTCTCATCCGTTTTCGGATGAGAGGAGATTTTTAGAAACTTATACTAGTCGACCACCATCCGGTGGCCATTCTCCTTTTTGAAGAACAGAATCCATTGCAGCAGCAGTTTTTCATCGTTCTGTTATTTGTATATTGGTTTGTATTCTTTTTTCAGTATCTTTTCTATTTTTCTCTAATCTTTGTAGTTCTTTGATTCTATCGGCCATTTCCTTTATTTTTGTATTTTTTTCTCCTCGTTCTTTCGAAGAAATGTCTGATTCATTTTTCATATTTTCAGCTTGTTGATTTGCTCTCTGAACTTGCTCTCATATTTTCTGAGATCGTTCATTATCAAATTCTTTGAGGAATTGTTCACAGAGTTTAAGTTGTTTATTGATATCTGTTTCAGTCCCGAGATTTTTGATAAATTCTTGTTTAATATTATTTAATTCTGCTTGTGCTTCTGTATTGCCTTTTCCAACACTCTCACTCATTTTATCAAATTTATCACCCATTTTTGCTTCTAGAGTTTTTTGGTCGATCACTTCATTTTTTTCAAATGTGAAACCTAGTTTTTTTAGTGTATCAGTATTTTCAGGTTTTATTTTTGCATCCTCTAATTTTTTACTTACATCACCCTCATTTGGTTTTTGTACTTCCTGTTCATTATGATTTTTATTTTCTAAACCTGCCATATTTTTATTTATTACGAAATAATATACCATCACTGTAGCATATCCCATCTATAAAAGCAAAAAACGAGACTATTTTTTCAGAGATTTTTGAATAACCTCGATGAGAAGGGGAGTATCGAAATCCGTAAATATCTCACGATTTCCGTCTATATTGAAGGAAGGAAGCCAGAAAGAGGTTCTGTACACATGGGCGATGACTTGTCCATTTGGTGGGATTTCCACGATGGAGAGATTCCAATTATTGGCTCATGAAATCTGTTGGTATACATAGCGTCCGATAAAACACGACCAAACATTTGGTTGAGCAAATGTATTGATAAAACAACTATTGGTATGGTATTTAATCATATTAATTCCACCACCATCTACTCAGGCAACAAACGCACATTTTGCCACTCGTTCGGTGAATCCTTGGAGTGAATAGATATTTTTCTCGATAACCACATTGCTCGGAAATTTTTCGTGGACAAATATATCATAGAGGAGATTAGTATTGTCATCGAGCACGATAATAGTTTCATCGGGAAAAGCTTCCGCTACTTCTCTGATAACTCGTCTCCATGTAGCGACGGGGAGATTTCGGAACTCTTTTACGCCGACAAAAAGACAGATTCCGGATTTCTGAATACTCTTATCATAGTTATAAAATTCAGCGATGTGATCATATATAAAATCTCGGAAAGTATGCTCTAATCCAAAAGTTTTCTCGATTATTTCTATGTAACTTTCTATCAAATTTACATTGCTATAGTGGACATAAGAGTGTTCCAATGCGATATCGAGAATATGTGATCCCCAAAAAACATTCGGTCCGATGATGATGGAATTATCCGATTCTTTGTACTTGAGAATGGTATTAAAATCTCCGCCTCCCATATCAAAAAAGAGAGATTTTTCGTCTCGAGTATTTCCATGAGTCCAGCGAAATGCGAGGGTTTTATAGAGAAACTTCATATGCTTCAAAATCATCCGATAGAGTTTGGATTCATAGAAATCGGGTTTTTCCTCGCTTATGATTTTTACATTATTTTCTGTATCTTCTAGCTCGCTCAGTATAAAACGATTATATTGTGAAGCGATAATAATAATTTCTGCATGACATCCATTCTGTCTCAACCATTCTACGAGAAGCTTAATAAAGGGCTTGGAAATAATCGCATCTCCGATACGATCCGAGCGATTCAGATAAATCGTTTTGAGATTTTTCAAATCCACTATTCGTGGTTTTTTCATACGGATAATACAAGCACCGAGCCATACACCGAAGTGACTAGAGAGCTTGAGGAGGAAGAGATGTGTGTGGAGAAAGATTTTTTTAAACATAATAGAACGTTAATTTATAATATTTGTCATCCTGAACTTGTTTCAGGATCTTCTACTTCTGATTAAGAAACTATGAACAATATGGAAGATTTGAGCGAAGTCCATCCTTTAGTGGCCGAAATGAATTCGGAATGACGTATTCTTTTTTATAAAAACTTCTCTTTTATTATTTTCTCAAAACTTTCTAGCGAGAATTCTTTGGCTCGTTTCATACAAGCTTCTTTCATTATTAGAGCTGTTTCTCTATCGAGTTTTTGCACTGCAGATATGAGTTCTGTTTTGGTAGCTTCCGGAGAGATGAGAATCCCTGTTTTACCATCGATGACGGTTTCTTGGATTCCTCATTCCTGTACTCATATGACAGGAACTCCGCAGGACATCGATTCGAGAGCCACCATTCCGAAATCTTCATTTTTCGCTATAAATATGGTTGCAATAGCTCGGGAAATATATTTTGGGAGTTCATTATTATCGGTCAGAGTCAGGAATGTAATATTTTCATATCCGGCTCCGAGATTCATAATCTCCTCTTTTTGTGGGTCATTTTGTCCGTAGATGACGAGGAGTTTTTTATCGGGCATTTCTCGAAATGCTTCAACCGTGCGAGCGACGCGTTTGAGAGTCGAGAGTTTGGAAAAGCTGATATAATAATCGTTTTTTTCTTCTGTTGGAACAAAATAATCTGTATCTACTGGTGGATAAATAATCCGACTTTCTCGTCCGAGATATTTTCGGATAGCATTCTGGAGATTGGTGGAGTTGGTATAGATTTCGTCTACTTGTGCGATTTCTCGAAAGTACATTTGTTCAAAAATTGCCCGAATGATTATATAGAATGGACGAGCAAGAAGTGGAACTTTTTGGTAATAAAATTCTCGCTGATCGAAGAGATAACGGGGAATACTGTGCGCATAATAAATTTTCCGCGCATCTTTTCGAACATTACGAATCGCAGAGAGACAGTCATTGCTGAAAATAACCGTATCGTATTCTCGAAGAAATTTGGTATGGAAAAGAACTCGATATTTTAGATATATTTGCCGGAAGAGTCAGGAGTATTTTTCCTCTCCAAATACTGTGCATTTCCCAGAAAAACCAAGAGATTTTGGTGCTATACTTTGCTCACTAAAAAAGAGTGCCGCAAGATCCGCACCAAGGGTTTTTGCAAGCATGATATTGAAACGCTCAGCTCCTCATCTGTACAGGAACATATCGTGAATGAGACAGATTTTATTTTTTGGAGACATAGAAAGATGAATGAATTTATTTGAGTATATGAAAATATTTTAAGAATCAAACTAAAAAACCTCACCAAATTGGTGAGGTTTTAGGATATGAGAAGAAAAGTTTTTCAAACTAATAAGGAAGAAGAGTTCCTTTATTTACGACAGGATTCATACTTCCTGATCCACGAATAAGACCAGTAGAATCAATTGCACCGAGGTTCAGAGAACCTGTTGATCCAAAAGTTCCAGCAAGTGAACCAAGTGAAATATTTACACCAGTCGCTCCATTTACGACCACTTGATTAATAATTCCTGTATAAGTACCATTTCCAACGATATCATTTACGAAAAATTTCCCGATATCTGCATTACTGAGAGTGATAGTATTGTTCGCTCCCGTGTTAGTAATGGTTCCGGCAGCTTGAGAATTTCGAGATGTGAATGTCCCCATAACGAGAGCTGTTTGCGATTCTTCGAGTTTTGCAGCAAGTTCATAAGAACCACCGGCAACACTCGTCGCTCCCATCTTGTAAGCAACCTTCGAAACGGGATCAGAAAATTTCACAGAATCGATTCCGAGTACTGTATAGTTTACATCTCCACCGAGATAGTTCGTAGAAGTGATGACTGCTCCACCGAGGTTATTTACTCCCGTGAGAGTATTTACAGTAGTTCCAGAAAGCATTGCTATATAGGAAAGACCTTGTTTGGCTTGAGTCACCATAATCTGAGAACTCATCTGATTGAGATCAGATGTTCTCTGTGCGTCTCGAGCCGTTGCCGACATACCACCGAGGTTCAAGAATGCGATAGTACCAAGGATTACGAGAATGGTGATAACTACGATAAGTTCGACAAGCGTAAATCCACGAGAAGTGGTAGTTATTTTTGCATGATTCATAGCAGA
Organism: uncultured Candidatus Altimarinota bacterium; assembly: GCA_963751115.1. Classification (GTDB taxonomy): domain Bacteria; phylum Patescibacteriota; class Gracilibacteria; order BD1-5; family UBA2023; genus UBA1545. Next base: position 11,314 of record CAVVTN010000026.1, read on the forward strand.
AAGATAAGTAAATAAAATTCTAGTAATATAAATCCCCCGAAAAACGAGGGATTTATGGGAAAAACGAGAGAATTATACGAGACTAATAAGGAAGAGCAGTTCCTTTATTTGTAACAGTACCTACAACTCCTGTAGGTCCATGAATAAGACCTGTAGTTTCATCACTATTAAGCGTGAAATTTGTACCTGTCATAGTATTAGGGTTTGTAGTGATAGTCTTAAGATCAGCAGATATAGAAGTAATCATACCAGTTGCGGTACCATTTCCAATATAATCATTGAGCTTGAAGTTACCAAGACCAGTACCGAGAGTAACTACACCAGCAACACCAGTACCTGTTGAAACTGTACCAGCAATAGTACGAGCTTTATATGTTCCCATTACGAGAGCTGTTTTAGTTTCTTCGAGACTTGCTGCAAGTTCATATGCACTACCAGCACGAGTAGTAACACCCATCTTGTAAGCAACTTTCGAAACAGGATCTTGGAACTTCGCTTGGTCGATTCCGAGAACGGTATAATTTACATCTCCAGCGAAGTAATCAGTAGCGAGAGACCCAGTACCTCCAATAGAGGGAAGTGGACTAATTTGGCTCGCAGTAGTTCCTGAAAGCATATTTGAATAAGCTAATCCTTGTTTTGCTTGAGCGATCATAATCTGATCATTGATCTGTTTAAGATCAGAAGTTCTCTGTGCATCTCGAGCCGTAGCCGACATACCACCGAGGTTCAAGAAAGCAATAGTACCAAGAATTACGAGAATCGTAATAACGACGATAAGCTCGACAAGTGTAAACCCTTTGACATTAGATGTCTGTGTTTTCTGTGTATTCATAAGAGAAAAGAAAAATAAATAAATAAAAATAAAAACCTCATTTAGTACGAAAGCTTTTTTATGAGGTGCTCCAAAGCCAAAGGCATTAGAACACAAGTTTCATAAAAAGTCAAATTTTGAGAAACTAGCTTTGTGAGCCTCGATTCTAAATGCAAGTGCAAAATGTAAGAAAAGTTCAATAGAAGAAAA
>CAVVTN010000027.1:0-45670 GCA_963751115.1 uncultured Candidatus Altimarinota bacterium
GGCGTAAAAGAATTTCGAAATCTTCCGATTGCCACATGGAGACGAGTTATCAGCGAAACCGCAGAAGCTTTTCCCGATGAGACTATTTTCGTACTCGACGATCATACGAATCTCCTCTATGAAGTATTTGTCCATGAAAAGTTTCCGAGCAATGTCGTTATCGAGAAAAATACCTATTCTCTGCAAGGATTCACCGAACGAGTGGCAAAATGTGCGTTTGTTGCCTGAGTAGATGGTGGTGGAATTAATATGATTAAATACCATACCAATAGTTGTTTTATCAATACATTTGCTCAACCAAATGTTTGGTCGTGTTTTATCGGGCGTTATGTTTACGAACATATCTCCTGAGCAAATGATTGGAATCTTTCTATCGTGGAAATCCCACCAAATGGACAAGTCATCGCCCATGTTTACAGAACTTCATTTTGGCTTCCTTCCTTCAATATAGACGGAAATCGTGAAATATTTTCTGATTTCGATACTTCCCTCCTTATCGAAGTCATTCGAAAATCTCTGAAAAAATAGTCCCATTTTTTGCTTTTATAGGATGGATATGCTACAGTGATGGTATATTATTTCGTAATAAATTAAATTATGGCAGGTTTAGAAAATAAAAATCATAATGAACAGGAAGTACAAAAACCAAATGAAGGTGATGTAAGTAAAAAATTAGAGGATGCAAAAATAAAACCTGAAAATACTGATACACTAAAAAAACTAGGTTTCACATTTGAAAAAAATGAAGTGATCGACCAAAAAACTCTAGAAGCAAAAATGGGTGATAAATTTGATAAAATGAGTGAGAGTGTTGGAAAAGGCAATACAGAAGCACAAGCAGAATTAAATAATATTAAACAAGAATTTATCAAAAATCTCGGGACTGAAACAGATATCAATAAACAACTTGAACTCTGTGAACAATTCCTCAAAGAATTTGATAATGAACAATCTCAGGAAATATGAGAGCAAGTTCAGAGAGCAAATCAACAAGCTGAAAATATGAAAAATGAATCAGACATTTCTTCGAAAGAACGAGGAGAAAAAAATACAAAAATAAAGGAAATCGCCGATAGAATCAAAGAACTACAAAGATTAGAAAAATAGAAAAGATGTGGAGAAAACAAATCAAAACAATATGACAAGTAGTCTGCAGAAAAAGCAAGTGCAGGCAATGATACGGAATTTCAAAAATGAGAGAACCTACAAACGACTATATAGAAAAATCTCCTCTCATCCAAAAATGGATGAGAGGAGATTTTTTTAAAGCACCAACAACTTTTCCACCAAATCACTTTCACGATGAACTTTGAGAAATATCTCTGCCTATTTCCTCAAAATCCTGATAAGAGTGGAGAAATTCTCTGAAACTTTCAAGATTTCCCGTATTCATAAAATCACGAGCGATGGAAATATACTCAGGATGAGTTTCAAAATGGGAAGTAATCCACTCAAGGAAATCTTCTGTTTTCTCCAGGTGTGCTCCGTTGGATTCCTTGTATATATCCCAGAGAAGTGGCTTTCAGGAAAGTAAACCTTGACAGAGACTATTTTCCCCACGGACGATATTCGCATCGCAGAGATTCTGAAATACCCCATATTCTACGAGAGAGAAACGGAACTATTCGACAATTATGAGTTTTTTCAAATCCCCGACATTTCCACATATCCAAAAAATCGTATCAGAGGTATCGCTCTTGATAATGGGAAGGATTTTCTCCAAAGTACTCGGATAGACAAAAATAGAAATCCATTTTTTTTCTATGATATTCTGTATCGGTCATTTTCCATTTTCCTGAAGATACTGCATATTCTCTTGAAGAAACTGTTTTCTCCCATCCATAATCCCCTCTTCGAGAGATTTCTGTATTTCCTGTTCTATAAGCGGATTTATAATAATCCCTCCACCTTTCGGTAAAAGCGACGGTATAAAATGAATAACGGTATCATAACCACTTTCTAGTACATAGGTCGTTCCATGGAGTGACTCCAAACCTTTATGGAGGAGAAAATACGAGAAAGAAATAATCATTTTCTGATACGGAAACTTCGCCAAATATTCGTTCTGGAGCGGATAATCGAAGAAGCTATAAATGAGCGCCGATGGCGGTGGCGGATTCAAGCTTTTGAGTTTTTTGAGTGGAATGTATTGTATCCAATAAGGAACTTTTTCACCAAAAAGTTTCTGGAATAATATCTCATCATCCGAGAAAAAACGAATAGTCGTGCCCGTGTATTTTGTATGGAGCGACAAAGCAAGATTCACTGCAAAACCCATATCGCCATAGTTATCTATAACTGATGCATAGAAATCAATATGTATTTGAGGGGTAGAATTCATAACTAATGCTGTGATTTATATAAAATATATACTCTCATAAAAGAAGTGAAAATCTATCATTTTGATGAGTTTCATTATATGAAATAGTATCAAAAGACAAAATACAAAAATCCCTGACAGAGAACTCTGTCAGGGATTTTTTATTTGTAGATTAGTTCATACCTGGGTATTCGCTTTCTTGAATTCTTTGTTCGTAAGTTTTACGATTTGTATATTCATCGTCCGATTCTGTTCCAAAGTATTCTCCCACATCTCGATTGTTCTCGAAGTAAGAAAGTGTTGGAATCAAACGTCCGATAATAACGTTTTCCTTCAGTCCTTCCAGCTTGTCGATCTTTCGAGCAGTAGAAGCATCCACAAGAACACGTACTGTTTCTTGAAAATGACACCGCTGAGAGCCAAGAATCCGTGAAGAGAGAAATCTTCGTAAGACCAAGCAAGAGTCGTGTTCCAATAGCCTGTCTCTTCCCTTCTGCAGACATCAAATCATTTTCTTTCTTGAACTTAATGATATCAACGATATCTCCAGGAAAGAACGAAGTATCTCCGGCATTGGTAATCTTCACTTTTGAGAACATCTGTCGTATGATGAGCTCGATATGTTTCGAATTAACCGTTTGTCCTTGAGAAGAGTAGATTCCCTTTAATATCTCCCACGATATAGAGCTGAGTTTTGAGAACTCCAGCAATATCCATCAAATGGTGAATATTAATATGCCCTTCGGTAAGCTTATCTCCAATTTCTACTGTATCTTCTTCTTGAACAAGAAGATTTCGTCCAGACTCTACCATTGTATTGCTCGAGTTTGTGGTGCTTCATCTCGGATAGAGATAATTCCATCTTCGATTTTTACGATGATACCACCTTGTTTTGCAACTACTTTCACTTTTGATTCTTTGGATTTTGCAAGAATTTGTTTTGGAGTAATAACATCACCTTTCTTTACTTGTGCTACATAACTTTCATCGGGAAGATAATATTCTTTCGTTTGAAGTTCGTGAGCTTGAATCGTTACTACTACATTCTTTCCTTCATGCTGAATGAGTGCCACTTCTCCATCGAGTTAGAAATAGCTGATTCGTATTTCGGATTACGTGCCTCGAAGAGTTCTTCAACACGAGTAAGACCTGCGGTGATATCTCCACCAGCCGTCGCAACTCCTCCCGAGTGGAATGTACGCATCGTAAGTTGTGTTCCTGGTTCTCCGATAGACTGAGCAGCAATAATACCAATCGGGGTACCAAATTCTGCAAGAGCATTATGAGCAAGTATCCAGTCCATAACATTTCTGACATACTCCTTCTTCTGTTTCACAAGTAAGAATAGAACGAACGCAAACCGATTCGACACCAGCTTCAGTGAGAGTTTGAATAAATGCTTTATCAATAACTGTTCCTTCTGGAGCAAGAAGTGTTTTTCCAATCATTACATCTTTGCAAGAAATTTTGCATAGATACGTTCTTCGAATGATTCACCAAAGATAGATTTAGAAGTTGCCTTCACAATTTCCTCATAATGGTGTGTTCCACAATCCGCACTACGAATGAGAATATTTTGTGCTGCATCTACAAGACGTCGAGTGAGGTATCCTGATTGAGCTGTTTTCAGAGCCGTACTTGCCTTACCTTTACGTCATCCGTGTGTCGCGATAAAGTATTCGAGAGTTGAGAACCCTTCCTTCAGATTGGATTTAATTGGAAGTTCAATCGTCTTACCAGATGGTGAGGCAACGAGTCCTTTCATACCACAGAGCTGATTCAATTGTCCCCAGTTACCTCGAGCTCCAGATTCGATCATGTTACTGATAGGATTTTCTGGAGTGAAGAATGGTTTCATGACTTTCTCGATTTCTCCTTTTACTTACTCCAAACTTTTACAGATTGTTCGTAACGCTCTTTTTCTGTCAAATACCCATTCCAGAAACGTTTCTGAATTTCTTTAATTTTTTCTTCTCCATCTTTAATAAGAGTATGTTTCATATCTGGGATAATCATATCATCTTTCGAGATAGTCAAACCAGAAATAGTCGCATATTTGAAACCGATATTTTTAATCTCATTTGAGAAGAATGCAGTTTCTTCACTTCCGAAGATGAGAAAACTTCGAGCGAGAAGTTTCTTGAGAACTCATTTTGCAGAGAGTATCATTTACATATCCAAGCTCAGCTGGGATAATCTCATTGAAGAGGAATCTTCCGTATGTTGTTGTGATAATTTCTCCGTTTATACGCATCTTGATAGGCGTATGAAGCGTGATAACTTTATTATCGTAAGCATGAGTCGCATCTTCTCCTGAAGCAAATACGAGAGTTGCCTCTCCTGGCGCAAGTCGAGTAAGATAATAACATCCGAGAATCATATCCTTTTCTGGCATAACAATCGGTTCTCCATTGGATGGATTCAACATATTCTTCGATGTAATCATAAGTTCACGTGCTTCGGATTGTGCTTCGTCCGTAAGTGGAAGATGAACCGCCATCTGATCTCCATCAAAATCGGCATTGAAGGCCGTACAACAAAGAGGGTGAAGTTGAATTGCTTTTCCTTCTATAAGAACTGGTTTAAATGCTTGAATACCAAGTCGGTGAAGAGTTGGTGCACGATTCAGAAGAACGTGTTTCCCTTCGATAACATTATCGAGTGCATCCCAAACTTCTTTTCCTTTTTCTTCGATAATTTTCTCTGCGTGCTTAACATTGTACGCCAATTCTAGTGCGATAAGTTTACCGATAACAAAAGGTCGGAATAAAATAAGCGCCATAGACTTTGGAAGTCCACATTCATTCATCTTAAGTTTTGGACCAACGACGATTACACTACGTCCAGAGTAATCCACACGTTTACCGAGAAGGTTCTGTCGGAATCGCCCTTGTTTCCCTTTGAGGATGTCTGCAAGAGACTTAAGTTTCTTCTTGGTTGCGCTTGTATAACCTGGTCGGTTTGATTGCACATCTCCCGATATAAGCATATCAACAGATTCCTGAAGCATACGTTTCTCGTTCTTGAGAATAACTTCTGGCGCTCCAAGCTCCATAAGTTTTCGGAGACGATTGTTTCGGTTAATAACTCGTCGATACAAGTCATTTAAATCACTTGAGGCATAACGTCCTCCGTCCAATTGGATCATCGGTCGAAGATCTGGTGGAAGGATTTGAAGTGCATCAAGGATGAAATGTTCTGGTTTCTGGTTGGATTTAAAGAGGCTCGAAGCAAGTTTCAACTTCTGGAGAATCTTTTTCTGTTTTGATTTCGGCGCGCTCTTCAATTCTTTCTGATGTTCAGAAATAAATTCCTTAATATCAATTCTTTGAAGAAGTGTTTTAATATGTTGTGCACCCGTTCCTCCAAGAAATACATGAGGAAATTTGTCGTACATAATACGATAATCAAATTCTCCGATAACGGTCGATTCTTTGAGACTCTTCAAAAGAGTCTTCATTCGATCGTATTCTTCATCGAGTTGATCAATCTGCTTCGTAAGTGTTGTCTCCATTTCATTGAAAGCTTTTCGGGAAATCTCCTTCGCTTCGAGTTGAAGTTTCGCATCGTTCATATCTTGTTGAATCTGCTTCTGAAGTTGTACTTTAGAAGTCTTGTAGGCAACATCGAGCTCTTTCAAACTTTCCTCTTTTTTCTCTTCATATACATCAGTGATGATATAGGAAGCAAAGTAGACAACTTGTTCGAGTTTCTTCACGGAAATATCGAGAAGGAGACCTATTCGAGAAGGAACGGATTTGAGATACCAGATATGAGCTACTGGAGCAGCAAGCTCAATATGTCCAGTACGTTGACGTCGAACTTGACTTGTAGTTACTTCTACACCACAACGTTCACAAACCACTCCTTTATATCGGATTCGTTTGTATTTTCCACAAGCACATTCGAAATTCTTGCGAGGTCCAAATATTTGCTCACAGAAAAGTCCAGCACGTTCTGGTCGTTGTGTTCGGTAATTGATAGTTTCGGAAATGAGAACTTCTCCATAAGAAAGTGATTGAATCTGTTCTTTTGAAGCAAGACCAATACTTATTCCGACGAGATTATCAAGAGTTTTTCCTTGAGTAATATCTCGACGTCCTGCAAATTTTTCAATCTGAGAATAGTCAGTAATTTTGTCATTTAAAAAGTTTTCGAAGTTCTTATCTTTGAAATCTGGAATCATAGAAAGACAATGGTGAAGGAATAAATTCTATCTAATTACATTATTTGAGCACCTCCCATACGAGGAGAAAAAGTTCCAGAGTGAAAATCTATTTTACTCTCTTTTTGTTGTAAACATGTCTAGCGAGAATAGGTATTGAGGATATTGTCATTGCGAACATATTCGAATACTTTGATTTTTGAAAATCTCAAAACTTCTTCGAATATGTGTAGCAATCTTCCTATTATAAAAGAAATTCTTTATAATTCATTTCTATAAATTTCTCATAGACGGTAGATTCCAGATATTTTTCAGATGCGTTTTTATCACTTCGATATATTTTTCTCTGAAAAATTCTGGAATGACAGTTTTTTATTCTATATCTTCGTGTGTTTTTACCACTGTATCTTCTGCTACTTTTTCATCCATAGTTGGGATATCTACTTCGAGGTCATATTGTCCTTCGAGTTTTTCCAGTTCACTGTAACGCTCGAGCATAATTGCTTCTTGCGCTTCCAATTCTCCCTTTTCAAGAAGTTCGATATTCAAATTCAAGGCCTGAAGCTCACGAAGGAGAACATTGAATGACTCTGGAATATTGGGTCGACGAATTCGTTTTCCTTTGACAATTGCTTCGTACGATTGTGCCCGTCCGTTGATATCATCTGATTTGATAGTGAGCATTTCTTGAAGGATATTCGCAGCGCCGTAACCTTCAAGTGCCCATACCTCCATCTCTCCGAGACGTTGTCCTCCATTTTGTGCCTTACCTCCGAGTGGTTGTTGTGTTACCATAGAGTATGGTCCAACACTTCGAGCATGGATTTTATCCTCAACAAGGTGGTGAAGTTTCAGCATATATTTCACTCCAACCATGGTCTTTTCCTTGAATGCTTCTCCGGTTTTTCCGTCGAAGAGTTGTACCTTTCCATCACGAGGAATACCTGCTTGTTCCATAAGGTCTCCGATTTTTTCAACCGATATACCATTGAGAATAGGTGTTGCAATAGTGATACCGAGTTTCTTCGCAGCAGCTCCGAGATGTGTTTCGAGAATCTGTCCGATATTCATACGAGAGATAACTCCGAGTGGATTCAATATAATATCTACTGGTGTTCCATCCGCCATAAATGGCATATCTTCTGGTGGTACGATTCGAGAAACGATACCTTTATTTCCATGGCGTCCTGCCATCTTGTCTCCCACCTCCATCTTACGAGTCTGAGCAACATATACTTTTATTTGTTCAAATACTCCCGTTGGAAGATTATCTCCATTTTCACGACGAAGCGTGTGAGTTCCGATAACTTTTCCTCCTGATCCAGCTGGGATTACAAGAGAAGAATCTTTTACATCTTTAGATTTGTCTCCAAAAATCGCTCGAAGAAGTCGTTCTTCAGGAGAAAGTTCTATTTCTCCTTTTGGAGTAACTTTTCCGACAAGGATATCACCACTCATAACATAGGCACCGATTCGAACGATACCATTTTCATCGAGGTCTTTCAATTTATTGGTTGCAACATTTGGGATATCTGGAGTTGTTTCCTCAGGCCCAAGTTTTGTTTCACGAACATCGAGTGTATATTCATTGATATGCACCGAAGTGAAATAATCATTTTCTATCACACGAGAATTGATAATAATCGCATCCTCGAAGTTATACCCTTCCCATGGCATATAGGCAACAGTCAGGTTTTTACCAATCGCCAACTCTCCGTTTTGGATAGATTGTCCGTCAGCAAGAATCATCCCTTTTTTGATTTTCTGTCCAGAAGAGATTCGTGCATTTTGATGAATAATCAAATCATGATTGCTTCGTTCAAATGTTCGGAGTTCATAAAGAGCTTTCTTTCCACTCTTGTAGAGTACAGAAATATGCTTCGCATCAACTCCGATAATCTCTCCATCTTCTTCTGCTTTTACTACATATCCAGATTCTTCACCAATCAATCGTTCCATTCCTGTTCCGACAATTGGAGCCTCACTTCGGATAAGAGGAACTGCTTGTCGCATCATGTTCGTTCCCATCTCGGCACGAGTCGCATCATCATGTTCCAAGAATGGAATAAGTGCGGTCGATTCACTCATGATCTGTTTTGGAGAAACATCGATATGAGTAATCTCACGAACATACTCTGTCGTTGCTTCAGAATTCTTACGAGCAGAAATACGAGTTTCTGTAAAGTTTCCGTATTCATCAGAAAGAGAGTTTGCTTCCGCGATAATAAGCTTTCGTTCTTGGTATGCATCTACATATTCATAATCTTTCGTCAAAAATCCTCGAACTTCGATAGTTTTTCCTGGATATTCTTCCTTGAGTTTCTTCGCATCTGCTTCAGTTATATACATCTTTTCATCGACAATAACTTTCCCTTTTGCATCAGTCAATGCATCGAGTGTGATACGATTGACTGCAGATTTTCCATCATTTATCACTTCATGTTGTACTTTTCGAAATGGAGTTGTAATAAATCCATATTTATCTACTTTTGCATAACTAGAGAAATGGAGTACGAGACCGATATTTGGTCCTTCTGGAGTTGCAACGGGACATATTCGTCCGTATTGAGTTGGATGTACATCACGTACTTCAAACGAAGCTCGTTCTCGAGTCAAACCTCCGACTCCAAGAGCGGTTACACGACGTTTGTGTGCAAGTTCTGCAAGTGGATTCGATTGTTCCATAAACTGAGAAAGTTGAGATGTTCCGAAGAATTCTTTCATAACAGCCGTCAGTGGACGAGAATTTATGAAAGTTCCTGCGGTAGCATCTGCAAGTTCTACGATCGTCATACGATCTTTTGCAATTTTCTCGATACGAGCCAATCCGACACGAACTTTATCATACACAAGTTCTCCTACAGAACGAACGCGACGATTCTCAAGATGATCTATATCATCCCAGTCATATCCTGGAAGTTCTTCATTGAGAGAAAGAAGATAACGAATACCCGCCACGAGATCTTCTTTGGAAAGAAATTTCCCATCAATTTCCTCATATTTTGTCTCTATACCGAGTTTTCGTTCAATTTTAAGTCGAGCAACTGCCCCGAGATCGAATTTCTTCGTATCAAAGAAAGTAGTTTTGAAAAGTTCTTCTACTCGTTCATCGGTTCCAAGATCTCCTGGACGAAGAAGTTTATAAAGAGCATAAAGTGCTTCCATGCGAGTCTTTGTTTTATCTTTCTCAAGAGTAGGACCAACATATTTTGAGATAAAATCTTTATTATCAGCAAATGCCGCAATAATTTCTGCATCTGATTCGAGACCAAAAGCACGAAGAATAACAGAAATAGCAATCTTACGTTTTTTATCGATTTTTACATTGATAGCTCCTTTCTTTTCGATCTCTATTTCAAACCAACTTCCCTTCTGTGGGATAACTTTCATAGCAAAAGTTCCAGGAGTTTTCACATCTGGTGTGAAAAATATACCAGTCGATCGAATAATCTGGTTGATAATAACTCGCTCAATACCATTGACGATAAATGTCCCCTGTTCTGTCATAAGAGGGACACCTCCCATATAAACATCCTGTTCTTTGATTTCTCCTGTTTCTTTATTGAGCATCTCAAGACGAACCTTCATAGGCGCCTCATAATTCAAATTCTTTCGTTTACAATCAAAAACACCAATCTTCGGTTCTTCGATAGTCAGTCCTTTATAGTAGATATCGATTTTTTCCCCTGAGAAGTCCTGAATAGGGAAAGTATCTTCAAAAGCCTTATTGAGCTTGTTATTTAAGAAATCATGATAACTATCGAACTGAACTTCGATGAGTTCTGGAAGTTCCAAGATAGATCTATCATCCGTGAAAAAATATCGTCCTTTGATATCATAAATTGCTCCGAGATTTTCTGGAGAAACCTCTGAAACAGGAAGAGTGACTCCTTGTTTTTTTGCCATAAATAGTGAATTTTATAAAGAACTAAAGAAAGATAATGTAAAAAAGTAGTGGTAAAACACAAGGAGAATACTACTCGATATATATTCGTTCAAGAAAAACTGATTTTACTTAGTGACTTGTCAAAAGCAAAGAAATTTATGGGAAAATCGCGTACCACAGTGAATCGTACGAATTTGTACGATGAATGAGGAAACGTAAGATTTTCACGAAAAGTTCGAGCTTTTCATAAGTCACTACACGCAAAAAATTGCCCCCATCGGCAGAAGAACACAGTCGAGACGGGTGCATACGAGGCGTAGTATATGAAAGATGGAGGAAAAAGCAAAAGATTTTTTGTCATTTTTCGTAACTAGTAAAATGGTCACTTTAATTATAGAATATTTTGAGTACAGAATCCGTTTCAAAGTGTCCAAAGTCTCTCCGATCGTTGATGTATTCCGGACGTTCATGGATACTCGTGCGTTCTTTGATGAGGAACTTCTCTTGATGTCTCCTCGTTCACTGCTTTCTCCGATTTTTCCTGTGGCGTCTCAAATGATTGTAGAGTTCTTTCTCTTTCGCTTCGCGGTCGGAATAGATGAAAGAGTAAATGGTCTCATGGCTTATGGTTCACTTTATTCAGAGACTTGCTCAGAGTGTCTTAATTCGCTTGGAAATCTGTTCGGGACTCTTGTCTCCAAGGATTCCTTCGATCACCGCACTGCGAAGAGCGACATCTCGATCCAGTTTCCGGACATTTCCTTTGTTCTGTTGTTTCCGTAGATAATCTCCATGAGCCCAGGAAGCGGAATATATGAGCTCGTACCGTGGCATTCTTTCCAATTCTTCTTTGATTGTAGAGTGGGATCTACCGAGAATCTTCCCCATGAATCTTAGCGAGATGCCTTTCTCACCAATACTTCTTTGGTATCTATCCTCTTTACAGAGCTTCTCTAATATCTTTCTCTCTTCAAAAGAAAAATACTTTCGCTTTGCAAAGCCCTCAAATTGTATTATATTGTCCATAGACCACTTGTTAGGAATGTAAAATGTTGTTGGTACATACAGTTTACTCTATTTTCCGTAATAAGTGGTCGCTTTAATTATAGAATATTTTCATTATCAAAATTTAGTATATTCTCATCCAAAGAAGACCCTGAAATCGATTTATCCGTCTGTCATAATTACAGGTAGTATATTGAGAAACTTTGGAAGAGCAACTTTCATGAGTTCATCTCTTGCTTTTTTCTTTTCTTTCGCAGCCTGAAGTGGTGTTTTTCTTTTCTGAAGTCTTTGGAGTAACTCTTTTGTGAATTCCTTTCGTAGATGAGATTCCCAGTTAGGAAGTGAGATAAGTTTCTGGTAAGGTGTCATACAGTTCTTCAACGTATAGAGAATTCTCACTTTCCCATTTTCTTCACATACCTTCTCGGGGAAATGACAGGGACGATAGAAATTGAGATATGGGATAAAATGTTCCATGTAGAATCGATTGATTCTTGGAGCAAATACTCCAGGAATATGCCAGTGTCCGAATTCCTTTCGGATAATTGCACCATTTTTACATTCCACAAGTCCATTGTCTGTACTCTTTCTTGCTCTACTCTTAGTCTGAGAAACTCTGAGTTTTTCAAGAAGTGCTGCCACCTTGTAGTTGATGAACTCACTTCCATTGTCCGAATGAAAATTTTTTATCTCAAATGGAAAAGTAGCGAGTGCTCATTTGAGGAGAGGTAAGAGAAATCGTTCGGAGATTTCCTCGACTGCAAACATTACTTCCCACTGAGTTATTTCATCTACAAGATTAACGTGGTATACTCATTTTTCTCCATTCAGATCTCCCTGATGTACTGTATCGACCCGTATGAATCATGGGAGTCCTTCTGGATTTGGTTTCATACGGATTCCGATAGGAATATTCACACTCTTGGTTTTTCCAACAACTAATGATTCCTCTTTGTAATGGGAAGTGGAACGTAGACGATACAACTGAGCAACAGAAATATCTTTGAGACGAACAAATCGTATATCTCCGATAAGATACTCATCTTTCATGAGTGCAATAGTAAGTCCTCAGGATAGTCTTCCAGTCGCATTATCGACTTCAGCAAGAAGTCAGGAATCTTCTCTTGTGTAAGTAATAGGAAATACCCTACGAGAATATGTATGACCAAGTCTCTGTCACACCTTGAAAGCACGGATATATCGATCAACTTGTTTTTCTGCAAGTCCCGTCATACGCCCAATATATTGGATTATTATCCCCTTATCTTTCTTTTTAAGAGTAAGGTATTTAAAGCGTAAAAGACGCTCGAGTATCCAGTCCGATCGTTCTTCGAGCGTTCCCGTAAGTATGACATCCGTCACTACTGGATTATTTAGGAAACTGACCAAGTCAGTAACCGTACGGAGATTATTATCAGTATACATAGCATTCATAGGTTAATGATACCTATGACATACGGATTTTACAAATTTCAAGGTCTTCTTGTGTGAGAATACGAACCCTATTTTGGGGTCTTCTTGTATGAGATAAGAGTAATTTTTGACAAAAAACATAATTTCGTATAAGCTAAAGGGAGTAAGTTTACTTTCTATCTTTACTTTATATGACAAATACAGGAACATATGCTTCTCAAGAAGCTCAAGATTGATTCTTGGCACTTCCAGAGAATGATCGAACAACTTTATTGATGATTCATCAAACAGAAGCGGAATCTGTAAATGATGCTATGAATGCGAGAGTTCATATTACTCTCGAACCATCCGTATCCACTCAAGATGAGAAAAGTGAAACCGTTGAAGCTCCTAAAAAAGTTCGCAATCTCGGAGCTCCACCAGAAGGGAGTGGTATTTCGATCGTTACGGCAATCCGTAAATTCTCCGATACCGAACCAGAATGTGCTGAAAGTACAGAAGATCCGGGAGTTTGGTTCTATAATTTCCCAGCATTTGATAGATTGGTAAAAATGTGAATACTACGACTTCCAACCGAAGAACAACGTATAATCTAAATCGAAGTGCAAAATTCAAAAGGAACAGTATGATAGAAGTGCTTACCCACTATCAACCGTTCCTATAAAACAGTATACACACTTTTCCCTAGAAGAAAGAGAAATTATTGGAGATCGTATTTCTGAATGAGTAAATCCTTTTAGGATAGCCAAGGAACTTGGTAGATCACCGTCTTCTATTACTCGGGAGATTGCCCGAAATAGTACGGTATATCCCAAAGCGAAGAATGGTCTCAAAGAAAAACAAAAAGAAGATTATGTCTATCGTCCTGGACGAGCGGATATGAAGTATCTCTCTCGTAAAAGCCAAGCAGGATGGAGAGCTCCACTCAAGAACCCAAGAGTATTTGAGTATGTTATCGAGAAACTACTCTCACCGGAGCGATGGAGTCCTGATATTATTGCCTGAATGTTAAAATTGGAATATCCGAATGACCCAAGTATGCGAATATGTCAGGAAACAATCTACTCATTCGTATACACAAAAAAGTGAGAAGAGTTGAAGCTTAAAGAATATCTTCTTCGGTCTCATCGAAAACGACGGAAACATTCTGGAAGAAAAACCAGACGTACACTCATTCCAAACAGAATAGATATCTCCTTGAGATCAAAAGAAGTGGAAGATCGAGAAACGATCGGACACTGGGAATGAGACAGTATTGTTTGAGTAGGAATATGATCAGCTCTCCATACAGAACTAGAAAGAAAGAGTCGATTCCTCATGGTAAAAAAGATTCCAAGAAAAACAGCAGAATACACGAAACAAGCAATGATAACACTCTTTAGTCCTTTACCAGCAATACTCAGAAAAACTTCAACGCTTGATAATGGATGCGAGTTTACTAAACATGGGGAATTTACCGAAACAATGAAGATGTTCATCTATTTCGCTCAACCTTATCATTCTTGGGAACGAGGAGGTAACGAAAATGCGAACGGAATGATTCGAAGATACTTCCCTAAGGGAACGAATTTCGACAATATCACAGAGGCACAAATTCAACAAGTGGTAGATATTATCAACAACAGACCCCGAAGGATACTCGGATACAAAACAGCTTTACAGGTCTTCAATGAACACTTTCCCTTATCTGCCAATTAAATAATTCCTTTTATATATTTTCTTCTATTGAACTTTTCTTACATTTTGCACTTGCATTTAGAATCGAGGCAACTCCTCACATATATCAATGCTATTCCTGGAGATGCTGTGGCAAAAGCATGAGTTATGAACCCGGAAGGTGAACCATTTTTGGGTTACCGCGATGCTGACTATGGTGAGGTTTGCGATCGGGGCAGTAGCGCCTATTGGTGGGCTATCTCGCCCGATGGTTCGCCTCGCTGCGTGTATTTGCATGGTGGCGATCGGTATGCCTATTCGGACTTGCTCTCGCGCTATCCGAGGTATGGTTTTCTTGTTCCTGTTCTTTCGGATGAAAAATAGCGAAGCGATTCGATTCTTTGTCTCTTTGACTCTTTCGGGTTTCAAGGAAGATTCTGTTTTGTATAGGAAGGTCTTTTGTCAAAAATATTTTAGATGAGATACCCCGATTGGGGTATTTTTCTGTATCCATTTTCCTTTGAAATACCATGGCAAATTATGACCTTCTTCCAATTTATAAATTGTAAAACTTAATCAGGTTGTGTAGAAAAGAATTACGAGTAAAATTCGCAAGCCATTCGCGAACTTTAACCTCATAATCCTTTTCCAATATGCACAAACTAACGAAGTTAACCCCATTTATTAGAAAGGAGATATACTCCAAGTATAAAGAAAAAATGAGAGAAACAAAATGAAAAAAGAAAGAGGAATATTACTGTGAACTATGAGAGTTTTACAGAGTACATCTAAACACGATTAGAAAGGTTATTAAACGGGGAGATCGTGGAGATTTTACGGTACACAAGAGTACAATAAGGGCTAATCTTGGTTACCAATTCAAAAGCCATACAAAATTTGAAAGAAAACTCCTCAAAACCCTCAACAGAAATGCTGGAATCATACGCTATGAGAAAGAGATGGCAGGAGAAATGGTACACATTGATGTACACAAGCAGAAGAATATCAAGTGAGAGAATCCGAAGAGAAAGAAATACTGGGCTGGATTGATAGATGATGCAACAAGTCTTACTTATGCAGAAGTTATATCAAATAAACGAGCCAGGACTCTTGCAGATTTTATGAGAAGAGCCTACAAATGGTTTTTAAGTAGAGGTATTACTATCAAGAAACTTCTCTCAGACAATGGACTTGAGTTTACAACACATCACAAGGAATCACGGCATCTTCATAGCTTTGAAATTACACTTCAGAAACTGAATATCGTCCATAAATACACCAGAGTACGAAGACCACAAACCAATGGAAAGATAGAAAGATTCTGGAGACTCATTAATGATAATTTCTTCTACAAACACTCATTTACTTCGCATAAGGACTTCAATATGAGATTTATGGACTGGCTTACCTTTTACAACTGCAAGAGACCACACGGAGGAATTAAATATCTGACACCAATGGAGAAATTTGAAAAACTTTTGGAACAAAATCTTGTTTGTCTATAATTTCTCTAACTTGTGATATTTTATGAAGTAATTTTTCTACACAACCTGGCACTTTTGTACAAATGATATATTTGTACCGAGATGAGCACCAGTACCTATTGTCTGAGTAAAAGAAAATATAATTTTCCAAGCACCTTGGGGAGAAGAAATGAGAATTCAGGCAGGTGGACAACTTATACAGGGGGCTGACGGAGGAGTATACTGAATCGAGGAAAAGGCTCTAAAAGATACCTATAAAAAAGTGCAGTAAAATATAATTATTCAAATTCAAACGAGGTTATAAAACTAAAATAGTTTATATATAAAAATAATTTCAAATTATATGACTAAAAATTCCTCAAATACCTCTCAGAATTCTCTCAAAGAGACTTCAAAGGAAACGAGATTGTGATTATCAAAAGCTCTCAAAGCAGCACGGAAGACGAATCGTAAGGTTGCTACTCTCATTCACCAATCTTGTAAAGAAGGAGAATGGTATAAACAAGCTCGGAATGAGAAATTGCCACTCAATAAGCATCCAAATTCCCAGAGGATGACAGAAACAAAAGAAACAAAAGAACAATTGTTCAAAAGAGCATTGGATGTGATAAAAGATCCACAGTCTTCAATGACTTTCTTTGTATGAGCAAATGGACAAATTCTTCCACATATGGACAGAGTAGGAGGTCATGCTGTTATTTATGATAAAACAAGACAGACAATAAAATCAGTAGATTGGCAAGATGAAGATGATCGATACTGTAAACAAAATAATCTTAAGAGATTACCATTTAATCCAGAGAGTGCCTGGTGAGTAGCTGGTAGATATTTTAGGGATAATTTCTCTCATCAGCCAACTTTCCAGAAAGAAAATCTACATACTATGCGTTGGAAGAATTCAGAAGGAGATTATTTTTGTGGTTTTGCAATACCGATAATGATGATACCGTGATTTCCTGTTTATACCGATCATAGAGAGGGATGAATCTTTACGCTTGCATTGTATTTTAATGAAAAAGTAAAACTTAATCTAGATGATACAGCTCTTGTACAGATTTTTAAAGAAATTTATAATGGTCATAAGCAAGGTGTGTGATATGAATTCCTCGAATATTGTGCCGAGCAATTTATCCCAGATTATTTTCGATTCATAAAAGCAGGATACGAGACATATCGTAAGTACGTATAATCTAAATCGAAGTGCAAAATTCAAAAGGAACAGTATGATAGAAGTGCTTACCCACTATCAACCGTTCCTATGAAACAGTATACACACTTTTCCCTAGAAGAAAGAGAAATTATTGGAGATCGTATTTCTGAATGAGTAAATCCTTTTAGGATAGCCAAGGAACTTGGTAGATCACCGTCTTCTATTACTCGGGAGATTGCCCGAAATAGTACGGTATATCCCAAAGCGAAGAATGGTCTCAAAGAAAAACAAAAAGAAGATTATGTCTATCGTCCTGGACGAGCGGATATGAAGTATCTCTCTCGTAAAAGCCAAGCAGGATGGAGAGCTCCACTCAAGAACCCAAGAGTATTTGAGTATGTTATCGAGAAACTACTCTCACCGGAGCGATGGAGTCCTGATATTATTGCCTGAATGTTAAAATTGGAATATCCGAATGACCCAAGTATGCGAATATGTCAGGAAACAATCTACTCATTCGTATACACAAAAAAGTGAGAAGAGTTGAAACTTAAAGAATATCTTCTTCGGTCTCATCGAAAACGACGGAAACATTCTGGAAGAAAAACCAGACGTACACTCATTCCAAACAGAATAGATATCTCCTTGAGATCAAAAGAAGTGGAAGATCGAGAAACGATCGGACACTGGGAATGAGACAGTATTGTTTGAGTAGGAATATGATCAGCTCTCCATACAGAACTAGAAAGAAAGAGTCGATTCCTCATGGTAAAAAAGATTCCAAGAAAAACAGCAGAATACACGAAACAAGCAATGATAACACTCTTTAGTCCTTTACCAGCAATACTCAGAAAAACTTCAACGCTTGATAATGGATGCGAGTTTACTAAACATGGGGAATTTACCGAAACAATGAAGATGTTCATCTATTTCGCTCAACCTTATCATTCTTGGGAACGAGGAGGTAACGAAAATGCGAACGGAATGATTCGAAGATACTTCCCTAAGGGAACGAATTTCGGGATAAGCCTAAAATGTGTTGGTACAAATCCTTTGCTTTTAGCTACTGTATCTGCTAAACTTGGCAGTACTTAGTTTCTAATCTATCTTTGTATGATTTACACAAAAAAACACTTGTAACAAATGCGGTAAAAATAGGGTGCAGAAATACGGGGTTAGCAGAGGAAAACAGCGATACAAATGTCTTGTGTGTCTCGCTGTATTCATACCGAAAGACACCTCTTGGATACGCACTGCTTATGTAGATTACTCTCTTCATAAACAAACCCATAGAGAACTTGGAAAAACACTTGGAAAGAATCGAAATACCGTTCAAAAATATCTAACGGGAAACATCCACGAGATAAGCCTAAAATGTGTTGGTTTTTCGATTAAGCCTAAAATGTGTTGGTTTTATTCCTAAACTTTTGCCTTCCTGTTCTGTTCTTCGAGGAGAAAGATAAGAAGAGAATCTCGCTGAATCCGAGAGATTCCTCGATGAGGCTTTAGCTTCTCTTTTACATGTGAAAAATAACCGTCACAAATGCCCGTAGTTCTCGGTATCGAAAGGTGCGGATATCTCTCGTACGTATGCAGGTATGGAAGATAATACCGAATGCTTGCCACGGCACTCCGTAATCGCTTGTGCTCGTACTGTCCGTTTGTGTTCCGTTCTTTGAGAAAGTCAATGTAGATATGCTCTACTTGGGATAATATCCGAAGAAACATTTTTTCTGGAATGCGTCACAGTATCGTTTTGAGGATTTTAAGGGCTTTCCCGAGCCTTGTTTTCGGTCTGAGAGTGGTATATCTCCTGATAATCGCTTTCATATGAAAAATGCACATCTGTATGGGAATAGCAGGGTATTTCTTTTTAAGAAGATCGAACATGAATCTCCTTCCGTCGATCGTAAATGCATCGGTATTCTTTGTATATCAGGCAGAGTCAAAAGTGCTCATGAGCTTGCTAATACTCGTTAATGATTCTGATGATACAAAATCATATACCAGATTGAGTCCTGCATTACTTCGGATTAAAGCCATGCCATCCGTACGGGAACTAAAATAGGTTGCGTCGATCACAACGCACATACGTTCGGTCTCACGAAGGATTGGTAGTTCTCCGGTATAGTGGATGTTTCCCGTTAGATATTTTTGAACGGTATTTCGATTCTTTCCAAGTGTTTTTCCAAGTTCTCTATGGGTTTGTTTATGAAGAGAGTAATCTACATAAGCAGTGCGTATCCAAGAGGTGTCTTTCGGTATGAATACAGCGAGACACACAAGACATTTGTATCGCTGTTTTCCTCTGCTAACCCCGTATTTCTGCACCCTATTTTTACCGCATTTGTTACAAGTGTTTTTTTGTGTAAATCATACAAAGATAGATTAGAAACTAAGTACTGCCAAGTTTAGCAGATACAGTAGCTAAAAGCAAAGGATTTGTACCAACACATTTTAGGCTTATCCCTTATTTTCCTCACTTCCTACCTATGTTTTTTTCATCTGATAATATTTCTGAAACGGAAAAGATAAATTATATCTATAAAACACTCCGTTCCGAGAAGAGAAGACGAACTTTTTGGCTCGTTATAAAACTCATGATTCTAGGTACGATTATCTATGGATATTATTATCTGAGTCTGCCAGTCAATATGACTGTTCGTAAAGAAATAACAGATACTTTGCAAACAAAAACAAGCGAACTTATTATGCCTTTGATGGGAAGTATGGTTCAAGATCTGACTCAAAATATGTTGAATCCAAATAGCCCCTCGACTACCACAACCAATAGAAAGAAAAATATACCAAGCAATGGAACTCTTCCTGCAAACATAACCCCCGAGATGATTAAGGCAGTTCAAGATGCGATGAAGAAATAATAAAACATCCCAAACGAAATTCGTTTGGGATGTTTTATTATAATATTATTTCATTTGCTTATTCCATTCCAATATGGAAGCTGCTCCATTTTTTACGCCTTCTGCTATTTTCGCTGGTGGCAATATTTCTGCCACAATATGAGTTCCGAATCCTGTTAATTTCTGTTGCAAACTACTATAATAGGCGGTGTATGATCCAATATTCGTAATCCAAATATATCCGAATATTGCAAGAATGAGCGTGCTCCAGAGTCTCGTTCCTAGATTATATTGAATGCCTGCCGCGAAACTATAATCATCGACGAAATACATTTTGAGATATATCCCCGTCAGGATAACTCCAGGAATATAAACGAGTGGTGGCAGGAGAAAATATCCAAGTCCCACAAAAAGGAAGAAAAGTGTCACGAGAGAAAATCCTATTTTGAGTTTCTCAATCGCTCGATTGGTATTATTAAAATTGATGTATACTTCTAGTTCATTCAAGAAACGACTGAGTGGGATGTATTCATTTTCATACGAATTAGCAAAGAGAAAGAGAAGAATATAGGAAAATTTATAGAATTCTTTTTTATCGAGCGTCATAGCACTCGCCACGAGTTTCAGAATAACTGGCAATAAAATCGGGGAAATAATACTTCTTTCCAGCTCCAAAATAAGCTCTTTACAATTGAGAATATGCCTAAAATATTCTTGATTCTTTGCTTTACTTTCCAGCTCATCCTTTTCTTGACCAATCGTATTTATTGAAAGTTCTTGCATTCCTTTCAATCGCAACCAATCACGCTTAGTGAGAAATTGTTTTCCTTTATGTTTTTTTTCATCCTTTATAAATGGTAGACTCGTATCAAAAAATATATACTGTATATCGGGATAATGGAGATCGATAATTTCCTTAAAAGCAAACATACGCAAATCTTCTCTATCTTGAATAGAAAGATTAAAACTCTCAAAAATCTTTTCGAGCTCTTCACGAAAAGATTCCTTTTCATATGTAAAATATTGAATCAACTCTGTAACTTTATTTCTTGCATGTATAGTACGTTCTCGAAAGATAGTATGGAAAGTTCTTTGTTCGAACGTAGTATCTTTTTTGCAAATTATTTCCTGCTTTTCCCATCGCGCCTCCAGATGTTTCGCTTTTCGGTATATTTCTATGAGAATCTGTATAAGAGTTTTTACCGCAATAAAATCGTCATCATTCATGATACCTTTATCAAATCTTCCAAGAAGATCACTTTTATTTACTGTATACTCCTGAAAAGAACCATCACTATTCTTTTTAAGATAGCCAATGGTATCGAACTTCTCACTGCAATAATGCGCATCTCGCAAGAACGAAGATGCAAGATCCATCCAAACATGATGATACCGAGAATCATGATAGAGCTCATTGATGAAGCTATCATTATCAAAAGAAGAGAAACTTTGCGAGATAAAATTTGCAAGCGAATTAATAAAGAATGCGAATTTTTCTCGAATTTCATTTGCCTTAAAAACCAGATCGAGCGGATTTCGTGAAAGAGTCAATCGTTTAATATCACGATATACTTCATCGATACTCAAAGAATATTCACCAAAAGAAAGAGTTTTTTCTTGTTCGACATCTTTCGTATCGCTTGGAGATACCATCTTTGCTTCCTCTTTAAATATATATCCAACTGTTTCTGGAATATCATTCATTCCATCATTTTGGATAGCTGATTCTTCCCAATCTTTTGGAACAGTATTGACTAAATCTCACATATATTTTGTTTTTATTAGATACTATATTCAGTCTACCATATCCTCCCCGAGAAAACCAAATAAAAATATATTGACAGATGATATTTCTAATTTAGAAATGATTTTATTTAAAAACCTTCATAAGAAAATATTTGCAAAAATGATAAAAATGACTATCATAACTCCCTTATATTTTAACTTTTCGGATTATGAAAAAATGAAACATGTTTTTGCTTGGTGCTGGCTACCTTGCAGGACTTATCGTAGCTTTGAAGTTTAATAAGAAATCACCAGCAACTCTCGAAAAAGATTTTGCAGCTGGAGATGAGAAATATAACACTATCGGGAAAAATCTCCTCGATATTCATAAAAACCTTTTTGAAACTACTCAGGAAGCACTTTTTTCACCTGCAAATAAGAAACTTATAGAAGAATACAAAGGGAAATTTCTCGTAGAACTCGACATGTTCAGAAAGGAATCAGAAATCAAACTCGAAGAGTGGAAAAAGAAAGGGTTTGAGAAAAAAGATGAAATAGAAGCAGATCTTCAAGATATTTATAATCGACGAATGGAACTACTCGAGCAAGCAAAAGAAAAAGGACTCAAACTTTTGGAAGAAACTCGTGAAGATGGAATAGATATGTTAGATGAGGGGAAAAAAGTAGCAAATCGAGTATTTGACCAAGCGAAAAAACAACTTGATGCAACATATAATGACGTAAAGAAAAAACTCAATAAAAAAGAATAATCTATTTATAATTATTTGCCACAAATTATGACTCAACACGATACTACTACAAAAGATGAGACTCTCGATCTCGAAACAGAACTCCAACAGGAGATAGATACTGCAACAGAAGCAGAAGAAGAACTAGAATCTGATTTGGAAAATGGACAAATCTATCAAGCAGAGGAAGAATTGGAAAAGCTTCGCGGTGCACTTTCTCGTGCCCAGGCAGATTATGCAAATCTCCTCAAACGTGTTGAACGCGATAAGACAGATATGACTTCTTTTATCACTTCAGCTATTATTAAGAAATTCCTCCCAACGGTGGATAATCTGGAACGTGCTCTTTCTACCGTTCCTGTAGATATTGCCGAACAAAAATGGACCGAAGGAATTCGTGCCACGCTTCAAGGACTCACAAAACAATTGGAGTCTATGGGAGTACTTTCCTTTGAATCCATAGATCAGGAAGTAGATACCGAACGACACGAGGTTATGAGTCAATCCTCCGGGAAAGAGTGAATTATTATTACAGAATTTGAAAAAGGATACCTTCTGAATAATCGAGTCATTCGTCACGCAAAAGTAATTGTCGGAAATGGTGAAGAATAAGATACCAGACAAAAAAATAAGAGCGATTAAATCGCTCTTATTTTTTTGTCTGGTATCGGTAGATAATTTCTATTTTGCTCGTTCTTGGTATTCTCCAGTTTCGGTATTTACCATAATATCTTCTCCAGAGTTTACAAATCCTGGGATTTTTATTGCATATCCAGTATTAGTTACTGCATCTTTAGTAATCTTTCCATCAGCAGTATTTCCTTTCACACTTGGATCACATTCTTCTACAGTCAACCGTACTGTCAAAGGAAGAAGAATTCCAACAAATTTTCCTTCATATTGCTGTACATCTACACGAAGTCCTTCTGTGAGGAAGTATTTCATATCTCCGATATTATCCTCAGAAAGTTCAATTTGTTCATATGTTTCCTGATCCATAAAGGCATAACTTCCTCCTGATTCATAGAGAAATTCAAATTTTGCACGATCCAAATTTACATCTTCGAATTTTTCTTCTCCATCAAATACACGATCTACAGAATTCCCGACAAGGAGATTTTTGAGACGCATTTTAACATTCGTAGCTCCGCGACCTGCACGATGCATTTCATATTTTACTACAAGAAGGAGGTCATTT
The DNA here is from genome assembly GCA_963751115.1 of uncultured Candidatus Altimarinota bacterium. Classification (GTDB taxonomy): domain Bacteria; phylum Patescibacteriota; class Gracilibacteria; order BD1-5; family UBA2023; genus UBA1545. The sequence goes on from CAVVTN010000027.1 coordinate 23,613, forward strand.
CCTATCTTAATTACCGTACCTGGACGAGATTGAATAGCTGTTTTCATGGGAAAATAGTTGAAAAATAAACGTGAAGATTATATAGATTTTTTTGAAAAAGCAATGTGAAATATTTTTTCGTATAAAAAAGTCCTTCTATAATTGCAGATAGAAGGACTTAAAAAGAGAATGTAAATAATTTTCTATTTCATGAAAAAACTTGTTAATTTCTTCAAAATATCAAAAGGAATTCGTTCCCACATTTCCAATATTTCTCGCATATGATCGATATATTCCAAAGTTTTTTCCACTCTTCCGAGGATGATAAAAACACGATACAATACCGCAGAAAGAAGCGTTCCAATGACAATGGAAAATATGATAAATATAATATCGAGAATCAAACGAGTATCCATAATTACAAAAGTTATAAAAATAGTCTATTAAAATTATTTTAATTCCGTACTATCTTCGGTATCACAATGATAAAAAGAAAGATTTTTCATAAATGTACGGATTTCCTCTTCATTCGTGATTTTTCGAATCGTTCCGTCGTTCATCTTAATAATCGCTGATGGGATTTTTTCTATCTCCAATATCTTTCGTAATTCCTCTGTTCCCTGTTCTATGATAATCCGAATAGAACCAGATTCGATCCAAGCTTTCGTGAAAGCAATCGGGAAAAGTAGGAGAAATTTTTTTGTAAACTCGGTATTGTCTTGTATGCAAAAAATAGCATATCGTTTTTCTGTTGAGAGCTTTTCATAATCAGAGAGTTCTTTCAAGGCTAGTGTACTATCTTTTAATTTCTCATAGCTCCATACGCCTGTTTTTTGCGTATATTCTTTACTCATATCGAGTCATTTTTTTGCCATCACAGTCGCTTTATCTTTTAGATTTTTCCAGTCCATTGAAAAAAATATTAGTAGTAAGATATATTTCGCGTTTTATTGTATCATTTTTCGCGTTTAAAGCAAATTTCTGCTCCTCTTTCCCCTTCTCAAGTTCCATAAATCTTTTCTTAAATACTTCTATATCAAAATTCTTTGCAGTGAGAGAATAGGGATAATGAATACTTCGTATGAATTCATCAGTCTTTTTTCCATAACTCAGAGCAAAAAATGGAATCATATGAACAAATGAAAGAATCATACTATGAAGTCGCATCCCGACAACAAACTCGAGTTCTTTGTATATTTCCAGTGTTTCTATAATCGTTTGTGTCGAATGGAGCTGATATTTTCCTTGTAAATCTCGAAGAAGAATATCATCATTTGTCGCTTTATTATCTCTATGAAAAGAATGATTCAGAAGAATAACTTCATACCCTCGAGCCATCAAAAAAGTGATTATTTTTTCAAAATTTTGTAATTCGTCCTGGAGAAATCCAGACCGAAAAGAAAGTCCGATTTTTGGTCGAGATTTTATAAGCAATTGTGGCAGTTCTGGATCATAAGAAAGTACGGGATCTCTGAGTAGAATACTCTGTATTCCGAGCGATTCTAACGCTTTTTTACTTTCCTCATCGCGCACAGATAGAGAAATATTCTTTCCAGAGAACAGTGGGAGGATTTTAGCAATATTTTCTTTTCGGAGATGAATCCCGAGCGACCAGTATATAAGAGTCTTTCAGAATAATTTGATAATCCAGACTCGTAATTTCCACGGAAAAAGAAGTTTCTGGAACGACTGATTTTCCTCATTATCATATAGCAATCCACCGCCACCGATGATAATATAATCCGATTTCCAAATAATAAATAGCGTCTGTAAAAAATATCAAATATTTTTGCAAGGTTGTTTTCTGAAATGATGCGGAAAATAAGGGAGATATTCAATGGATGAATCTTTGGGAAGAAGTGAGCTATTTTCATCATAAGTGAAAACTGAAAAAGTCGCATCCGAATAGCGATTTCTAAGGTATGTATATTCTTGCAGAAGAATCAGTTCATCCCCAAGATTATAGGCTCATGTGGCAGTAAAAAGAGAAAAGTGGAACATAAGAAATTATATTATATATTTTGTCATTTCGAGTGTAACGAGAAATCTTCCAAAGCTTTATCATTCGATGAAATCCCATTTTTCACTCAAGTCAAACCAGTAAGGATTTATTGTTTCGATAAGTGTTATTTTCTTTTCTCGACGCCATTTTTTGATTTCTTTTTCTCTGATAATAGCTCATTCAGCAGAATTTCCAACTTCAAAATATATAAGACTGGTACAATTATATTTGGAAGTAAATCAAGGAGTAAGTTTATTTTTATGTTCGTATACTCTCCGTTCTAAATTGTTTGTCATACCAATATAGAGAATTCATTGCTTGGTATTTGTCATAATATAAATAATATAACTAAACCACTACCCACTGAAAGTGGGTAGGTTGAGTATGGACTGGAAGTCCCCTATTACTCAAGTATAATTGTGTTTGTATCTGTATTTGATGGAGTACGATGATGTTCGAGATATTTTTGTACCATTTCATCGGTAATATTTCCCGTACTCCAAGCTCCATATCCTATTGCCCAAAAATGCTTTCACCAGTAACGTTTTGAGAGATCTGGAAATTCTTCTTGTAGTTTACGAGAAGTTGGTCATTTAAGTTTCTGAGCAAGATCTGAGACTGAAAGAGTTGGTGGATATTCTACATGCATGTGAACATGATCCTTACTTACAACTCAAGAGAGAATTCGCACATCTTCTGAATCGCATATTTGTATGATAAGTTCTCTACAACGAGATTGAATCTCTCACTTTAATACACTGAAACGATACTTCGTTACCCATACAATATGCACAGTTAGTTTTGTCACAGTATGAGAACCATGTCTGTTGAGATCATGAAAAGCAAGATCCATAGAAAGTGACGTTACGATATATTCATCACACTGTATCTATAACTCTAAATCCGTCAAGGCCAGTGCTAAAGCTTCCGAACTAAAGTTCGGGGTTTAGGACCAAAATCTGGGACCAATGAAATATTGATTCATAATGAATGGTATTCAAATATAGGAACTAAGGAAGATTTCTCACATTCGTTCGAAATGACATAATTTTTATTCTTTCATTCAAGTTATTTCGCAAGCATTTTTATACAATACACCATCCTATCTTGCAAGAAAGGAAGGGTATCGGGAATCGTTTCCACGACTCTTTCGACCGATTTTCGGTCATATCCCATAGAAAGAAGCGAGTCAGTAATCTCGACATTTCCTGGCTTCTTCAGTGGTACTTGTGGAGATTGCTCCGTGATATCATCGATACTCACTTTGTGTTTGAGTTCGACGATAATTTTCAATGCCATCTTCTTCCCTATTCCTGGCAGAGAAGAGAGAAATTTCTCATCTCCTTCATCGATGGCCTGTATGAGCAAACTGGTTCCCATTGATAACATTGCAAGAGCTGTTTTCCCACCTACTCCACTCACTTTCAGAAGTTTCCGAAACAATGCTTTTTCCTCGCGAGTTTCAAATCCAAAAAGCACTTCAGAAACATCGGTGATATGATGGTGGATATAGAAACTCTGCTCTTTTCCGACCGTCACATTGGCAAGAGTGCGAATAGGCACGAGAATTTCAAAACCGAGACCTGTTCCGGTGATGATAATATCTACTTTTCCATCTTCGATAGTGAGAATGATTCATGAGAGATGCGAAAACATACAATGAAAAATATGAAAGATAAAATAGGAAGAAAAAAGCTGAAAAACCTATTTCCAACTCTTTTGCTCTCGATATATTCAGACTACCGCGTACATTCTTTTGTATGCTTAGTGAAAATATTATTTTTAACCATAGTAAAAGCGGTATCTGGATCATAAGATACTCCTGTATTTTTAAACTCCTCCTCCGCAGCAAATAAGTCTTGTATTTGTTCAAAACTCAATCCTCCTTTTTTAAATGCTTGTGCTTCTTCTTTTGATACCATAGTACAAATAAGTAAGAAATATTGATTCCTCATATAAAAAGAGTATATATTTTTTGGAATTGAATGCAAATGGAAAGTTTTCAAACAGTGATCTTACCCATTATCAGCTGACTTTCGGTATAGTGAGAAAGAATATTTTGGCAAAATAAAAACCTTTCCGAATCGGAAAGGTTTTTATAATAATATCAAAAATATTATTATTTAATAAGCATTACAGCAGTACTAGATGGAACTTCATTAGTACCACAATTAGCTGTTCCTATATCCACCGTCGGAGATGCTGGAGGAATAGCTGCTGTTGAAGCACCAACACATGCAAACCCAGCGAGAATTTGTGCACCATTTATACTTGTCACAAGAGTGAGATCTGCCCCAAGTTCGAGACGATTGGCATCATTTCCTTTATCAACAGTATTAGCAGCCTTACTATCAATATTTCCTTGATTTTCAAAGGCAGTAGAAAGTTCATATGTTTGTCCAAGTACCGTAGTAACAGGGTCCTTTCCTTGATTATATGCATAATCAAAAGAGGTTTTTGTAGTAGTCTGTCCTGTCTTTGGATCATGTGGAATGATAGTAAGATATTTTGCTATGTCACCTGAGAAACTACCAGGTGCTGAGTAGATACCTTTATCCTGAAACACTTGTTCTATTCCTGATTGAAGTGTCTTAGTATCATTCAAACGAGTGGTATCACGAGCTTTTTGAATCTGACTCGTATATACGGCAGTTGCTCCCGTAGCAAGAATACCGATAATCGTAATAACTACCAGAAGTTCTATAAGTGTAAACCCTCGAGTAGTGTTTTTAAATGTAACCATATGTTAAAAAAGAAAAGTAATAAAAGTGTCGAGGAATATTTTATACATTAAAAAATAAAATGCAAATAAAAAATAAAACTCTCTCGTTTCACTTCCTATATGAACTAAACTACTTTTTCAAAGAGAGTATTTTCGTGATAAAAACAACAATAATAATTAATACAAAGAAAAGTATTATTTTCCCAATCTTGTCGAGAAATATCGCTGCCATACCAAAGAGAAATGCCAGGGAATAGACGAAGTATCGGACGAAGTTTTCGGACATTCCTATATTCAAGAGTCGATAATGGAGATGATGAATACGATCCCCTGATAATGGATTTTTCTTATTATAGAGTCGCATAAGAATCACATAAAAAGCGTCAATCAAATAGACTCAGAGAACCGTTGCAACGGTTGCAATCTTTCCACCAGCCATGATTGCCAGTGTTGCAATCATAAATGCAATAAACATCGTCCCAGATTCTCCGAGAAGCACATATGGTTTCATATTATAGAGCCAGCCAATAAGAACGGTCGGAGTAAATATCGCGAGACAAAAAAGCACGAATATGGAATTGACCTGAGAAGGAGAAGAAGGATCAATCAAATACAGTTTAATAGTCAGAACTGCCATCACGAGAAGTGCTACGAAAGAAAGTCCAGAAGTCAGACCAGGAACACCATCTGACCAATTCACAGAGTTGAATACAATCACATACCAAACAATCGTAAATATGAGCGGAATCAGATAAATCTGAAGAGATCCGAGAACGATATAATACTGGTCAAGATAAAGAACTCCTCCAAATATATTGGAAATATAACTAATCTTGATACTCGTAATCCCAATAATCGCCCCAACTCCGATCTGCATCAAGAGTCGTACTTTTGCAGGAATGAAAAATGGAGTATCTCGTCGCATCTTTCCGAGTTCTTCCGCTGTTTTTTTGACATCACTTTTACTCTCATGGTCAAATTTATGAATCGTATCCAGATCATCTATGAAACTTATCAATGTCACAACAGCACCAAGAACGAGAATAATAAAGAGTCGGTGCTGATTTATCTCACTCAAAAGTGGATGAAGAAAAAGAGAAAGAAGGAAGAAATTGAGATAGAAAATACTTCCAATGCCGAGTGGTACAGGCTTTCTCTTATGTCCATAAGGTGCTGGATTATCCAGTAGTCCAAAACGCTCAAAGAGATATTTTCCAGCGTGGAATATGATAAAAGAGGAGACAAGGGAAACAATAAAAAAAATACCGAGTTGAGAAAACAGGGAAAGTGACGTGAAATCCATAATTTTTGAGGTTATTTTTAATTTCACACAGTATAGAGAAAAGATTCTTCCTGTCACTTTTTTTTAAAATATCGTCATCCTGAACTTGTTTCAGGATCTTCCTCCTTTTCCTTTTCTTTGGGTTTTTATAAGTGGTAGATCCTGGATATTTTTCAGGTAAAATTTAGATGTCTCAAAAAGTCTTTCTCTGAAAAATTCCGGGATGACGATTTATTTATCTATGTTCGTATTTTACATCCCTCCACATGCCTTCCCGCAATTTCCCTCAAACCCTCTAGTTCCTTACTTGTAAAACTCATCCCTCGGAAATTTGGGTCGAGTGTGTGGTTATCTCGGTAGTTTTGCAGATAATAGTACTTCGCTCATTGGATAGTTTGAGCGATCGTCTCAATATCTTCAGTCGAGTGAACTCATTTAATAACGGTTGTGCGGAACTCGTAGTTGGGCGATCGCTCCATAATGAGCTGAATGCTCTCGCGATACATCTCTGGACTGGCTTTTACACCGATCAAATCTCCGTATTTCTCCAGCGGATTTTTCACATCCATAGCGATATAATCAACCAGTTTCTGATCCAGAAGATGTTCAATAACTTCTGGATGACTTCCATTGGTATCCAATTTTACGAGAAATCCCAGATTTTTGATCGTACGACAAAATTCAGGTAAATCCGAGTGAATAGTTGGCTCTCCTCAGCAGATAACCACCCCATCCAGAAAACCTACTCGAGTTTTTAGAAATCGAAAGAATACCTCATCATGAATAAAATCATGTCGAATTTTCTCGATCTCTTCTGGCAGTACAAATTCTCTATTATGACAAAAACCACAGCGGAGATTGCATCCAGGAGTGAAAACAATCGCTACAAGCTTCCCTGGATAGTCGAGAAGAGTAGATTTTTTGATGGCTGAAAGTTGCATAGAAGTTTATTAAGAAATGATAATATTGTACATATTACGTCTGAAATTCCTTAATAAACTTCGAGTTTTCCGTCGTACATTCGTCGTAACATCTACGAGTATAAAACTCCGATTTTTTCCCATTATTAAACTGACTGACTGGGCGATAGTAGCCCATAACTCGAGTATAAATTTCACACTTAGTACGAGTCTGTTCGCATCCGTCTTTGTCTATGAATGTTGGCATAATATTGATTGGTTTAAAATATAAAAAATTTTTCGTCATTCTGAACTTGTTTCAGAATCTTCCTTATTTTATTTTTCTATACTACTTCTTCGCTCATTGCTTTCATCTTGTCCTCATCTGCCGTGTAGGTCATTCGATAATTCATATCGTATTTTTTACCAGTAAACCCCAGTTCCTCATCACATCGTGGACAATAATCGTGTTCTCCATTTACATATCCGTGTTTTGGACAGATAGAAAATGTAGGAGTCACGGTAATATACGGAAGTTGGTAGTTTGATATCACTTTTCGAACGAGGTTTTTGCAAGCCTCCGCATCGGTAAGTCGTTCTCCCATATAAATATGGAGAACTGTTCCACCAGTATATTTGCACTGGAGATTATTTTGGTATTCTAGCGCTTCAAATGCATCATCTGTGAAATTCACAGGAAGTTGAGAAGAATTTGTGTAATAAGGATTGTCAGGAGTTCCCGACTGAATAATACCTGGAAGTTGTTTTTTATCTTCCTTGGCAAATCTGTAGGTAGTTCCTTCGGCAGGTGTTGCTTCAAGATTGTACATACTCCCTGTTTCCTCCTGATATGTTTTCAGGATTGTTCGCATATATTCAAGGATATCGAGTGCGAATAATTCTCCCCAAGGAGTTGAAATATCCTCACGACCATTGGTAAAATTCATAATCGCTTCGTTCATCCCATTTAATCCTATCGTCGAAAAATGATTACGAAAGGATCGAAGATATCGGTAAGTATAAGGATAAAGTCCTCGCTCTAACCATTGAGTTAAGACTTTTCGTTTCATCTCCAGAGATATTTTCGAGAGATCCATCAGATGTCGTATCTGACGTTTGAACCCTTCCACATCACCTTTGTGGTTGTAACCAATACGTGCTAGGTTGAGCGTCACAACTCCGATAGAACCGGTCATTTCAGCTGATCCGAAGAGTCCATTTCCCCGCTTCAAAAGCTCACGGAGATCGAGTTGTAGACGACAACACATAGAACGCACCGCTCCTGGCTTATAGGCTTCAGTATTTTCTACCGTGGTTATTTTCCCATCCTCTCAACGAACTCGCTTATACTGTGATCCGATAAAGTTCTGAAAATAAGGAAGTCCGTATTTTGCAGTCACTTCAAATATCCTCAAAGCATCGGGAGATTCCCATGGGAAATCCTCAGTGATGTTATATGTAGGAATAGGAAAAGTAAATGCCCGACCTTTATAATCACCTGCTGCATACACTTCCAAAAGAGCCTTATTCACAATGGCACGTTCTTTATCGAGTTCTCCATATTTTTTGACATATTCTCCTTGATCATATCCTCCGAGGTGAAGTCATTTCTCCTGCAAATCTTCTGGGCATGTCCAGTCAAGAGTGATATTTGTAAAAGGTGTTTGTGTCCCCCAACGAGATGGGACATTGAGTCCAAAGACAAAATTCTGCATTTGTTGGAGAGTATAGCTATAGGTTTTTTCTTCGATATAATTTTCTTGAGCCAATTCTGTTGCAAATGTGAGATGATATTTGATGATATCTTTCCGAATCTCTTCAGAATATTTATGAACAAAAGGTGAAAGATACGTATCAAATGAGGAAAAAGCCTGTGCACCAGCCCATTCATTCTGAAGTGTTCCGAGGAAGTTGATCATCTGATTCACCGCTGCTTGAAGATTACGAGGAGGAGCTGATTCGATACGATTTGGCATCCCATTGAATCCTTCTTCCAATAATTGTCGCAAACTCCATCCAGCACAGTATCCAGAAAACATATCGAGATCATGAATGTGATAGTCTCCATTTCTATGCGCATTTCCCACTTCACTCGGGTAGATATGTGATAGCCAATAATTTGCAGTAATCTTCCCACTCGTATTGAGTATAAGCCCCCCGAGAGAATACCCAGAGTTAGCGTTGGCATTTACCCGCCAATCGGATTTTTCGAGGTATTCATCCATAGTTTTCCCCACTTCCACCACGATAGAACTATCTGCCCGATTTTCCGCACGTTTTTCACGATAGAGAATATATGCCTTGGCAACCGTATCGTGCCCATCTTTTATGAGCACTTCTTCAACTGTATCTTGCACGAGTTCTATATTGGGAATATCTGATCCGATTTTGTCCTCCACTTGCATAATAATCTGATCTACAAAGGAAGTAACTCTCGAAAAGTCCGTTCCTCCGACTGCCTCGATTGCTCATAAAATAGCATGTTCAATCTTTGTGCGGTCAAATGTAACGATCGCACCATTACGCTTCCGTATCTTGTAAATAGCCATAAAAATATAAAAAAGAGAAAATAAAATACCATTTTCACATCTCTGAAAAACGATATCCTTTTCCTCTTTTAGGAGCGTTTTTTAGCACAACTCTCTAAGTATATTTGGCGTATACAAAAAGGTGTATGTCCATAAAAACAAAGAATTTTGCATTTTACAGAGATAACTATATGTTGTGCTATAAACATATACGAAATACAATATATAGATATTTAGAAAATGCAAAACTTTTTTTGAGAAAATAAAAACCTCGCTTTCTTGAGGGGAAAAACGAGGTTTTTATAAAAGTTGACTTTCTGGAAAATATGCAAAACTATTTTTTCATTTCTTTCTCACGAATCTTGTCTTCTATCTCTTGTTCTTTTTCTTTGATATATGACATAAAAGATTCCCGTTTGAAGAAATACACATAGAGAATAGATACCACCATAATTCCCATCAAAATATAAGAAAAATACGAAAGAATCGTTTCATAATATATGACAAAAGCTACTCAAAGTGTAATAATCGTTCCTGCCCAGAGCACTGACCCGATGATATTATATATCCAAAATTTCCCCGTTTGCATTCCCATAGAACCAGCGATAAATGGGATAAAAGCCCGAGTGAAATTATGAAATTTCCCAAGAATTATAAACCAGGCTCCATTTTTCTCAATCTGTTTTTTGAGATATTTCAGTTCTGTTCTCCCGAGACCGAACCAATCTCCATATTTTTCGAGAAATTCATTTCCGTACCATTTCCCGAGAAAGTACCCGACGGCATTCCCAATAAGTGCTCCAATAATTGCAAAACATATCATATATCCAAGCTGCAAGTATCCAACTTTTCCGAAAAAACCACCAACAAGAAGCATAATTTGTTGACCCGGAACGAGCACTCCGATAACCGGGAATGACTCAATAATACTACTAGCAAAGGCGATCAAATAATTCCAATTTCCGAGCAGATGAATCTGTTTTTCTATCCAACCGATAAAGATCTTAATCCACTCAGGTTTAAATATCGCGATCGCCGTGAGCGCAAAGAGAATACTTCCGAAAAGAAAATTTAGAAATTTGAAAAAGAGAGACGAGATGTGATGAATGAGTTTGCGTTGCATAATGAGAATTTTATCCAAAATTATATAATAAAAGTGTAATTACAATAGAGAACAATAGATAATGAAGAAAATAACTTTCTTTAAAAACAGCATGAAAGAATGCAAGATATAGTACCCATATTCCAAGAAATATCAGAGAGATAGTAAAGCAAAAACCAGCTGCTACCAAATATCAAATCGCTGGTGAACCCTGATGTCTCCATGCATCTATCGTATAAAATAGAGATCCTGATGCGACGATAAAAGTGAGAATATTTAAAGAAATCTGGAGAAAATTATTCCACATACATAACCGAGTAATGAATAAATACTTCTTTTTGTTCATCTCAAAAACGAGTCTATGTATTTTCTACGAAAATTCAATTTTCTTTTCGGTACTCTGTAAACTGAGATTTTCCCTGTTGAATCTGGGCATTGCAAACGATGAAAGGTTGGTCATTTTCAAAATATTTATTGTGAATAGGACGAACAGAAAGTTCCAGATGATACTTGTCTCGAAAATATGATTGCACAGAATGCCGAATATCATCCTCAGTTGAAGGAAGGATAAAAGGTTGGTAAATAGTTTCGTCAGAAGAAGAATAATAAATTTTATGGTCTTTATGAAGTATGACTTTTATTCGTGCGTCTTTCGTTGGGAATATCAGTTTTTTCTTTTTTTCCTGTATTTCTAGAGTTCCTTGAGTTTTGAACCAAAGACAATCTTTGAAAGGATATTTTTCTCAAATCCTTTTCCATTCATCTTCCATTGATGGCTTTGTATTCAGAGAGATAAGTGAACCAAAATCCATAAACGCTGCATTGATTTCTCGTCCCGAAATACCTGTTTTTTGGAAATCTTTTTCTATAAATATTTTCTCTTCTTTTGAGAGTTTCAGAAACCGACTTCCGTGATAATATCTGGCAAATATTTTCTCCAGATTCGTATCGAAACTGAGCATACTCTCATCGTATACAAAAGCTCGAATGGCTGCCGCAGTATAAGGACCAACTCCAGGAAGTTTCAAAAGTTCCAGAGTATTATTGGGAAATGTCCCGGAATGAGATTCTACGATTATCTTGGCAGTTTTGAGCATATTTCGAGCCCGAGAATAATACCCAAGCCCCTGATAATGTGGGAAAAAATCTTCATACGATGCATTTGCAAGCGATTCTACCGTGGGGAAATACTCAAGAATATTTGCATAATATCCAATAACTCGCTCGACTTGTGTCTGTTGCAGAAGTATTTCCGAAAGCCAGATATGATAACCGAGATCTTTTACAGAAAGCGAAAAATACTGTCGCCAAGGGAGATTGTGACGACCATGTATTTTGGACCAATTGAGAAGTTCGAGGAAAGGAAATGAGCGCATTTTGAAAAGTAAATATTGTGAACTTTTTTTAAAAGTATATAGAAATCTCAATTCTTTCAAATGATAATAGAAATATTCATACGTTCTCTTTTCCGTGTTTTTTTTGACAAAACCCCTGTTTTGAATACATTTGCATATATATAGTCGTAAATTATAACCTACTATGCTCCAAGCAAAAATTTATAAAAATGAAAGACAGGAAAATAACTTCCTATCATCGAGGAAAATAGAAACCAGCAATGGCTCGCTTTTGATTTTACAGATATCCTTTCGTGATGCGAAGCTTGGGTCTTTCATCGAGAATACTATTATTGATTTGATACTTACTAATTCTGTTTCCACAGGAACCGATATCTATACTCATTTCGGATATCTCCTCGAACGGCTCAATAAATACTTCAAAGAAATCGAAAAAGAATCTGATTTTGAGAGTCTTTCAATATTTATCGGAATAGTCGAAGGAAGTACTCTCCATTTTTCTGTGCTCAAAAATGCTTTTTCATACCTCGTAAAAGAGGGAAAAATTGTGAATATCGCAGAAGGAATGGGAATACAAGAGAAGCTCCCACAATTCTCTTATATCTCCACTGGAGTACTCAATGCTGATGACAAGATTTGTATCAGTAATACCAATCTTCTCGACCATTTTACTGAAGAAGATATGTTTGAAATGAGCAACGAAAAGATGCACACACAAGAAGAATCTGATTCTATCATAGAAAATCTTCTTTCGAGTGAGATTCGTGAAATCCCCACAGACATCATTCTTCTCTTTAATCCAGAAAAAACCACAAAAACTCATCTTCTCGCGACTTGGGATACTACTGCTTTGAAACAGATTGTTGCGCAGGTCAAAACACAAGGAAAAACATTCTATAATTTCTGCAAATGACACGAGCAAGTTGTCCGTCTTGTAAAAGAAATCAAGGCACGAATTGATTTTAATAATAAATACCTCAAATCCTGACTTTTTGGACTCGGAGTTATTGTTTGTATCGGACTTCTCTATGTCATACTCGGAGCTATTTTTACCCAAAAAGCTAGTACAACCATTCCAGAAGAATACAAAAATAAACTCATCGAAGCACAACTCATTATCGAGAAATCCAATAAAGATATGGGAAATCGCGAAGTATTCAATGCAAATATTAAAAAGGCAGAAAGTATCATATTTGAAGTACGAGATAAACAGGTATTTTTGAATGACGTAAAAAAACTCCTTTCTGATATTTCCATCCTCAAGAAACAGATAAATGGAGTAGAATCCTTCAATCCAAAAACTTCTCCGTCCGAGTATCTTTTTGCAGGAAATAACTTCTGAGTAAATGGGATTTTCGAAATCAGTAAGAAGCTCTATTTTATCGGAAAATCGAGTCTCATTGGTCCATATATCAAAGGTGGAGATGTGAAAAAATACGACTATCCCGATGGAGAAGAAGCTGTTTCCTCTGATGTGAGTACTGATGGCTACATCTATATTTTCACCAAAACTGGACGACTTCTTCGCTTCTATAAAGGAGAATTTGTCTATATAAGTGTTGAAGGACAAAAGATTTGGGAAAATGGCAAAGATATTAAGTTCTTTAACTCCAATCTCTATGTACTCTCAGCAGATGGAAAACAGATCTATAAACACAAACCAGGAATCAATGGATTCTCCTCCAAGACGGAAGTTATCCAGGCGGCAGATACAAAAGATCATACCATTCTCAGTTTCGCTATCGATGGAGGATTCTATATACTCAAAGATGATCTCAGCATGGACAAGATTTTTGGACTTCCAAACTATACAAAACGATCTATTGTTCTCAATAATCTTCCAGAAAATTATTCTCTCACAGATAATCGGACACCAAGATTTTTCAATGCTCCAAATCTGAACTACATCTATCTCACTCTCGGAAATAATATCTGGGTTTTTGAACCAAATACGAAGAATTATAAAGATATCAGTTCTATGAAATATATCGGACAGATTGAGATGGTAGAGGGGAAAATCGGTGCTATAACCGTACCAAAAGACGGGACCGTCATCGTCGCAACCGATGCGGGAGTCTATACTATACATTTCGAAGTTTCCGATGGAAAATTGATAGTAAGATAAAAATAGTGAATAGATTCCCATCTTCACGGGAATGACAATATTTATTAAAAATCACTCATTTCTCGTGTTCACAACCGAAGCCATTCTCCTCAAGAAAATTCCTATACGCGATGGAGAAGAACTTCATGAACTTTTCTCGCGGGATTTTGGGAAGATTCGAGCCTGGACCAAGAAAAAAAAACAGATTGCTACCGCCGATCACGGCAGTATTATCCAATGTGTTATCTCTACTAAAGGTTCCAAAAATACATTGGAATCCAGTAATATCAAACATACTATTCGGACAGAAAATCTCGATTATCTCTCGATTCTCTGTCCACTTCTCTGCGTACAATCCATCTCAACTTTCTGCCCTTCGGGCAATCCTTATATGCAAATATACGCAGATTATGTTTCTCTTCTCCCGCTCTTTGCCGAGAAGAAATGGAGTGAAAAGGGAAAGGAACTTTTTGTTATGAAACTCCTCAAATCTCACGGAATTGGTTGGAAGAGAGATGAAACAATCGAAAGTATCATCTTTCGGAAGATATATAAAAATATTGACTCCTATCCCATTCAAGCTTTTGTAAAATTGAGCGAATTAGACTCAAAAGTCCTCGCCGAGATTCGATGAATCAATCAGATTTGTATGATTCAGTATGTATAAGATTGTCATTCCAGAATTTTTCATCAATTGTCATTTCGAACGAATGTGAGAAATCTTCCTTAGCCCCTATACTTGAATGTCCTCATTATGAATCAATACTTCATTTATATTATGACAAACACTAAACAATGAGTTCTCTATATTGGTATGACAAACAATTTAGAACGGAGAGTATACGAACATAAAAATAAACTCACTCCTTGATTTACTTCCCAATATAACTGTACTAATCTTGTATATTTTGAAGTTTGAAATTCTGCTGAATGAGCTATTTTAAGAGAAAAGGAAATCAAGAAATGGCGTCGAGAAAAGAAAATAACACTCATTGAAACAATAAATCCTTACTGGTTTGATTTGAGTGAAAAATGGAATTTTATCGAATAATAGAGCTTTGGAAGATTTCTCGTTACACTCGAAATGCTCCCCAAAGGGCAGTCCTCTGGAGGGACAATAATACAATATTTTAATATTACTTTTAAATACTATCCTATGACTCCTTTTTTCCTCACTTCCCTTTTCGTATTTGGAACTCTGTTCGGGAGCTTCGCTTCGGTACTTATTTGGCGGATTAGAAGCAAAGAAGGTGGGATTATGACAGGACGAAGTCATTGTCCAAAATGCAATCACACACTTGGAGCACTCGACCTCTTCCCTATTTTCTCCTATCTTTTTCTCGGGGGAAAATGTCGATTTTGTCAGGAAAAAATATCTCCAGTTTACCCATTTTTGGAACTGACGACTGGACTACTTTTTATGCTTTCTGGATATCTTCTGATAGACCAAAACCTGCTTCTGAGCTGATCTCATACTGAGATGATGAAACTTGGATTTTTTCTCATTGTGGCTTTTATTACTATTATATTCGTATTCTACGATATTCTCTTCATGGAAATCCCAGATGAAGTACTCATTCCAGTGAATATCGCTCTTTTCGTACTCCTTTTTCTCGTATCGGTTGGCGGTATTCAACTCCCCATATTTGAACATTTCAAAACTTTTCACAATGAAGTCCTCAATATTCCCCTTATAAATGCACTCCTCGGAGCAGGTGGAATATTTGCATTTTTCTATATCCAGATCGTCATCTCTAAAGGACGATGGATGGGAGGTTGAGATCTCCGAATAGCACTCTTTATGGGACTCGTGGCAGGTGCAAAAATCGCAGCACTCGGACTCCTTCTTGCCTACTTTTCAGGAAGTATTATCGGGATAATAATCCTCCTCTCTACTCGCAATAGAAATACAGAAGTACCATTTGGACCCTATCTCGCACTCGGACTCTCTATTGCACTTTTCTGGTACGCACCAATCGTGGACTGGTACACGAAATTCTTTATGTTCTAGATTTGACAAACGTCCAACTTTCTATACAATCCCGCCATCTTCTCTTTAATACAGTTTCTTTTATGATTCACGCACGACTTCAGATTCCCGATATAACTTCCTAAACAGGGAGATATATTTTGTGCGTCAAAAAAACTCCCTTCCATTTTTATGGTCCTTCGGGAGTTTTTTTGTGTTTTATGGATTCTTTTCTCTTTTATTTATTTTTCTTTTTCTTATGCAAATCGTAGCACTTTTGGTTGTATTTTTGGGTGAATTTCTCGCCATTACTTCAGAGATATTCTTCTCCAAAGGGAGATATATGTATATGATGATTTTCCTCATGTTCATCGCTGGTTGTCTCCTCCTTGTTGGATACTGGCTTGCTCATAAATATATGGGAAGTCTCTGGCCGATTTATATAGCAACCATTACCGCTATTTTGATTCTAGAGCCTATTATAATATATTTTGTCACTGGTGAGACTCCGAATCTCGGAGCCAGAATCGGGTTCGTTCTCGGGGTTGCTGGATGTTTTGCAGCATTGGGAATTAGTTAAATCCATAAAAAGGAAGTTTGACATCTTCCCTGCTTTTCATAGAATCTCTTCAGTACTCTAGATTCTTACTTTCCCTCTTATGAATACATCTCCTCTTCTTAGAAACTGAAAGAAAATATTCATATGAGTAATTTTATGCATCTTGCTTCTCATCGGATTTTTATTGGCAGGAGAATATAATATGACAAAACAAAAGATAGGAGAGCTTGAAAATAGCATTTCCAATATTAAAAATACCACTTCCACGGGAATGATACTCTTCGAAAAACGAACGCGATGCGGAGGATTAACTACGGATATTGAGACAAAAATACATGCTCTTGATAAAGAATACGATACTCTCGGAAAATTCAGTATCGGGGGAATATTCTATAGTCCGACGAAAGATGCTTGTCTCTGGGTACGACTCACGAGAACCTATGCTCCAGATGGATCTCCTCTCGAACGACGAGCTCTCTATCAATATGGTGATGATTTCGGTACTACCAAACCGATAATCGGATGCGAACAAATACTCGGAGAGAAACAAGGAACCAATACTTGTGAGAAATACGATAGTGAATTAAAAAAGTTTAAAGGAGAAGAAAATGAAAATGTATTAAATCCATAAGAATCCCCTTGATTTCCTTTCTCTTTTCTATACAATACCTCCAGTTAATAACTTCACCAACCCACAGCTATGGTCGCACGACTTGATACCACTTCTACAACTCCTTCCCTATCGTAGGTCTTTTTTTGATGCAACCAAGAAAACTCCTGCGAAAGCGGGAGTTTTTTGAAAGCGAAAGCTAAAAAAGCATCGTCATTCTGAACTCGTTTCAGAATCTTCCACTTTATAAAATAGGAAGATCCCGAAATAAATTTGGGATGACGAGTAACTTTTTACCCATTTACCCCCACTCTATATGAAAACATCCCTTATAGTCCAGTGAACTCATATCAGTATCATGGAGAGAAATGAGGACGATTATATGTCTCTGACGGATATTGCAAAGTATAAAAATCCCGAATCTCCTGCTGATGTGATCAAAAACTGGATGCGAAATAAGAGTACGATTGAGTTTCTCGGACTTTGGGAACAGATCAATAATCCTGATTTCAAACCCGTCGAATTCGACCAGTTTAAAAATGAAGCGGGATCTAATGCTTTTGTACTCTCTCCGAAAAAGTGGATAGATACAGCGGGTGCGATAGGTATCATTTCAAAATCTTGAAATACTGGATGAACCTACGCTCATAAAGACATCGCATTTGAATTTGCAAGCTGGATTTCGGCAGAGTTCAAGCTCTATATTATCAAAGAATTCCAACGACTCAAACAATCTGAAGATGAAAAGAAGTCCATCGGATGGGATATAAAAAGAGAACTCACGAAAGTGAATTACAAAATACAGACCGATTCCATTAAGCATTATCTTATACCAACACTCTCGGAATTTGAACAAAAATTTTCCTATGCCGATGAAGCTGATCTTCTCAATCTCGTCCTTTTCGGAAAAACCGCCAAACAATGGAGAGAAGAAAATCCAGATGCAACTTGAAACATCAGGGACTACGCGGATATTCATGAACTGGTAATCTTGATCAATCTGGAAAATTTCAATGCTGATTTTATCAGAAAATGACTTCCAAAAAATGAGCGATTCACACTCCTCCGAGAAATAACCGAAACACAGATGCAAATCCTCCTATGAAATATCGGAAAACTGAGCCAATGAAAGAAATAATTTATATCACTCACCCCACCACCCCATATATGAAACACTATCTCGCCCTCGGGCTCCTCTCCTCACTCCTCCTCACGAGCTGTTCGATGGATTGGAATAGAAAAGTATTTTTCTAATAAGTTTATTATTAATCAATCATCTATATGACTGACTTCATATTTTTAACAATAGTGCTCATTATAGCACTATCAATACTCGTATTTTTTTATATAAAAATATGGTCTATTCGCGCTGAATTAAACCCTAAAATAAAATACTTACTTTACGGAGTTCCTTTAATAATTGTTTCTTTGGCATTTATATCAGAATCAAAGTTATTTAACTTGATATCACGTAGTGATGCATATGCAATCTGCAATTATCTTGCATTTATTGTGTATATATTTTTAATATTTAACTTTACTAAAGACAAAAATATACGTATCATAAGTATAATATTACCATGTTTATGGTTTGTATGAAGTGTGTTCTGATCTGTTATTTATAATGTCTTTTATCAAACAATTCTTGAAATATTAAAAAGATAAATTCAAATTTTCTGATAATCAGAGCAATAATAAAATTTCTGTCCGCAACCGACACTAAACTACCGCACCCCCTTAATCCCCCTTGTCAGGGGGACAAGATTACATTTTTCATTATTAATTCTTAATTATTAATTATTCATTCCTATGTCCTACCCTATTTCCACTACACGACACTCCCTCGCCCACATCATGGCGCAGGCGGTCAAGTCCTTGTATCCAGATGTGAAACTCGCCATCGGTCCCGATATCGAGAACGGTTTCTACTACGACTTCGACTTCGGAGAAGTGAAGTTCGAGGAAGCAGCCCTCAAAGATATCGAGAAGAAGATGAAAAATATCATCAAACAGAATCAGAAGTTCGAGCACTCCACTATGCCCGTGGATGAAGCAATAAAGTTCCTCGAAACAAAAGGAGAACCCTACAAAGTCGAGATGGCTCGAGATTTGAAAACAAGCGGAGAAACCGAAATCGGATTCTACCGTAATATAACTCAGCAGGGTCAGGAAGTATTCGTGGATATGTGTCGTGGACCTCATGTGGAAAAGACCATCGAAATCGACGAGAACACATTCAAACTCGACAAGATTGCCGGAGCCTACTGGAAAGGAGATTCCAAAAACCAGATGGTAACTCGAATCTATGCATTTGCCTATGCGACTCGAGAAGAGCTCGACAGTCATCTGAAAATGCTCGAGGAAGCCAAGAAACGAGATCACCGAATACTCGGAAAGAAACTCAAACTCTTCACGATTTCTGACCTCGTCGGAGCCGGACTTCCGCTCATGCAACCAAAAGGGATGATTATCCGAAAAGCTATCGAGGATTACCTCTGGCAACTCCACACAGACAAAGGATACGACCGTGTTTGGACTCCGCACCTTGCGAAGGAAGCACTCTATGAGTGTTCTGGGCATGCGGGGCACTACATGGACGACATGTTCTCAGTCAAAGGAGGTTCGAGCGGTGAAGGATTTTATTTGAAACCTATGAACTGTCCGCACCATATGCAACTATTTGCTGATAATCAGTTCAGTTACCGCGATATGCCGATTCGATACTTCGAACCTGCAACCGTATATCGAGACGAGAAATCTGGACAACTCTCTGGACTCACACGAGTTCGAGCCATCACTCAGGATGACGGACATCTCTTCTGTCGAATCGATCAGATCAAGGACGAGGTTTCCACGATTGTAGATATTATCAAGAATTTCTATACCACTTTCGGTCTTATGGAGGGTTATTGGGTGAGTCTTTCTGTTCGAGATCCCGCAAATCCAGATAAGTATCTCGGAGGAGATGATGTATGGAAAATTGCCGAAGGAGCGCTCGAGGAAGCGGCAAAAGATAATGGACTCAATTATAAACGAATGGAATGAGAAGCCGCATTCTACGGACCAAAACTCGATTTTATGTTCAAAGATGCCATTGGTCGAGAATGGCAACTCGCAACTATTCAGTGTGATTTCAATCTCCCGAATCGATTCGAACTTTCATTTATTAATGCCCAAGGAGAAAAAGAACGACCGGTGGTTATTCATCGAGCAATCGCTGGATCATTAGAACGATTTATGGGAATCATGATCGAGCACTTTGCTGGAACATTCCCACTCTGGCTCGCTCCGGTTCAAACGGTCGTAGTGCCAGTTTCCGAGAACTTTATCGGATATGCGGAAGAGGTTCAAAACGCTCTCAAAAAAGCAGGAATCCGATCTGAACTCGACGACTCAAATGACGGGCTCAATAAAAAAGTTCGAAATGCCGAAACTTCTCACACCAACTATATTCTCGTCATCGGAGAGAAGGAAATGAATGAGAAAACTGTTGCCGTTCGAAACTACAAAACCAAGGAACAAACCGAAGTGAAACTCGATGTTTTCATAGAGAATATTTTGGAAGAAATTGATGGGAAGAGATTGTAGAAATAAAAAGTATTTACAAAAAAAGTTTTTTTATTATAATCCAGGAAAATAGAAATTCATCTTTAAAAATGCTACCTGTATCTCCATCTCTTACATCTCCATCTCTCTCTACCGAGAAGCCTATGAAGCGGAATATCTTTGATTGATATTTCGCTATTATAAAGTTACTGAGCACTACCGTAGGACAGAAAATAAGAGAGCTGATTGATCTTGGTGTACAAGATAATTCATATCAAGAAAGTCTCTTCGATATAATCGCAGAACAACAGAAGGCATTGGATAGATGACAGGAGCAAATACAAAAATTAAGAAAAAGACGAGATTACGACACTCAAATGAAGAAGATTATACGAAATATTCATGAAAGTTCATGTTGAGAAGAATTATTGCAATATGTCATAAACTATATCCCAAAACAACTTTGACTCACAGAGTACCAATATTATATTACGAATACTGCAAAATATAATAGTACTGGTACTTTTGAAAACCCTATGGCACTTTTTTATACTCTTGTCATGAGTCATTTGGCAGAAAACCCTTCAGAGCCCATAAAGCTACACGAACAAGAAATCGATACAGAATATTCAGAAAAAAATGTATTTCCACTTGTTTTACGTAATTATTTTCGTCCAGAATGAGAATTAACATGGAAAGAAGAAACAGTTTGATATTTACATATAGAGCCATCTGAAAAAAATTCTTCACTAAACAAAAAATACATAACTGAATCCATATCAATGATCATGGAAGCTGTCGGGAATTATCTTTCACACCTTCAGTCAGGTGAATTGATTAATATTCTCAATAAGATAGTTACAACTGATAATCTTACAGGGATTTCAAATCGATTGAATATCTTTAGGAAAGGAAAACAATTACAAGCAGAAGTAACTGAATAATCCTATCTTGTAGCGATGTTGCTCGATATTGATAAGTTTAAAACAGTCAACAATACCTATGGACATAAAACAGGTGATATGGTATTACAAACTATTGCTAAAATTTGACAATATCATTTTAAAAATGGTGTATTTGCTCGATTTGGCTGAGAAGAATTTGCTGGATTTTATATAGCAGATAGTGAGGCTGAGGCAAAACAAGTTGTCGAAGAACTCAGACAAAAAATTGAGGTAGCTAAAACTACATGATTATTTGTTTCCCCAACAGCGAGTATTGGAATTATCATGACACAAGATCCTTGAGCTGATCTTGATGATTTATTGGTTCGTGCAGATCATGTTATGTACAAAGCAAAACATACTGGAAGAAATAAAGTATGCGTATGAGACCCTAGAAATACCCCGAAAGACATTTGAGGATCTACAACAGTAAGACACAGAAAAAAATAGCACCTTT
>CAVVTN010000028.1:0-13005 GCA_963751115.1 uncultured Candidatus Altimarinota bacterium
ATGCTCAAAGAGCTCTCAGACGATGAGTTTGTCCATAATACTCTTGAGGTTAAGTTCTTTTTGGGTCATACAAAGATAGTTAATCATAGAAATCTTGTTTTTATTACAGAAAGTAAAAATACTTTCTGTAGTTTACGACATTTCTATTTTGTATCTTTACGACATTTTAACTTTTAAAGTGACAAGAGAACTCCATTAAGTTTGCAATTTTTATGAAATAAATATAATACCCAGTTATTATATAACCCTATTACATATGAAAAACCATTGAAAAATAGATTATGGTGAGAAAATAGTAGTCAAAATAGGAACTGAATCACTTTTTCAGTGAGAATCCGGAGTATTTGGTGGAGAGAAGATCGAGAGAGTCTGTGCAGATATCTCCCAGATCCTCAAAAATACTCCCGATCACATAGTACTGGTGAGTTCGTGAGCAGTCGGACTGGGAAAGAGAATCCTTGGAGCAAAACATCTCTCTCATGAAAATATATCGAATCAGTACCTCGCATCTATAGGGCAAAAAGATCTCGTGCCCGCATATGACCATTATTTCAAGAAACATCATATCATAACTGGGCAGGGACTCATTACCCATGCGGACATAGAGGACCATGAGGATCGTGCGAATTCTCTTCGCAAGGTTCTGGATATCCACTTTCAGATGGGAACACTCCCCATTCTCAATGAGAATGATACCGTTTCATCAGAAGAACTCTTGGCCTTGGAAAGAGGTATTGATAATGATAAAAATGCCCTCCTCATTGCAGAGCTTATCGGAGCAAGAATACTCTATATCATCACCAATACCAATGGAGTATATGAAAAAAAGGACAATCCCGGTTCTTGTATACCAGAGATATCATATACCGAACTCACTGATGCATTTATCGAAGAAATCACCGGCGAAAAACTCGGGAAACCCGGAAAGAAAGGAATGTGCACGAAGCTCGAAGTTGCACGAGCAGCTGCTAAAATCGGTATTGAAACACACATTATAAATGGTACCGATTCTAAACTCCTTGATCACTATCGTGGTAATCATTACGAGGGGACGATCATACTGCCAATATAATAAAAATCCCCCCAACTTTTGAAAGTGGGGGGGATTTTTATTATATATATTATTCTTCGTCATCAAATTTCACTCCACGTTCTGCTCGAATCTTTTCAGTAAGAGCTGCTGGAACTGCTGAGTAATGAGAGAATTCCATAACGTAAGTTGCTCGTCCTTGTGACATAGATCGAAGGTCTGTTGAGTATCCAAACATTTCTCCAAGTGGAACATATGCCTTGATAATCTTTGCCATTCCTCGTTCCGTCATTTCGATAATCTGTCCTCGTTTTGAGTTGATACCTCCGAGTACATCTCCCATATATTCTTCTGGGGTATTTACTTCTACCAACATAACTGGTTCGAGAAGAGATGGTCGAGCTTTCTTTGCTGCCTCTCGGAAACATTTTGAAGCGGCAAGTTTAAATGAAAGTTCATTAGAATCGACATCATGATACGAACCAAATGTAAGAGTTGCTCGAACATCGACGATTGGGTAACCAGCGATGATACCACGAGACCAAGAATCACGAAGACCTTTTTCAACCCCTGGGATATATTCCTTTGGAATCGTTCCTCCGACAACCTTGTTGATAAATACATTCTCTTCTTTAAATTCTGGATTTGCTTTTCGTTCTTCTGCGGAAATTGGCTCAAATGTAATCACAACGTGTCCGTATTGTCCACGACCTCCCGTTTGCTTCTGATGTTTAAATTCTGCATCTACTACTGTTTGAGTAATAGTTTCTCGATATGCAACCTGAGGAGCTCCGACATTTGTTTCTACCTTAAATTCTCGTTTCATTCGGTCTACGATGATCTCTAAATGAAGTTCTCCCATTCCTGCAATAATTGTTTGATTCGTTTCTGGATTAGAAGTTACTCGGAATGAAGGATCTTCTTCAGCAAGTTTACTGAGAGCCATACCCATTCGTTCCTGATCTGCTTTTGTTTTGGGTTCTACAGAGATAGAGATAACGGGCTCTGGAAATATCATTCGCTCCAATACTACTGGCTTATCTATTTCACAAAGAGTATCCCCTGTTTTCGTATCCTTGAGTCCGATAACAGCTCCGATATTTCCAGCTGGGATTTCTTCGATTTCTTGTCGAGTATTTGCATGCATTTGAAGAAGACGTCCGATTCGTTCTTTTTGTCCAGAGATAGGATTATATACATATGATCCAGATTTAAGAGTTCCAGAATATACACGAACGAAGGTAATACGTCCTACGAATGGGTCAGTTGCAATCTTAAATGCAAGAGCCGTAAGAGGTTCGTCTTTGTTTTGTTTATAAGTAATTTTTACATCGTGGTCGTCTTCGTCAGAACCAGTAATCGTTCCTTCGTTTACATCGAGTGGAGAAGGAAGATAATTGACTACTGCATCAAGTACGAGTTGAACTCCCTTATTTGTAAGAGCAGAACCACACATAAGTGGGTAAATAGAACTGGTAATAGTACCAAGTCGAAGACCTTTCTTGATCTGTTCTACAGTAAGTGTTTCACTTTCCATATATACCTCCATAAGTTCATCTGATTGCTCAGCAGCTTTTTCGATAACATCGAGACGCATCTTCTGTGCTTCTGCGAGGTATTGAGCTGGGATTTCTGCCTCAACAACTATTTCCCCCATCTTTCCTTCGAAAGTATAGGATTTCATAGCAACGAGGTCGATAATTCCTTCGAACTTATCTTCTTCACCCATAGGCATCTGGATAGCGATAACTTTATTTCCAGAAAGACGTTTCTTGATAGAATCGTACGTCATCTGAAATGAAGCACCCGTCTTGTCCATCTTGTTTGCAAATGCGATTCGTGGAACTCCGTATTTATCAGCTTGTTTCCAAACTGTTTCAGACTGAGGTTCTACTCCTTGAGAAGCATCAAATACCGCAACTCCTCCATCAAGTACACGCATAGAACGCTCTACTTCGATCGTAAAGTCAACGTGACCGGGAGTATCAATAAGATTAAATTGAGTTCCTTTCCATTCACAAGTAGTAGCCGCTGACGTAATAGTAATACCTCGCTCTTGTTCTTGTGCCATCCAGTCCATAGTCGCAGCACCTTCATGAACTTCTCCGATTTTATGAGTCTTTCCAGTATAGAAAAGTACACGCTCAGAAGTAGTGGTTTTACCAGCATCGATATGCGCGATAATACCAATATTACGAATATTTTTTAGTTCGGTTGCAATTGCCATATATATAATGTAAAAAGATATAGAAAAAATATTCTTTGTTGAAAAGAATTTGCCGAGATTGTATGAGAAAGGGATATTTAGTCAAATTTAATTTTTGTGCCGATATGGAGAATATTATCCCTCTTTTTTATAAAACTAAAAGATGTTAGAATAATAGGTCTCAAACACGGGTCACATTTTGTATATAATTAAAGGGTCATCGAAAAACAATGACCCTTATGGTTGTATCCTGCAAACTCTATCTCATATTTCAAAAAGAGATGAGATTACAGGATGAAGTTTTAGAAGCTGGCGTCTGCCGGCATTCTGAAAATCTTCTGATCAACTGACTCTGTGTCAGCTGTGGCTGCTTCTTTTGCATCAGCAGCGGCAGCTTCTTTTGCATTAGCCGCCTGACGCGCCTGATGCATTTGCTCAGATTTCTCGCCAAGCGCTTGCTCACTATTCGGATCAATTGCTTGATCCGAAGCCTGTGCTGCGGCGGTCATATTCAACAGGACTGTCAGTAGTCCTAATACAAATTTTTTTTTCATGATTTTTCCTCTTCGATTGTGTTTTGGTTTTGATTTCCTGAAGTTAATATCCTTCAGGTGGCATTATATTAGTAGATTTTTCAGAAAGTCAATTTGTACTCTTATCTCATACAAGAAGACCCCAAAATAGGGTTCGTATTCTCACACAAGAAGACCTTGAAATTTGTAAAATCCGTATGTCATAGGTATCATTAACCTATGAATGCTATGTATACTGATAATAATCTCCGTACGGTTACTGACTTGGTCAGTTTCCTAAATAATCCAGTAGTGACGGATGTCATACTTACGGGAACGCTCGAAGAACGATCGGACTGGATACTCGAGCGTCTTTTACGCTTTAAATACCTTACTCTTAAAAAGAAAGATAAGGGGATAATAATCCAATATATTGGGCGTATGACGGGACTTGCAGAAAAACAAGTTGATCGATATATCCGTGCTTTCAAGGTGTGACAGAGACTTGGTCATACATATTCTCGTAGGGTATTTCCTATTACTTACACAAGAGAAGATTCCTGACTTCTTGCTGAAGTCGATAATGCGACTGGAAGACTATCCTGAGGACTTACTATTGCACTCATGAAAGATGAGTATCTTATCGGAGATATACGATTTGTTCGTCTCAAAGATATTTCTGTTGCTCAGTTGTATCGTCTACGTTCCACTTCCCATTACAAAGAGGAATCATTAGTTGTTGGAAAAACCAAGAGTGTGAATATTCCTATCGGAATCCGTATGAAACCAAATCCAGAAGGACTCCCATGATTCATACGGGTCGATACAGTACATCAGGGAGATCTGAATGGAGAAAAATGAGTATACCACGTTAATCTTGTAGATGAAATAACTCAGTGGGAAGTAATGTTTGCAGTCGAGGAAATCTCCGAACGATTTCTCTTACCTCTCCTCAAATGAGCACTCGCTACTTTTCCATTTGAGATAAAAAATTTTCATTCGGACAATGGAAGTGAGTTCATCAACTACAAGGTGGCAGCACTTCTTGAAAAACTCAGAGTTTCTCAGACTAAGAGTAGAGCAAGAAAGAGTACAGACAATGGACTTGTGGAATGTAAAAATGGTGCAATTATCCGAAAGGAATTCGGACACTGGCATATTCCTGGAGTATTTGCTCCAAGAATCAATCGATTCTACATGGAACATTTTATCCCATATCTCAATTTCTATCGTCCCTGTCATTTCCCCGAGAAGGTATGTGAAGAAAATGGGAAAGTGAGAATTCTCTATACGTTGAAGAACTGTATGACACCTTACCAGAAACTTATCTCACTTCCTAACTGGGAATCTCATCTACGAAAGGAATTCACAAAAGAGTTACTCCAAAGACTTCAGAAAAGAAAAACACCACTTCAGGCTGCGAAAGAAAAGAAAAAAGCAAGAGATGAACTCATGAAAGTTGCTCTTCCAAAGTTTCTCAATATACTACCTGTAATTATGACAGACGGATAAATCGATTTCAGGGTCTTCTTTGGATGAGAATATACTTTTGTTGTGATAAAAATTTGAGAATAGCTTATGAAATATCATAGCCATTTTGAATAGTAAAATCCGCATTCTCTCTGAGTTTATTCATAACTCAAGATAAAGAGATTTGTGGAATTTACAAAATCTCTACATTTTCCTTTGCATTTTTATATTTTTCTATATAATACGCCCACTTAATTTTGATAGAGAACAACGAAACCGCTCTGTCATCCTATTTTCTAAACGATTCTCACCATGACTTTCGCACCACCAAAAAAAGCTTCCAAGGTACAAACTGGAAAACGCCACGGTAAATGGCTCGAGCTCAAGACTCGAAAAGTTCTTAATAGTGTTTCTCTTCAGTACGATGCAGAAGGAAATGCTACAGGACTTTCTCACTTTGCTTCACCTATCACTGGAGAATACAAGGGACGAAAGGTTTATTCTGTTGGAAAGACCAAGAAAATCCAAACCGTTCGTGCGTAAACTCACGGAAAAACTCGTTCTTTGAGTTTAAATCTCCGCTTCCTCACTCTCCGTACAGTCGTACGGTTCGCTCCGGTTCTCGATTTGCACTCAAATTACTTCGCTTTTGCGCAAGTTTTTAAATATTAGCACTTTTTCTATTGGGAAGGTGCTAACTTTGCTTTAAAATATGTCTAACATAACTATGAGCAATATAGATAAATGGCTTCGGAAATTCGTAAAACATTGGGAGACTCACGATATTGGTGGGGTTATGGATTTATTTACGGAAGATATGGAATATTGGGAAACGTCCTTTGTTCGGATTACGGACAAAGAGGCGTTAGCGCAGGAATGGGAAGTTATAAAAGAGCAGAAAGAAATATCCGTATCCTATGATATTTTTTCAAAAGACAATGATAAATACGCTGTTTTATGTGATTTAAGGTACATAGATAAAGAAAATAAACACGGTAGATGGAAGGGTATATATCTCATAAGGTTAAATTCAGAAAATCTATGTGATTACTTCCTCCAATGTGGAGAAGAATGTAACAATTGCTAATTAACAACCCAACCTCATGATAAAAGTTTCTCGTCGAAAGACTCGTTCCTATCTTCTTCAGGCTCTCTATGCTCGATCTATAAATGGAGTACATTTTCAAGAAAATTCTTTTCTCCAAACTTTTTTCGATGAAGCTATGGAAAATTCTATCGATCTCCCCTATTTTCAGGCGATGTTTACAGGAGTTATAGAAAAAGAGGCAGAGCTACTCACCATCATCCACACCTATGCACCAAAATTTGATATCACTACTATGCCCATTGGAAATCTCCTTCCTATTATGATTGCTTCGTATGAGATGCTCTATCTTGCTATAGATACTATTCCAGAAAAAGTAAGTATCAATGAAGCGGTTGAACTTGCGAAAATATTCTCCGATGACACCGCTCGAACCATGGTAAATGGAGTACTCAACGCAGTAAAAGATGATAAGGCAACCGTACTAGAAACCAGCAAGAAAAATACAATAAAAGCACAATTTTTTGTGTAATTATAATGTCTATCGTTTCGGAATTTTTGAGCCACATAAAGCAAATATACATTGCATTGTCATTTCGAACGAATGTGAGAAATCTTCTTTAGCTTCTATAATGAGTTCTAGAAAAAGTTTTTCTCGTAAGTTTTTCAAAACAAGGAAGATTGCCACGAATATTCAAAATAAATGCTCGTGATTTTCGGAAGCAAAGCTATTGAATATTCTCGCAATGACGAATATTTTTATTTTTCAGAAATTTTAGTTTTTTAACTCACGATTATGTCCAGGAAAATCGTTTCTATATCAAGTAAGGCATTTGAAGAGAAAATAGGGTTATTTGTATCTTCTCTCGAAATTCCTTATAAAAATATTACACTTTATTGTCTCGCTTTCATTCATCGCTCTGTTTTGAATGAAAATATCATCCATGTTCCAGAAAGCAATGAACGTCTGGAATTCCTTGGAGATGCTGTTCTTGAGCTTATAACGACAGAACTTCTCTTCCATGCTTTTCCAGATAAACCAGAAGGAGAACTTACCGATATTCGAAGTGCTCTTGTTCGTGGAAAAAATCTCGCTATTATTGGGCTCCGGCTCGGTCTCCAAGATTATGTACTCGTCTCCAAAGGAGAACTTCTCGCAGGGGGGAATACCAATCCTTATATCGTAGCAAATACTTTTGAAGCATTTCTCGGGGCACTCTATCTCGATCTCGGATATACAGAAGCAAAAGCTTTTGTTGACAAATACGTCTACTCTACCCTTTCTGAGATTCTTGAGAAACAACTCTATGTTGATCCCAAGTCCTATCTTCAAGAAATATCTCAGGCAAAATACAACACCACCCCAACCTACAATGTCCTCGGAGAATCCGGTTCTGATCATAGTAAATCTTATACGGTTGGTGCATATATAGGAACAATACAAGTTGGAACTGGAATGGGATCGAGCAAGAAAAAAGCACAACAGGAAGCTGCAGAAAATGCTCTCTCCCTTCAAAAGATTTGGGAGAAAACTATAAAGAATTAAGAAGAAGAATGGAAAAATATAATTTGTTTTGACTTTCCCTTGTTTTTTCATACAATTCTCGCACTTTCATAAAAAGAGCATCGTCTCTTTTATATATATTTCTAATACAATAGGCACTATGCTCGCTAAATTCAAGAAAAGAAAACGACTTCGAACACACGGATTTTTGACACGATCTCTCTCTGTAGGAGGGCGAGCAGTTCTTGCTGCACGACGTCGAAAAGGTCGTCATGTACTTACTGTTACATACCCAAATCGTTACAAACTTATCAAGGGGAAATCTAAAATGCATAATGTTGCTGGAGGTACTGCTCGTGTAGTACAATACCCAGGATCTAGTGAGCATTTCCGTGTAGATAATTCTGCTCGATATTCTAAAGCTGATGCAAAAGTAGCTGAATAGTCTCGAACAATTTGTTTCCCTATGATTCCAAAGATTTATAGACTCAATGAAAACGAAGTAAAAAAGGTTCTACGATTTCGTAAACCTTTTTTTGCGTATGGTTTCATCGCCAATATACTACCCAATAAAGTTGGACATAATCGTTTTGGTATTATCTTCTCGGGGAAGCATACCAAGACTTCCATAGCCCGCAATTTCTATCGTCGACGACTCTATGATACCGTCGCGGATATTTGTACTACCGGGAGCAATGATATCGTATTTGTTCCCAAGAAAGGAAAAACCTTCCATCATAAAAATCTGGAAGATATTGCTGGGTTCGATAAAGATGTGGGGTTTTTGAAGAAATTGGTGAAGACATAAAAAAGTTCGTATGAAAATACGAACTTTTTTATGTAAACCCCCTTTAAGAAATTTACTATTTCCCCGACTTTACTCGATTACATCAACGGCAAAGCATCTGACAATTTTCAGATGTTGTTTTTCCTCCTTTACTCCACGGAGTAATATGATCGGCTTCCATTTCACCTATCTCGAAATGCTTCTGACAATGAGTACAGATTCCTTTTTGTCGTTCATAAGTTTCTCGTTTCATCTTATCGGTAAAAGCACGGATACTGAGAAATCTTTCATTTCCCGTGAGGATGTATTCATAGATTCCTGATTTCTTCGTTACATCTTCATCCTGCATAAGTCGAGTAATCTCTGTTTCGAGTTTCCCCGAATCATAGTTCTGTTCTTTAAATTGATTATAGAGGATTCACCAAGCTACTCCCTTCATCTCTTTGCGATAATTTGGGAAAGTGGCACGCGTCCAATTTATGACACTTTGAAAATAGAGCCAAAGTTCATTGGCATTGGGATTATGCTGATTCTTGGACATATATTCTTCTATCTCCCCATTATTGATCCAGCTAATTGCCGTTTCGAGATAATCCTGCCGAATCGGCGAACCATTCAGATAATCACTTCCGAGTCCATACGCAGCACAACCTGTCCGACTAAAGTACCTTTTTGCATCCGTGAGCCAAGTTCCTGTATAGATGGCATTTCGGAGTTCTTGGTCGGTAAGTTTCTCTCCTGCGATATTTATAGTTTTAAACCAATCAAGTTTCTCTTTATCATTTCATTCACAGAAGTACACCATGAGGCGGTAATCGAGAATCTGTTCTCGCTCGGTATCTTCGAGGTTATGGAAATACTGAAAATCGAGAGAGAATTTTCCAGCGACATACTCGCAGATACTAATCGTCCGCTGTTGTCCATCGAGAACTTCATAGCTGTCATCTGAGTTCTTTACCCAGTACATGACATTAAGCGGGAAATTCTTGCGTACTGTTTCGATAACAGAATCTCGTTGCTTATCTTTATAGACAAATTCCCGTTGGTATTTCGGACGGATATTCAAGTGTCCACCGTACCCGACAACGCCATCTTCTTGGTTGTTGATATAATCAGCGACTACTTCGTTGATAGAGATTTCTCGAAGTTCTATTTTCATAGGGGAGAGAAGTTAGAGATTAGAGTTTTTTATTTTTGATAAATAATCTTTTATACGCCATTTTTGCAATACCATCATTATAATACCCAGCTGTTGGATTACCCTCTCGATATGTTCCAGTACCACCAGCTTTATAATAATCATCCACAAACTTTCCTGTTAATCCAAGTGTTGTTTTAAATTTACTTTCCACAAGACCATTATCACTTGTACCTAAAATCTCAAACTGGTCAGGATTATATTTATTGAGAAAAGTAATAGGAACGCCCATAAGACCATCATAATCTATAGGAATATCTTTTGTCTTATCTATATTAATCGCATTATAATTGTCATACTTCAGATAATCTGCTTCCTTATATGTTTTATAGAGAATCATATCTTCATGCCTCTTATCATAATCGAGATTCGTAAACCAAATGGTACTTGCTACAAAAGCATATTTTGTTCCATTTTCAATTTTATGGTATTTCTCATAATTATCAGGAATTCTAAACCAAACATTTCTTCCATCCAAAGTAGCTCATAGCCACATTTGATTTTCTTTTATCAAAGGAAATACTTCCTTATAGGTGACAGCATTATAATTTCCAATTATAATGAATTGTTTCTTGTATTCAAAGAGTTGTGCAATATATTCACGAAAGAGAGAAAATGGAGGATTTGTCACAACGATATCTGCTTCCTCGAGAAGTTTAATACACTCCGGGCTTCGAAAGTCTCCGTTTTGCCTCAGGGGAGTCTTAATAATATCAAGATTATTTATCTTGCCATCATGATTCCTATCTCCGATAATTTCGAGTTTGTATGAAGGTTTTTCCGTTTCATAATGTGTAGAAACGAGCTTTTTAATTCCGAGGTGTTCGAAGTTCATCTCGAAATACTTCCAAAAATGACTCTCTTGCGGATCATCGCAATTACAAAAAACAATCTTGTTCTTAAAATAATTTTTATAATGACCGAGTTCTTTTTCAATATATGACAGCTGCGTATAGAATTCATCATTTTTTCCTGTTTTTGCTTTGTGTAATCCTTTATTAGAGGCTTTGCTTTCTTTTAATAGTTCAGACATAAAAAATGGCAATTAGTAATAATTGCCGAAATTTTCAGATGGGGATTGTAAGCAAACAAAAGCGGGTGATTCTATACACCTGATCTGTTTGCTTACAACGAGATTTCCGCGAATTTCTTACGAAAAGACGGGCGGTGATAAAATCACCCGCACTATTTATAAAAAATTCGCGAAAAAATGTTATGAAAACCTCGGTTGTAAGCCCGAGTACTATATAAAAAAATTGAGTTTTAGCAAGCGAAATATTCTTTTAGTATCTATCATGCAAAAGCAAACAAAAACCCACGCTTTCACGTGAGTTATTTGAATTTCTTTGGTGCCCGGAGAGAGACTTGTCCCGTCCCGGGAACTCCTTGCGACGAAGTGTGCCATTCGAGGCACACTTTCCCCGATTCCTTCGTCATCGGTGTCGCTACGGCTTCAAGTCCTCTCACTTCAACGTACACAAAAATAAAAAACTCCCATATCTTTTGCAAGATACAGGAGATTTTATATTTTCTGGTGCCCGGAGAGAGACTTGAACTCTCACACCGCGAGGCAACGGCTTCTAAGACCGTCGTGTCTACCATTTCACCACCCGGGCAGGGATTGAGGTGAGGATAGTATATAGAAAATGGATAGAAAGCAAGTTTTTCTTAAAATGACCAGTCCGGATAAAATAGGACACACGAACTCGAAAGCTCGGTGTCCTATTTTTCATTCATTTGAATAGAAATAAAATGAAATTTGAATAAGATGCCAAGAAAATGAGAGTTCAATATATTTATATTTCTTTATTTTTATATTCTATGCCAGGAACATTTCATAAAATACCTCCTGAGGTAAGAGCCACTATACTTCGTCAAGTAAAGCTTGAATGAAGAAAAATGTCAGATGCAGCATCTGAATTTGGAGTCACGGTTGAAACTATTCGATCTTGGCTTAAAAAAGAAGTAGATGAGAGTGGAATTACTTCATCGGCCTATCTTGCCAAGATTCAAAGGCTTGAGAAGGAAAAAACTGATCTCATTCAAATCATCTGATCGCTCAGCGTTGTTGTTGAGCGATTCAAAAAAAAAGATGAGCAGGATAATGCTCGTTCGAGAGGTCCTCTCGCATAATCCTGGTTGTAATAAACTTCTTCTTTGTACAACACTTCAGGTAGCACGATCCCTCGTGTACTACCAATCAAAAGTAGAAGTAAAAGATGCTCTACTCCAATCAGAGTTGAAATCTCTCCACGAGGCTCATCCTTGGTATGGTCATAGGCGTATTGCTTGGAGTATGGGAATATGTTTTGAAAAAGCCCGAAGACTCATGAAAAAATTCTCCATTTTTGCAAAAGTGCGGATATGAAGAAAGTTTACAAAGAGTGCAGATGTAGGACTTCCAGATATCAAGATACCAAACCTCACAAAAAATATCTGCCCTATACGAGCCAATGTTATATGGAGAACGGATTTTACTCATATTATTTATCACTGAATTCATCTGTATCTTGCAACTGTTCTTGATGCGTATACAAGAGAAATCATTGGATACTCCATATCTTTTGTGCATACCAAAGAATTTGCACTTGAAGCAATTAAAATGGCATTTCAATATACACAGGCTATCCCACAGATCTTTCACTCAGACCAATGAAGTGAATACAGAAGTTTCTTGATTATGAATTATCTCAGAGAACAAGGCATACAAATATCCATGAGTAAAAAATGATCTCCTTGGGAGAATGGAGGTCAAGAGTCTTATTATGGAAAATTTAAACTGGAGCTGGATTCTCCAAATGCCTATGCTTGTATTGAAGACCTCATTGCAGCAATTCATTATCGAATCTATTATTACAATCACGAACGAATTCATACTGCCCTAAAAATGCCACCAAAGAAATTTACATTCATCATACGGGAAAAAGAAGAAATTCTTAAAAAACAAAGTATTCCAGAAGTTTGTATGACCCATTCTAGTTCTACTCCACAGGAATCCTTGTTCGTTTTCGCTCAGGAAACTGGCGAACTCACAAGTATTCCTGTAACCACATGAGCTTCATAGTTTGTGTGTCCTAAAAAAACGAGACTTGACAAATACACTGATATCGATGGAAATATTTACACCTTCAAGCAGTATTCCGGAAGCAAAACCAAGAGAGGAAGAGGAAGACCGACTCTTACAGAGCCAACAAAGGAAAGTGATTTCAAATCGAAGGTCTATCAGACGAAAACGAAAGAAGGGAAAAACAAG